>JBAZCA010000011.1:0-3560 GCA_041671125.1 Patescibacteria group bacterium | reverse complement strand
ATGAGATTCCTGGTGATCTTTAAAATTTTTAGTTATCCCGTCAAGCGTGGTTATTATAGTATTTACATTTTTATCAATCCTTTTAACGCTCTCCTTGAGATCGTGGATATCTTGTTTGTTACATAGCGCCAGAACAGACACTTTATCAACCCTTTCTTCAATTTTTTTAACATCATCCTTACTGGCAAATTTTTTTTCCATTCTTTCTTCAAGTTGCTTTAAATCATCTTTTTTTACAAGCTTGTTAAATTCTTCAGACGTTAAAGTCATATTATTGATTATATTATTTTCATGCTCAAAGACATTATAGCATTCTGCTTTTTACCGGTCAATTTTCTCTTTCGCCACCCCCTACTCCTTCCCTTTCAGCGCGATTTCCCTGACGATTTTGGTTATATTCCTTTCCATTTTTTCCTGCCGGAGGCGGAGGCGGAAGACTACGTAAAAAAGCAGTACCACGGCAACGTAAAAAAGGACGTTGATGCCGGTGGCGGAAAAACCGAGGCCGGCAACCAGCTCGTCAATTTTTTTCATGAAGACGACGGCCAGTCCGGCCAGAAGAAAAAAAGCCTGCCAGAAGAAAAATTCCGTCCGGCTTATTTCGTCCTTTTTTCTCTGCCAAAAAAGCCGGGCGATGAAAAAAATTACTACTCCTAAAGCGATTAATTGCTGAAACATATATTCATCTTAAAAACTTTGAATATACCAAATCTTTTATAATTCTCCATCCACCGGACGCGTTCTGGCCGAATTCCCGATAAACAACCGTTATTGGCGCTTCTTTTATTTTCAGTCCGGACTGGAAAGCTTTGCCGATTATTTCCGAGCAGTGAGCCATGCCGTCACTCTGGATTTTAATTTTTCCGGCCGCTTTGGCGTTTAGCGCCCGGAAGCCGCATTGCGGATCGCTTAGCCTGGCTCCGAACAGCATCCTGTTCATGGCTCGGGCCAAAGGCATTAGAAGCAGCCTTTTAAAGACCGGCATGTTGGAACTCCGGCCTAAAAAGCGTGAACCGAAAACTATGTCCGCCCGGCCGGATTCAATTAATTCAGTAAGTTCTTTTATTTCCCCGGCTAAAAATTGGCCGTCAGCGTCAAAATGGACAATAATATCCGCGTTGTTTTTTAAAGCGTATTGGTTTCCGGTTTCTAAAGCGGCGCCCTGCCCCCGGTTTAAAAGATGCTTTAAAGCGATAACCCCCTGGGCGCGCGCCAGTTCATAGGTTTTATCCGCTGACCCGTCGTCAACAATAACCACCCCGTCAACAAGAGGCTTAACAGTCTTAATAACTTCCACAATATTTTCTTCTTCGTTAAACGCCGGAATAACGCAAAATACTTTCATTTAATTATAAATTTTTAATTTTAAATTTTAAATGAATTAAAACTTACGCGCTTGAAGAATGAACTCATTTTGTCATTCCGGCGATTCTTACTTTTTTTGTCATCCTGACGACCGCAGGGAGGAAGGATCTACGGACATGATAATCAAATTATAGGTCAATTTTTAGACTGATTTTATCCAGAGAATTACCTTTGGATTAATTACCGCATTCGCAGATCCTTCCCCCGAGAACTCGGGGTCAGGATGACAAAAGAGGTATTTACGCGCAAACGCGCAAGTCCTATGAATTTTAAATTTTAAATTATCATTCTATTCTAAGCAACCCTTTGCCCGCCCTTAAATCCTCAATGGTTTTTTCAAGACCCTTATTAAGGGTAACGACCGGCAGCCAGCCGAATTCCTGGCGGACGCGCGAGGTATCAGGAAGACAGGCAGGGGTAAGATACTGAATTGAATCATCATAGGTTATTTTAGAGCCGGAATCAAGCATTTTGATAATTTTTTCCGCCACTTCGCGGAATTTAACCTCAATTTCCGAGCCGAGATTGACCGGCGCGCTTATTTCCGATTCGGCGATCTTAATCGCCCCGTCAATAAGATCGGAAACATAGCAAAAAGAAGAAGCGAAATTTTCGCCGCCATGGATGACGAGATCTTTGCCGTCCAGCGCGTTAAAGATAAAATCGGGAATCATATGCCCGTCGTTTAATTTCATCCTCGGGCCGTAAGTCCGGAAAATCCGGATTATTTTGGCGTCAAGCTTATGGATCTCCCGGTAGTTGGCGACGAGCGTCTCGGAAAACCTTTTTCCTTCTTCGTAAGCGCCGCGGGGAGAAACCGCGTCCACCCGCCCGAAGTCGTCTTCGGCAATCTTTTCCCCTGATCCCCGGCTCTGGCCGTAAACGACTGATGAGGAAAAGTGGATAAATTTGGAGCCATGCTGAACCGCGAGGTCAAGGAGATTTTTCGTCCCGTACGAGTTGGCGAGAAGCGTAGCCAGCTTATTTTCGGAAAAATTCTTCGGCGAAGCCGGGCAGGCCAGGTTGTAAATTTCCTGCACTCCCTGGAATTTAATTTTAAATTTTTCCAGCTCCGGCAGGGATTCAAGGCTAAGCGGATCGCTTATGTCATGGCGGACGAATTCAAAATCCGGATTAGATAAAAGATGGTCAATATTCCTTTCATCGCCGGTGATAAAATTGTCCAGGCAGATTACCTTGGCGTTTTTAATAAGCTCGTCGCAAAGGTGGGAGCCGATAAAGCCGGCGCCGCCGGCCACCAGGATGTTTTTCTTGCCGAATATCGCGCGATGGGACATATGATTATTTTAATTAAAAATTTAAAAATCACCCGCCCGAACGACTGGCGTTCAGTCGGGCGGGAAATTCAAAATTATGGAGTGAAAAATTTTTATAAAAAATTTTTCACGAAATAATTTTACCTTAATTTTTAATTTTTAATTTTACATTTTTAATTATTTTTTTATTCTAACATATCCCGCGTTTACGCCTTTATTAAAATCAGCCGCCAGGGCGTAGTAAGAGCCAAAAAGATTGCCGTCCGAATCAAAAGAACGGATATGGGGCGCGCCGCCCGGACCGGCCGCGGCGATTATTTCCCCCCGGCCGTCAGCGTCAAGGTCGCCAGCCGAAACGCTTATTCCGCCGCGAAAATTATTGTTAAAAGCGGTAAAGCGGCTTAAAAGATTGGCTTTATTGTCAAAAACCTTTATCTCCGCGCTAAGACCCGGACCGGGAGCGGTTATAATCTGATCGCCGCCTTTGCGGATCGCGTTGTAAACATTCCCGGCCGCCACCCTTACTCCGCCGCGGAACCGGCTGTCGTAAGCGAAAAACTGGTTTTTTATTTTTCCGTCAGCCGAAAAAATCCGGACATGCGGACCGCCGCCATTCCCGGCGCCAACTATCACTTCATCTTTTCCATCGCCATCAACATCGCCGGCCGCCACATTCACCCCGCCGCGGAACCGGCTGTCGTAAGCGAAAAACTGGTTTTTTATTTTTCCGTCAGCCGAAAAAATCCGGACATGCGGACCGCCGCCATTCCCGGCGCCAACTATCACTTCATCTTTTCCATCGCCATCAACATCGCCGGCCGCCACATTCACCCCGCCGCGGAACCGGCTGTCGTAAGCGAAAAACTGGTTTTTTATTTTTCCGTCAGCCGAAAAAATCCGGACATGCGGACCGCCGCC
>JBAZCA010000010.1:0-6945 GCA_041671125.1 Patescibacteria group bacterium | reverse complement strand
GCTGCACAGACAAACCATCATAAAAGTAAACCGAAGCCGTTTCAGCACTATCGTCCTCCCAGACCAGATGGTTGCCGTATATATCAGGTTTGGAGGCATTTCCAAAAGAAGTAATTTGGGTAGTGGTCCGATCTAAGACATTGTGTACATAAAGTAGACTTTGGTTGGTTCCGTACGGTGTTCGCACCCACGCTATATATTCATCGCTGACCACTGGCTCGGTGTTGTTTGCTAAGCCTTCTGTTACGGATATCTTTGAGTTTTTATATATGTAGTAGACGTGCTGAAAGCCGTTAGTTTCTTCGACCCCCACCTGCAATTGTTGCTGCGAAAGATAGCTTTCTAAGTCCCTACGACTTGGCATATTTGTATGTGAAGTCAGCGCGTACAGCCAGACTGCTGCCCCTATAGATAAAAACACAAAAATCAGCCAAAAATTCCCAACGATTAATCGCACAGCTCGACGTACTAATCGACCCATGAAAATCCTTCTTCTAGCGAACCGGTTCCATCACCCGCTGGATCGGCGTCAAAGAAGTTACCATGCCTCATTTGGTTTTCGGTGCGGGGTCTGGTGGTCAGCGTTGGACAAAAGTCGTATTGACTAAGCAACGTACCGGTATTTTCTATAATACGAAAACTATACTGAGTCGCGCCGGCAGCGGCATAATCACTTATATGAAAGTCATATTCTATTCTGTCGCTAATAACCGCACCATTGGGATTTGTGCCAGGATTTGTGCCCCTTACATATAGTTCGTATACATTAGATGTTCCATAGGGACCGGTAAAGTCCGCGACGGTTCCGCTAAGTGGCGCACTATCACCATTGGTGATTACTGTTGACGTTGTATAGCGCCAAGCTTTGTCAGTAGCTGTGCTGGCGCCTACATCTGTCCAGCTACCGCTGGTCGTAATGCAAGAGGCACTGCGTGTGGCATTGTACTGAAGCTTAAAAGTTACCGTGCTAGCAACCAAATTATTACCATTTATTAAAATCTGTAAACGAAGCCTTAGATCCGTGCCAAGGTCCGGTGGGTCAGCTGCAGCTATAGGCAAAGTAACGATTGCAACGTGCTGAGCAATATCTGGGTTGCCCCATTTATTTGAGGCGCTGCTAGGAGGATCTATGGCACCATTATCTAAATACCAATAGTAATTAGTTAGAATAAAGTTTACTTTTTCTGCAATAACCACATTAAAATACGCTGGTGGCATGTTTTCCACTGCGTTGAAATTTGCCGTTATATTGTGTGTGTGTTGATAGCGCGCAACGCCAGATGGGATTAGCAAGGTACCTGTTAGCGACCCAGAGGCAACTCCGGTTGTTCCCACTTCGGCGCTGTGAGTGTGATTTTCTGCGCCGGCTGGGGTTTCAATAAACGTATCATTTGGTCTTAGAAACTTTTGGTAATAAATCTGTTCTGCGCTAGCGCCGGAGTTCTTTGACCTAATAACCCAACCACCGCCCGGATCACCATCAAACATTGCAGTTATACCGATTGAGATAGTATTGGTATTGGCATTGGCTTTTGCAAGAAGTGGCTGCACATATGGTGGTAATGCCGTTGCGGAGGCAGTTGCTGTTGGGCTGGCTGGAGCGGTGTGCGTATGTGCATCTGGAGCAACACGGTTTGCAGAAGAAAAAAGCGTGTTCCTGTCCAACGTTCCAGTAGAAGCCGTAAGTGACGGCCACACCAAAGAGTGTGTGTGCGTGTCACTACCGTTATTTGAGTTGGGAGTTGCTTCAATTTTAAGCATACGGTGGTAGAACGGGTCTGATGTACCGGAAAGGTTCGCCCAACCGCTTGGAATTCCCGGACTACCATCAAAAAGTGCAATAGCTCCATTTGGAATAACGTTTGGCACACCCGCGTTATATCGAATAACCTGGAGCGTTCTATAGGCTGGCTCGTCACTGTTACTTGCAGCTCCTATACCATTTGAAGTTCCTGAGCTCAAGACCCCCGACCCTCCGTAACCATGTGTGTGAGCATTTACTGCACCCGTTGCGGTGTTACCACTGTCGGCAACCAGAGAGGAGCTACTGTTTGCAAGTGAACTGACCGTTGGCGTGTGCGTGGTGCTAGTGAATGTCTGACCAAAATTCGCTGGCAGCTCACCGCGAATATACATGCCGTCATAATCGTCTAGTACGCTCCAGCCAGATGGCAGGCTAATGGGGCTGGGAGTGGTGTCGGTACCGTCCCAAAACAAAATCATACGTACCACGCCATCTGGTTTAAGAACGTATTGAAAAGCTCCCCACTCCAGCGCCGTAGCGGATATTGTAGCTGTCTTGCTGCCGGTAGCCGTGGTCGCAAAGGACGAAATGTCTGCAGCAGAAATTGAAACGTCCGTATTGCCTACACCAGGTCTTACGCTCCCGTCATCAAATCGCTCCTTTATACCAGCCTGAGGGGTAAATGTTACTTGAGCATCCTGATCTGCCCCAAAGACACTTACCACACGGGCATTGGCAGTTGACGGCGTAACCGTCAGTGCCGTCGCCGTTGTGCCTCCTGTACCAGAATTTGTAGAACTTTGGGCTTCTATGGGGGTGGTGGTATCCACTCCTTTATAGTCGGTTATTGCCCCAACCCACTGGGTATTGGTACCACCAGAAAACGTGTAACTTGCTGGCTCACTTCCGTTGGCAACAGCGTAGTAAGCGGCTATTGTGGTGTTACTTGTGCCTGTAGTGAACTTAACTGCCGTAGGAAAATTGGTCCACGTACCACCGCTACCGCCCGGAAGCGTTATTGTAGGGTTCTGGGCTTCAATCATTATTACAGCTACCAGCAAATCTCCGCTTACGGTTGTGCTAGGTTTATTGATTGTGACCGAGGTTGCCTGACCAGATCCGGTAGAGCCGGTTGATACGGATCCAAAAGCAACTGTTCCGGTTGCGCCGGACTTTTGTATGTTTGCCAAAGGAATTATTGAAATGTATGCAAACAAATAAATTGCCGCGGCAAGCACCCGCATGGACCGTGAACCAAATGCAGTCTTAACTACCCAAAAAAGTTTTTCATGACCCAACGTTAAAATGTTTTTCAAAAGCGCCAGCCAACCCTTCCGGGTTCCGGTTTTTTTATTCCCCATATACAAACAATTATAACACCAGTGATTAAGGGGGTTGTTTTGGATTAGGCGTTGAAGATTAGGGGGTTGTTTTGGATTTTCTTCGCGTAGTTAGTGCGTCGTTTGCGTGGAGGGCGACGGTTAGCCAGTTTAATAGCGTTTTGCTCAACGACAACAGGGTTAACGAGTATATCAGTATTAGCAAAGTGCACTATATGTACCCTTGCCTTTCTGATCTCGTATTGTTGGTCGTTATTATTTTTCATGGCTTAAAACTTACTCAGGTAATTAATTGTTATTTCGCCAACGCGAGCGAATTCGCCATTAACGCCTACCGACAGATGAATATCGAAGAACATGATGTCGCCCGCAGCCGGGTTACATCCGGTTGTGGTGTAAGAAGTTGCGGTCCAGGTAGTTGTGTTGCTTATATTGGTTGGCGTGCCACAAACTACACCACTGTTGCTGTATAGCGTCATGGTTACTGTTGTGCCGGCGGAACTGCTGGTTCTCCAGCCAAAGAATTGAATTGGAGTGCTGTCCCAGTCGCTGAAGTCTTTTGGTACCTGCCACTTAGCCCAAATGTCATAATCGTTAGTAGCATTTGCAGTCCATGAATAGTAGTTATGGAAATCGCCAGAAGTACTACATACGCCAGAATTTACCTCTACAAACGAACCAGCTCCATCATTACCACAGAAGTCGGAAGTCATAGTACCTACGTTGCTGCCACCGTCACCACTTAGGGTTGCACCGGCATACTCTGGCGATAGAGTGATTGACTTACTATTACGTGCATTTCCGCTTAGACGGAATTGTTGACCGGCAGCAGCCGCGACGTTTATGTCTACGCCGTTGGCTGCGGTTCCGATCAATAGTCGGGTTGTTACTTCTTGGGTGGTTACTACCAAGGCGGCGGTTGTTAGGGCTGAAGTTGGGTTGCCTATCAGGATGCGCGGGGTGCTGGCGGCGGTGTCGGCAACCAGTAGCGGGCTGCCTGCGCCAGCTGCAGTCAGGATACGGAAGGCGTTGCTGTCGTTTGTGAAGCTTTGAAGGGTTACGCCGCCACTGTCAGCTGCGTTTATGTCAATTCCAACCGTGCCGGCTTGTAGTTTGATTGTACTGCTGGCGTTTGAACCGCCGTTAGTAAAGTTGCCACCTACTTGGATTGTTTGAGCGCTTGCACTAGCAGTAGCGACATTTACGGTTGTGGTACCACTGTTGTCGACCGAACCTATGTCTACTCGCTTGCCCGCGACCGCCGTGTCAGCCAGGTTGAGGTCACCACCAGCCGTACCCGTCCCGGTGTTTACAGTTACGCTGGTCGTACCGGTTGTATTGCCGACGGTTACCGCTTTGGCGTTTGCACCTGTGGCAATGCTTACACTGCCTGTTGTGCCAGTGTCTATGCTTATGGCGCCAGTTGTGCCGGTGTTAATGTTTAAGTTTTCGGCAGCAGCAGTTGTAATATCACCAGAACTATTTACCTGGAACAAGTCACCGTTTCCTACAGTAAGCAGGGCTGTTGGCGTGCCGTCACCTATACCAACATTACCCGTTGAACTGACAGTCATCCTTAGCGTTGGGGTGTAGCTGTTGCCGGTTGTTAAGCCAGCGTCTGAATAGAACTGTAGTGAGCCGGCTAGGGTGCCAATAATACCGGCTTGGGTGTGTTTGGCTACCCAGGCGGCACCGTTCCAGGCGGCACCACCGCTAAACAAGAAGTTGTCTGGACCAGCAGAAGTTAGGTAACCACCGGAGTCGGCGTTTGAGCTAGCAAAGTGTAGTTGAGATACGGTGGTACTTGTGCGAAGATCCAACGCATAGCCTGGAGCGTTGGTACCTATACCTATACGGTTATTAGCTGAATCTACATATAGGGTGTTGCTGTCGAAGTTTAGGCTATTTGGTATAGATACTGAGGTGCCGGTGATGGTCAGGGTGTCGGTGTTGGCATTGCCTAGGGTGGTGTTGCCATCTACTGTTAGATCGCCAGCTATGCTGCTTGTACCCGTACCCTGAACGGTCAGATTGCCAGTGAGGGTGGCGTTGCCGGACTGATCTAGGGTTAGACGGGTGACACCGGCTGTTTCTAGCTCAAGGTTAAAGGCGTCGTTGGTTCCTAGGGTGGCGGTGGCGCCGAAGCTGTTGCCACCCTGAACAAAGGCTGCACCAGCACCAGTGGTCAAACAAGTAGTTAGCTGATTGCTGCTGTTTCGACATAGGAAGGTAGAAGTATCTACGGTACCTGCAAGCGAAGCTGGGATTATTATGCCTCCACTGCCTGATTGCAGAGTAGTTGTGCTAGTGCCTATGGAAGAACCGAGCAACAGTGTAGTTGCCGAAGCAAGCGTGGCGTTATTGCCAATATTTATGGTCTGAGCAACCGCGCCAGTCGTGTTACCAATTTGGATGGTGTTGGCTACTCCATTTGTACCTATGTTAATCAGAGGTGTGCCAGAGAAGCTTGTACCGTTGTTGATGCTTATATTGCCTGCTGTGCCGGCGCTGGCGTTGCCAGTAGCAATAGTGATCGCGCCAGTACCAGTTGTGCCTGTGCCGGTCTGTAAGGTAGCCGCACCAGATGTACCAGCACCGTTGTTGCCTGTCTGAACCGTTACACCGCCAGTACCACCGGTTACGGTCGCCGCGCTAGCAGTATCGGAAGTAACATTCAGGTTACCAGTGCTGGTTAGATCACCACCGTTAAGTGCTAAGTCACCAGTTGCGGTTAGATTTCCACCATCAGCTATTGTGAACACATCCGCACCGTTGTCTTGGAAGCTGGCAATATTACCAGTTGACGTACTGTTATTGACAGTTAATGCTATACCGGTTGAACCACCTGTTATTGTGGTGCTGGCGGAACTTGAAACGGATATAATATCGGTATTCTGTGCAGAGTTTCTTACTGCAAACCCTCCGGTACCGCTAACTAATAATGTACGGTTATCTGAGCCAAACCCAAGAATATTACGTATTGTCCCGACAGTATCTTTGCCCTCAAGATAGAAGTTATTGTCTAGTAATATGTGACCGCCGCTCACATGAAGCTTAGTCTCTGGGGTAGCCGTACCTACACCCACCCTATTGTTCGTAGCATCAATAAACAGCGTATTGCTGTCAAAGTTTAGATTGTTTGGTGTAGACACTGCTGTGCCATTAATCGTTAACGTATCGGCGGCTGCGTCTCCAAATACACCGTTACCATCAAACTGGAAGGTGCCCGCAACATCCAGCAGCGCGTCTGGCGAAACGTCCCCTATACCAACACTGCCTCCAATATACGCACCGTAGTTGTTAGTACCCGAAGTAGATTGGTTTACGTATAAACCATAGGTATCTGTGATTGTGCCCGTACCAGCCTTGTTGATAACTTCGACGTATAGGCCAACGGCTTGGTTAACTGTATTTGCAACTCCGGTATCTACACTTCCTCCGCCGGTATGTATGAAGTACGCAGAATTAAGATCGGCTGGTGCTAGAGTCAGCGTGCCGGTATACAAACCAAAGGCAAAGTCAGCACTGGTTTGGGTGCCACAACTATTCAAACGAACGTTGGAGAGTGGCGTAGTACCGACTCCAAGCTGAGTAGAAATTCTTGCCTGTCCTGTAACATCCAAAGTGTATGCGGGGACGGCATTGCCTACGCCAATGCGGTTGTTCGTTGAATCAATGAACAGAGTGTTGCTGTCAAAGTTCAGATTATTTGGAATGGACACTGAGGTACCGTTGATTGTCAGTGTATCTGTGTTTGCATCTCCAAGTGTTGTATTGCCGCTAACACTCAAGTTGCCGGTTATGTTGGTATTGCTTTGGAGCTCAATCGTGTCAGCGCTGTTAAGAATAATGTCGTTTCCA
>JBAZCA010000009.1:0-16986 GCA_041671125.1 Patescibacteria group bacterium | reverse complement strand
GTCAGAGTCCAGGGTATTGTCTATGTAGAGCTGGTATTTAGCTATTCCTGATTCCGTGTCAGATGAGGCGTTCCAGCTGAGGGTCGGGCGGGAGTCGGAGTTAACCGTATTATTGGCTGGCGAAGAGGCAGTAAAAATCGCCGGTCTGGTTATGTCCTTTTCCAGTTCAAATGTATGGGTAGAATAGCCGCCGGAGTAGGTGAATTGGACAATGCCCGAGGAGTCGGAGAGGCAGGTCAGGTTGGTGCCGTTTCCGTAACTGGTTTGGCAGGTGGTAGCGCCATAACCGGTGATGGCGGTGGTGGTAGCGGTATTGTCAATTTTAAATGTGTAGTAGCTATCCGGGGCTAAATCGCCAATGGTGTAAACCGTAGAGGTGGCGTGGGTAAATCCGGACGCGGAACTGGAAGTGGCGGTCCAGGATTTATTCTTGTCGCCCGCGGTTTCCCAGGTATTAATGTTTAAATCCATGAATGCCGAGGTGGAGGCGGTGTAGAACCCGCCTCCGGCGGGTACTACCGAGAAATTGGAGGTAGTAATGGTGTCAGCGGTGGTAGTGGCGACGAGCGCCCGGTATTGTCCGTCAGAATATATCCGAATAGAGCCGGTTTGGGGGATAGCGTTAGAGCCCACGGTATATGGCGGCTGGTATTCATACGCCCCGATGTCGGGAGTGCCGTAGATCGGGTTACCGGCGTAGTCGGTGGTGAGGGAGACGTCGGTGCCGGCGTCGATGGCGGGGGAGGTGTTTGTAATGTGTAAGTCAGAGGCGGAGGTGAAGAGAGGATCGGCAAATGTTCCGTGTGCCTCTGGAGTAAGATTGCCGCCAAGATCGGTTATTTTATTATCACTCTGTAAGCGCGTCCGCAAATCAGTAATCGTGGTCGCTGCCCCATTAACCGAACCGATTACTCCTCCAGAAACAGTCGACCAGTAATTATTGTAATCAATTTTGGCGCTGGTAAAAGGAGTGCTTGTTGTAATAAATACGCCATTAGCATTGGCGTTATTAGTCTCCATTGTAATTGAATTGTTAGCAATAACAATTCTTGAACAATTAGCCTGACAAGCGATTCCATGACCAACATAGGTCGGGTTACTCCCAGAAACGGTATTTACGTTTATATCATTATTATAAAAATAATTCGGATTCGTGTTTCCATCGTAAGTAACAGAAATACTGTTGACCCGACTATTCCAAATGATATTGTTCCATATTACATTAGCATCTGTACCAACATGGTTATACATAAGAATTCCGACGTGATTATTCGTAAGCTTATTGCCATAAATATTATTTCCGTTTGATCCTGTTATGGATCCGGAAATATCTATTCCGCTTCCTGCTCCACCCGAACCATAGTTAAGTCCATTCCAAGTTGTCGCAATGGTATTCCCGTAAATGTTGTTATTGCTAGAATCCAATAACTGCACACCCTCTCCGCTACAACCAGAAAGATTATTACTATATACCGAATTCGATCCCCCCGTTTTCGCTAGCACACAATAAGTCAATGCACTGTTAATAGTATTATCATGAATTGAGTTATTTGATCCTTCGACATGGATACCGTTCGGCCCTCCATTTATCGTATTGTGATCAAACTCAACTGTGCAGGTCGGACATCCCTGCATTGGATAGCCGCCTGTATTAGTCATAGTGATTGTGTTTCCATAGGCTCGCCCGTGACTTCCGCCAGCAACCGTATCATAGTAGATAACTGTAGTATTGCTTCCTGCACTTATATTAATTGTAAATCCCGTCACATCAGTGTAATCCTTTTTAATTTGTACAGTCTGAGTATTACTTGATCCATATGTAGCGCCTACCAAATACGGATGCCCTGCGTAATCTCCTCTTAGCAATAGATGGGAGTCAGAGGTGCCAGCAAGCGAACTGTATATTTTTGCGGTAAACTCGTCGCAGAAATATATTGTATCTCCGGCTGCTCCCTTTCCTCCTCCATTATATGTGGACAAACTCATTGAGTTATCATAACTGGTCCCAGCGGCACTCCCTGATCCGGTTTGAGTTACATACCACGTCGCCGCACTCGCCTTCCCCGCCCCAAAAACGAAAAAACTTCCCAAAAATAACAGGAAGAAGAAAACAAATCTGGAAAATTTTAGATTTTGGGTAAAGACGCATTGCAATGCGTCTTTACTAAGAGAGAGAGAGACGGCTTTCATTTTTTTGTATTTATCCCGACGCATATCCGCCGAGCGGATTTAACGGGGTTTGATTTTATTATTTATCCCGTAGAGACGCATTGCAATGCGTCTCTACCCTGCACATATTATAGCTGATTATTTTTTCTTTTTCAATAGCTTTTCACATCCAAATATTCTCCACGTTATTCCTGTCACGTTCCCACATCGCCGGATTGTTAATAATATATTCCCGGATTCGGTTTAAAGATTCGTCGTTCCTGATAATGTGATCGTAAAAACGGGATTGCCAGGCGAAATTAGGATATTCGGATTTCCAAATTTTTTTCGTGCAGACCGATTTAATTTGATTTATAATTGAACCCAATGAATTTGGTTTCCATTGCGGATTATATCCGCCACGTTTCAATTTATCATCAACCGCAACCATCGCGGTGGTAGAGACGCCCCGGCGGGGCGTCTCTACCGTCGCGCGGGGCGTCTCTACGGATGATTTGATCTTGCACAAAATTTCCAAAAT
This sequence comes from Patescibacteria group bacterium, assembly GCA_041671125.1. GTDB lineage: Bacteria > Patescibacteriota > Patescibacteriia > Patescibacteriales > JBAZCA01 > JBAZCA01. Next base: position 14,297 of record JBAZCA010000009.1, on the reverse strand, counting down.
TGCGTGCAAATGATTCGGCATTATTATTTGTTCATCCAAAATTACATTCTGGCGAATTATTGGCGTTTGCGACAATTCCTCCTGAACGATTTTCCCAATATCATTCAAAATCATTTTCCCGTTTTTCACCTCTCCAAAATAATGTTCTCTGTCTTTCGCGCAGATCGTCACAAAATACATGCCATTTTTGGAATAATCATATCCTTCCAATCTGGCGGATTTGATGGTGTATTTTTGTTTGAATTTGTCAGGCATTACGATTATATCATTCTCCAGGGACGAAAAAAAGGGCAATAATCAATCCTTCTCTCTTAATAGTTTCCCGAGCCAGATCAAAAGCCCGATTATCGCGGCGCCGGCGATGATTAAAAAATACTTAAACATCTGTAATTTTCGGTCGCGGCCGGCAATAGCCCATTCGTCAGCAGGCGGCAATTCCCCGGCGATTTCAACTTCCGCGTTGTTTCCGCTCTCATCGCCAGCCAAAGCGGCCGCTTTTTTTACTTTCACTAAATCGTCAGGACTTCGCGGAAAAATTCTCGCGCCTGAATCGTTCCGGATGAGAATTCCGGTTAGTTCAATTTCGTCGCCTTCAGTAATTTCGGCGGTCGTTATGCCAGTGCTTTTTTTAATATAACCGACGGCTTCGGCCTCGCCGTCGTCAATGTAAAACTGATAGCCTTTTCTTTCCGTAACCTGTCCTGCAATCTTTACCAGTCCGCCGGAAACTGTCTCTTCAATTCCGTTTCCGGTTATTAACATCGGTTCGGGCGGATTACCAGCCTGGATATTTTTCATATCCTCGGATCCGCTCGTTTTTATTCTTTTTTCCCCGGCGCTCTCAGTTATCTCGCCCCGGACTTCAACCACATCGCCGATTTTTAAATCCGGAAATTCTTTTTTATAATTATAAACCTGGATACCACAGTTTTTTTGAGCATCACTTTCTCCGCCGACGGCACCTACCGCCCCACCTCCTTCAGGCGCAAAACTGCCAGAAGGATTAAGAGAGGCGCCGCTCACAATATAAAAATACTGGGATCCGAAGACTCCGGGAAGAACAGCGACGATTCCCCGGGTCAGGATTTTTTCTCCTTTTTCAGTTTCATGAACCTTACTTAACTCCAGCGCCTGAAATTGAGAGTCATCCGCGGCCGCAACGACTTTAACGCCATTCACGATCCCGCTCTTAGCGTCGTTATTTTTTAAAGCTACTTCAGCCGCGGCAATGATGTTATTTTTTCCGGGCGTAACTTTTGTCGTCCAAAACCATTTGCCGTTTTCTCCCTTAGCGTAAGAAGCGCCTTCCAACGCTCCGGCGTATTCAACCTCCTCGGCCAACTCGTCCAGAGCGTTAAAGAGCCGGACTTTGTCAGTATCGTTATTTAAAGTCAGGCCGCTTATTTCCCTTTTTACTAAAAACATCTCGTCCGGCTCCAGCCATAAATCGTCTTTAAAACGGTATTTTCCGCTCGCGCTTCCGTCCCGTAAAATCCAGTTTATCGCGTTTATCCTTATTCCGCCCGAATTCCAAAATTCAATAAATTCTCCGTCCTGATCCGAACCGGCTGGGTCGGGAAAAATTTCGTTAATCCTTAGACCGGTTAGATTGGACTGGTCCGCCGAGAGTGTTATGCCCTGCTCATCGCTCTCGTCATTAATTTCGCCATTCCCGCCATCAAAACTCTCGCCAGCCGCCAGCGCTTTAATGATTTTTTCTTTTGTTCCAGTCGCCCGGCTGTCCGAAACCGATAACTTAACGACAAAATTTCCGGCCTTTAAGTAAGTATGCTCGGGATTTGGGAGCCGGTTTTTTATTCCATCGCCGAAATCCCAAAAATATTTGAGCGCGTCCCCATCCTCGTCAACCGTATCAGAGCTGTCAAAGCGGGCCGGCGCGCCGACAATAATCTTTTCCGGCGCCGTAAAATCAGCGTCCGGAGGAGTGGCGGGTTTTTTTATTTTGTTCTCCGCGCCCGGAGTAGCGATCTCCGACCAGACCCAGCGCTTTTCGGAAAAATCATAACTAAAGCTAAAACTTTCAGCCGCTTTTTCGTAATTTAAGCTCTTGCAGGCTTTTTCTTTTTCCGGCTCAAAAAGCGCGAGTGAGTCGTTCGTATTATTTAGAGCCAGCTTGCTTTCAGTCCGGTAAACCGCGCGATACTCTCCGGGCTTAATTATATTCTCTGTCGCCGGACCGGCGTTCCCGGCTCCGGCTGTTTTCGCTCTAAACACATATTGCTTGCCGCTTTCATCGGTTATTTTCCAGCCGGTTAAGTCAATTTCCTTTTTGCCCGAATTCCAAAGCTCAATAAACTCGTTTTCGCCATCCTCACCCGCCGGATTAGGCGAAACTTCCGTAAACATTATATCAGCGCAATTTCCTGACTGGCTATCAAAATCATCAGCGCCCTCGGCTTCAATGACATTGCCGAAACCGGGAGTAATTTTTCTCGTTACCCGAAAATCATTTTTGTTGCTAAAAGTATTATAGCCGTCCATGATCCTCGCCGATGAATTCGGATCCGAAGCGGCCGGAGCGTTATTCTCCGGACTGCCGTCATCCCAGTCGCCGTAAACGACCTGGTCAATTAAATTTCCTTTAGCGTCGCGCAAAATAATCAGGTCGCCTTTATTATTTAAATTGCCTTTGGGCTTTTCTATGACTAGATATTTCTCCGCTCCGGAGCCGGATATTTTTCCGGTTAAAACGGTCTTTGCGCCGCTTCCGTCTTCTAGCGTCCAGCCGGTTAAATCCCATTCTCGGGAAACAGTGTTATATATTTCCACCCATTCCACGTCGTTGTCGGCCGGATCGCTCACCAATTCGTTAATCAAAATATCACCCAGCCTGGCCGCGCCTAAACTGCCGTCCGCGGCGTTTTCCGAATTATTTTCCGGATCGCCCGACGCGGCATCATCAGGCGCGCCGTTTTCATCGCTCGCCCCATCTTCCGGCTGTTCAATCTCTTCTTCATCCTCTTCCGGCGGCTCGCCCGCCTCTGCTTCTCCGGCGCTGTTATCCGCCCTTGGCGTTCCGCCCGGATTAAGGCTCGTCTGCCAAGATCCATCGGACTTTCGCTCCATAGTTTTTCTAGTTACAGTCTCACCCGTCGGCCATTTGGCAGAAGCATTAACTTCCTCCATATTTCCATTTTTATCTTTTAGCAATAGTTTTTCTCCTCCATCCTCAAGAGCGCCTTCGTAGAAAAAATCAGCCGAAATTTCCTGGAATATCTCTCTTGGTTTTTTATTAACAACTCTTTCCATTAAAAAAAAGCCGCCTGCCGCGACTTTGCCATTCAAATTTATTGACGGTACACCATCTTCCGCCACTAGCGTCCAGCCAGCCAAATCTATTTCTTCGTTTGCAGTGTTTCTCAACTCTATCCACTCTTCGTTAGTAGTTTTACTTCCAGTCCCCATCCAGGCGATTTCGTTTATTAAAATCGCCGGCGGGTTTCCAGCCTCCCCGGTATTGTAAAAACAAACCGTTAAAATTGGGATCAATAATGATGAGATTATTGCCCTCCTTTGTTTCATATTTGAATTTTATCATATTATGATATAAAATAAAATAACATGTTTCTATTCCTTATCTTTCTCGTTTTCACGATTATCATAATCATCGGCAGTCACGCCTTTATCGGCTTTTCGGCTGTCAAATTTTTTAGCGTTCCTCTGGGAAAAAAACAATTTTCCGTTTACGCCGGCCTCGCCTTATTATCGTTCGGTTTTTTCGCTTCGGCCGTCCTTCTCCATTGGTTCCAGCCCTCAATCCTGAAAACCGCCTATTATTTTTTCTCGCTCTGGACCGGGCTGGCCATAAATCTGATACTGACCTTTTCGCTCGGCTGGATCATTATCGCGGTTTTTAAAACCTCTAACAACGGCATAAATTTAAAGGGATTGGGAATTTTCCTTGTCTTTCTCGCGCTTGTCTCGTCAGCTTACGGATTTTGGAATTCAGGCCGGATTAAGGTCGCAACCGTTACCGCGGAAATGCGGGACTTGCCCGATGACTGGTCCGGAAAAACCGCTATCCAAATTTCCGATGTCCATCTCGGCGCCATAAACCGAGCCTCTTTCGCGGAAAAAATAGTCAGCCTTATAAACAAAGAAGGACCGGATATGGTATTTATTACCGGAGATTTATTTGACGGTACTTGCCGGGATTTTAAAGGTCTTTCCGCCCCTCTAAAGAGGTTAAGCGCTCCAATGGGAATTTATTTTATTACGGGAAACCATGAAACCTACAGCGTTCTCGCGGATATAAAAGCCGCTTTATCCGAAACCCCGCTAATTGTTCAGGAAGACGGGATTACAGACCTTAAAGGAGTCCAGATCGCCGGCATCAATTATCCGTTAGAAGACTTAAGAAAAGATATCAGCCCGGTTTTAAACGCTCTTGATAAAACCCGGCCGTCAATTCTTCTTTACCATGAACCCGTGCCCGGCTATGCTGAAGAAGCGAAAATTGCCGGAGTGGATTTAATGCTCTCCGGCCATACTCATGCCGGCCAGGTATGGCCGGTAAATTTCATTACCAGCCTGGTTTACAAAGGCCTTGATTACGGCCTGCATAAAGACGGTGATTTCTCGCTTTATACGACCTCCGGCGCCGGCACCTGGGGCCCGCCCATGCGGACAACGGTCCGGCCGGAAATCGTGAAGATAAAATTTGAAAATCTGAACTACTGATTAACACTGATTAAAATGATTTCACTGAAATTTAATCAGTGCAATCTGAAAAATCAGGTGATAATCAGTGGTTCAGACAATTAAAATAAACTTTTTTGTTTTACTTTCAGCCTTTCTTCGTCACTAAATATCCTCACCGTTCCATATTGGCCATCAAAGCCGGGTTCAATCTGAAGCTCCCCGGCCCTTACCCGCCGGATTCCTTCGGCGATTTCCGACCGAGCAATTTTTTTAATTTCTTCAATCGGAATTTTCATAAGGATATCCAATTCGGTCCCGCCTTTTTTTATTATCTCGTCATATTCAGTCCGGACTTTTATCGCGCTTCTCGCCTTCACTCCGATCGCCTCGGCGATAATTTTATCCAGCCCGACCAATTTAATAAAAGGGGCAGCCGATTTTGGCTTAAAGCCTTCAACCCTATCCGCCAGTTCGTCCACCCGGTAAACTACGCCGATGGTAACCGGTTTTTTACAGACCGGGCAGATGCCTTTATTCTTTTTCGTTTCAGCCGGGGTAAGCCTTAAGTTATGGTCCCGGTGCCCGTCAAAATGATACATGCCTTCTTCCGGATAGAACTCAATCGTGCCTTTTAATTTTTTTAAATCTTTACTTTTTATCGCCCCGTAAATTTCATCATAGCTTCCCTCGTCTAAATCCATAATGTTGGCTTCGCGGCCAAGGTTAGCCGGACTGTGGGCGTCCGAATTGGAAATAATCGTCAGGGGGTCTAACGCGGAAACCCGCCAGTTCATTTCCGGGTCGGACGACAGGCCGGTTTCCAGCGCGTAAATATGTTCTGTCTGATCCTGAAAGCATTCTTCCATTGAATCAAAACCGGACTTAGACCCGAAAACCGAAAACCAGGGCGTCCAGATATGAGCCGGGTAAACTAAAAACCGAGGATTGATTGAAAGGCATAATTTTACGAGATCCGGCGCTTTCATGCCAAGTATCGGCCGTCCGTCCGACTTTATGTTGTAGCCGCTTTTTTTCAGGTGGTTATTTAATTTTTCCGCCGCCTCTACGTTCGGAGCGTGCAAAACGAGATGTATCCGCCGGGCCTTGCCGCCATCTTTATATATTAACGAAATTTCAGCGGATAATATGAACTTTACTTTGTCATCCGGCGCTGATTTTAATTTATACAGCTCCCCTAATCCCCCCTCTCCATAAGGAACGAATGGAGAGGGGCTGGGGGTGAGGTTATTTTTTATGTCCGAAAACCATTGCGGATGGGTAAAGTCGCCGGTAGCAATCACGTCAATCCCTTTAATCCGGCAGGCCGCGTCAATGTTCGGCAAAGTCAAATTCTTTGAACAGGCCCGGGAGTATTTGGAATGGATGTGGAGATCCAGTATTTTTTGCATTTAATGTCGATGCGAGCATTGAAAAATTTTGGCGATAATCATGAGCGTGGAAACCGTGTAAAATTCCACTGTTTGACCCGCTCAGCGCGCAAGCGCCTGAGCGGGGAGTTTGGAATTTTACTAGGTTTCACAGCGAATGATCCAAAATTTTTTCTGCTCGCGATTTTTGCGCCACTTTTTCTAAAAAAGTGGCAAAATATTTTATGCGCGAACCAATAAGAACGATCAAGATAGGGCAAGACGAGAAATTATCCGAAGAACCTCAAATGCTTCCCAATCGGCAGTCCTCTTTGCTTCTCCCCGACATCAACGTCAATCCAGCTTTCGCCGACTTTCATTTTCAAATACTGGTGCGGGATGAAGTTTACAAAAACATGTTTTTTCTTTATATCTTCAGCCTTAAAATATCCGCTCTTCACCAGAAATACCGTTAACATAAAGTTGCTTATTGTGCAGGGCATGTAACCGGACATCGGCCAAACTTTTTCCAGGGGAAAAAACAAATAATGAAATTTTAAAATCGTATTAAACCTTTCTGACCGGAACTTATTGCCGATATAATTAAAAGTCAGATTTAAAAATTCACCGGCGCTTTTTGATCCGGCTCTAAGTTCATTAATAGCGTTCTCCATGTCCTCCGAAATTTTATCGGGAATTTTTTCCGGCCGGGAATTAAGATGAGGGATAGCAAACCGCGACAAACCGAAAACAATAAAAACATACGAGGCTAATATATATGGCGTATAATACATACTGAACAATAAAATTCAACGTCCGTTCCGCGTTTTAAAAATCCATCCGGAAAGATGTGCTCCAGTCGCGAAACCCGAGCCGCTGATAGAGTTCGCGGACTTTGGGCTTTGAATAGCGGGCGGTAATAATAAGTTTATAACAGCCGAGTTCCTTGGCTTTGGCGATCATCTCTTTAACGATGCCGGAACCTAATCCCCGCCCCCGGCAGGATTCGTCAACATAAACATCTTCAATAAAGCCGAAAGGTGTGTCGTGAAGCTCGTTGGTTAATAAAAACAAATATCCCCGGCCAACTTCTTTGCCGTCCTCGTCATTTACAAAAAATTTTATTCCTTTGGACTGGATTTCTTTTTGCTGGATATTCATGTTTCCCCATATCTCGTATCTCGTATCTCATTAACGTAAAGTTATGAGTTATGAGTTATGAGAGAATTATTTTAATGTTATTTCAACCACTCTCGCAATCCTATCCGCCCAAACCCTCACCGCCCCCTCCTCTCTCCCCTCCACCATCACCCGGCATAAATTCTCGGTGCCGGAATAGCGGACTACGACGCGGCCCTCGGCGCCAAAACGCGCTTCAGCCTCTTTAATAACTTTAGCAATTTCAGGGACTTCCCGCAATTCGGGTTTTCTTTTTACCGGAACATTCAAAAGCAGTTTAGGAAAAAAGGCAATTTCTTCGGCCAGCGCCGACAGCGGCTCCTTAAAATATTTCATGGCTTCCAATAATTTCAAGCCGGTTAAAATTCCGTCGCCCGAAGAAAGAAAACTCCGAAAAATAATATGCCCGGACTCTTCGCCCCCGAGCATGGCTCCGATTTTTACCATTTCCTCGTAAACTTCCCGGTCGCCGACGTTGGTGTAAGAATGTTTGATTCCTAATTTAGCCAAAGCTTTGACAAATCCGAGGTTTGACATGGAAGTGCTTACGACTATTTTTCCCAGCTCGCCCTTTTCCTTTAGCATCCTGGCAAAAATATATAATAAGTGGTCGCCGTTTAATACCCCACCTTTTTCCGAAACAGCAATAACCCGATCGCCGTCGCCGTCAAAAGCGAGGCCGAGGCTGGCTTTATTTTTTATAACCTCCCGCCGTAAATTTTCCGGATACTGCGACCCGCAGTTTTCATTGATATTTTTCCCGTCCGGCTGATTATTTATCACGATAACCTCAGCGCCGATTTTTTTAAAAATTTCCGGAGCGATTTTATAATTCGCCCCATTGGCGCAGTCAAGGACAATTTTTAATCCATTAGCATTAAAATTTTCCGGCAGAGCCTTAAGTAACCCGCTTTTATATTTTTCCGCCGCTAAGTCCATATTTTTAGCTTCTGCCAATTCTATTTCTTTTTCCGCCGCCATGCCGGTCTCCGGACGGTCAGTCAACTCTTCAATTTTTTTTTCCTGCCCTGAATTCAGTTTATCCCCTTCACCGGTAAACAATTTAAAACCGTTATAGCTCGCGTCATTATGCGAAGCGGAAATTTCTAATCCCAGGCTAAAATCGCCGGATTTAGTAAGAAAGGCGAGCGCCGGAGTCGGAATTACTCCGGCTAAAACCGCCTCGCCCCCGGCAGACTCAATCCCCTTGGCCGCGGCTCTTGATAATGCTTCTCCGGATTCCCGGGTATCTCGTCCGATTATAATTTTCGGTTTTTTCCCAGTCGCCCTAGAGTATCCGGCCATAGCAGAACCAAGCCTTAAAGCCATGGCTTTATTAATTATTTCATCCCCGGCTTTTCCCCTAATGCCGTCCGTGCCGAAATATTTTGACATATTGTTTAATCTCGTATCTCAAATCTCATATCTGTTATTTTATTGTTACCACATTCTAAAAATTTTGAAGCAAGTTACGAGTTATGCGTTATGCGTTATGAGATATGAGATATGAGTTATGAGACAATTATCGCTCCGGTCGGGCAGGCGTCAACCGCGTCAGAAAGCCCCGGCGCCGATTCGTTTTTTATTACTACCGCTATCCCTTCCTCATCTATTTTAAAACATTCCGGGCAGAGCCGCTCGCAGGCTCCGCACCGGACGCAATTATCCCTGTCCACTTTTATTGGCATACTGGTTAATTTTCAGTGATTATAAATAGTGATCATTAATATTGACCCTGTTTTATGCTTCACTTTTTATTTTAATAAAAATTACTTATCTCTTTAAAGTTGTCAAATGTTTTATCTGCGCCAGCCCGGCGCAAGCGTTTTATCACCCCGTCCAAATCAAAAATTAACGCTTTTAAATTATATTTATTCATGTTTTTGGTTAAATTCAAACTTAAATTACTACTTATGCGTTTAATTAATAAGCGCATTTTACTATTTAGACACCCACTACTTTCTTTGTCATCCTGACGACCGGAGGGAGGAAGGATCTACGGACGTAATAATTAGACTATGGATCAATTTTTAGATTGATTTTATCCATAAAATTACCCTGGATTAATTACCGCATTCGCAGATCCTTCCCCCGAAGACTCGGGGTCAGGATGACAAAGGAAAAATTTTAGCTGCGTTTTTCTACAGTCTGCATTATAATTCCTATTTTTCCCAATAAACCGTCTTTTATTCCACCGTAACGCTCTTCGCTAAATTCCTTGGTTTACCCCGCACTTAACTTTAATTGATCGGATAATAGCTTAAGAAGCTTTTACCAATTTTTACTATTCAACAGTTACTGATTTTGCTAAGTTGCGGGGCCGGTCAACGTCGCGGCCGTTTAAGACCGCCATGTGGTAGGCGAATAACTGCAAAGGGATAACCGACAAAATTGGGGTAAGCATTTCCAAAGTTTTCGGGATATATATTACTTCATCGGCAACATCTTTTACTCTTTCATTGCCTTCGGTCGTTATAACGATTATTTTTCCTTTACGGGCTTTTATTTCCATCATGTTGGATAGATTTTTTTCAAACACGCTATCCTCGGGCGCGATATAGACCGACGGGAAATTTTCGTCAATCATGGCGATGGCGCCGTGCTTCATCTCCCCGGCCGCGAAACCTTCGGCGTGGATGTAGGAAAGCTCTTTTAATTTTAGCGCGCCTTCCATGGCGATCGGATGATTATATTTTCTCCCTAAAAAAGCAAAATTTTTATGATGGGCGTATTTTTGGGCGATGTGTAATATGTGCTCGTTCTGTTTCAAAATCTCTTTTATCTTGTCCGGCAATTCTGATAATTCCCGGATAATCCGCTCGCCAGTAACGAGCGACATGTCCCTTTGGCGGCCAAGCATCACGGTAATTAAAGCGAGGATCGCCAACTGCGAAGTAAAAGCTTTGGTGGAAGCGACCGCGATTTCCGGGCCGGTATGGTTATAGACTCCGGCGTCGGTATCCCGCGCGATTGTTGAGCCGACAACGTTCACTATGCCGAGGGTTAGAGCGCCTTTTTCTTTTCCTTCCCGGACGGCGGCTAAGGTGTCGGCTGTTTCCCCGGACTGGCTGATGGCGAGTAGCGCGGTTTTATTACTTAATACCGGTTTGCGGTAGCGGAACTCGTGGGCGTAATCCACTTCCGTATCTATGCCGGCGTATTCTTCGAGCATATATTCCCCGACCAGGCCTGAAAGGCGCGCGGTTCCGCAGGCGGTGATAATTATCTTTTCGGTTTCTCTGATCCGGCTAAGCGCGCTTTCCAGTCCTCCGAGCTTAGCTTTGCCCTCTTCTAGAATAGTCCGGCCGCGCAGGCTGTTCGCGATTGATTCGGGCTGTTCAAAAATTTCTTTCAGCATGAAATGAGCGTAACCGCCTTTTTCGCAGGCCTCATCGTCCCACTCCACCTCGCTTACGTTCCGGCTCAGTTCATTTTGGTCAAGGTCGTATATTTTCAGTCCGCTCCCGTTAATTTCGGCTACCTCGCCGTCATTTAAATAAACCGCCTGGCGGGTGTAGCGGAGGATTACCGAAACGTCGGAAGCAAAAATCGTTTCATTTTCTCCGAGCCCGATGACTAAGGGACTGCCGTTTCGGGCGGCGAGAAGTTTTTCCGGCTCTTCAATGTGCATAACAACGAGGCCGTAAGTCCCTTTTAGTAATTTTAAGACTTTCATGAGAGTTTCGGTCAGGTTGCCCGAATAAAAATCTTCTATTAAGTGGGCGATCACTTCAGTATCGGTTTCAGATTTAAATTTATGGCCTCGCGTTTCCAGAGTCGCTTTTAAGGCCTGGTAATTTTCAATTATCCCGTTATGAGCGAGCCAGATTTTTCCGGCGCAATCAGTATGCGGATGGGCGTTTAACTCGGTCGGCGCGCCGTGCGTCGCCCACCTTGTATGGCCGATGCCGACATGAATATGGGATCTGTCTTTAACTTCGGTCTTTTCACAGCAAAGAAGCGCCTTATCGCGGGAAATTTTTTCTTCCAGCTCTTTGATTTTTCCTACCTCTTTGCAGGAAAAAACTTTTCCGTCGTTGCCGATAATGGCGATGCCGGCTGAATCATATCCCCGGTATTCAAGTTTTTTTAACCCGCTGACGATGATCGGCAGAGCCTCACCCTTGCCAAAATATCCGATTATTCCACACATATGATATTATGTCATCCTGAGCGTAGCGAAGGATCTCGCAGGCAACGCTCCTAACTCGGGATCCTTCGGCCTGTGGCCTCAGGATGACGATATGTATTAAATTCTTTTTCTCTTATTCGCCTCTTTTAGCTGTTCCGGCGTATTTACTCCGAACCATTCATCCGGATTTTCCAGGATAACCGCGTCATAAGCAACTCTCTCCTTATTAGCTTCGTCAATAAACAAAGGCAAGCCGCATTCATTTAAAACCGGGATTAATTTCAGATTGGGAAATGTTTTCTTAAACCATTCCCGATTGAAACAAAAAGTCCCGGTGCTGGTCTCGTTAATTTCTTTCATTTCTTCAGTCACATTCTCTTTTTCCACTACGGCCTTAAGCTTTTTATTCTCATCTCTTACTACTCTTCCTAAGAGTGATGGATCGTCAACCCTGGAAGTCAAAAGGGTTAAAGCGTTTTTACTTTTTAGATGAGCGTCAATTAATTTTTTTAAAGTTTTAAATTTATAAAAAGCCGAATCATCGCCGTTCAAAATTAAAAAATTGGTAATTTCTTCCGGTAAAGCCTGTTCGCCGGTATGCGCCGCGTGAGCCGTTCCCAGTTGTTCATTCTGCAAAGCGTAAACATATTCCGGCCCGATTTTTTCTTTTACCTTTTCCGCCTGAAAACCGACTACCAGGCAAATATTCTCTTTCGGTACTCCGCCTTTATTCAGGGTTTCCAAAACATAACTTAAAATCGGCCGGCCACCGATTTCTAAAAGCACTTTGGGCGTATCCGCACACCCGAGCCGCTTGCCCTGTCCGGCGGCCAGTATAATTATTCCAAAATTATTGAACATATTATGAAATTCTTTGCCACAAGGCGCCGAATAGTGTTTTCTGCGTCTCGTAAATCATCCGGTTTTCTATAATTACCCCGACCGGATTACCTGATAAGTCGCGGGAGATGAAGGCGCACTTTCCGGCGTACATAATTATAAAAGTGGCCGCGTCTTCCGAAGTTTTCAGCCAGCGCCGCTCGTCCAGGCCGTGCATTTTTCCTCCTTCAGCCAGCGATATTACTTTAACGTAAATTTTTCTTTTGATCCGTTCCTTAGTATATTCGGGAAAAGCGCTGTTTATGGCTTCGGAGGCTTTGGTGGAGGAATAGACGTAATACTCTTTTTCGGCTTCCGCTTCCATCGCGTCCAAAACATCTTCCAAAATCAGCCGGACCCCGGTTTTTCCTTCGTAAAACTTGGTTACCGGCCGGTCGCCTTCTTTTTCTTTTAATGATCTCAGCTCCGGGATAATTTCGTTGATTTTTACTTTTGCTTCGCTCAGCTTTTCCTCCCGATCTTTAACCAGTTTCAGAAGTTTTTCCGGGTCTTCGGCGACGAATTTCTGCTTGGTTTCCTGGTGGTAGTAGCTTACCAGCCCGAGCACCTGCAATTGCTTTAAAATATCATAAGTCGTGCCCCGGTTCAAGCCGGTTAATTCAGAAAGCCCCCGAACCGAAATCGCCCCGTTTTCCAGGAGCTTCAAATATACCTTTATCTCTTTGTCCGATAAATCCAGTTTTTTTAAAATACTTAGATCCATAATATTTATTCTCACAACTCATATCTCATAACCCATAACTCCAATTTTATTAAAAGCAATGGATGCGAGCATTGAAAAATTTTGAAAACATTTTGTCATTCCGGAAAATTTCGGAGCGAAGCGCAGAAATTTATCCGGAATCCAGGATTATACCGCCGGATTGGGTCTGACAAATGAACACATTATTACCTCTTAATCCCTGCCTGCCTGCCGGCAGGCAGGCAGGCTGGATTCCCGCTGAAGTTTATCCCGTGCGTTGACACGGGACGGGAATGACAAAAAGGAAAGAGTTGAATAATTTAATCTTGTAGAATTGAGTGATGGGGAGACTGGTTGCGTCTCCCCATCTAAGGTGGCTGTCGGCAAACATTCATATTTACCTCCAACCAAGCTTGTCTAAACAGGACTTACAGAGAGCGAAAAAAGAAGATGAGGTCTTTATCCTCTTTGGACGAATTAAGTCCTTCATCCTCTCTTTACATCTCTTACATCCGCCTTTCCTTTTGAAGATATGCATAAACTTTTCTTCATAGGAGACAAGCGGATTCAGTCCTCGGAGAACTCTACATTCGGCATAAACCGCAATAATATACGGAAGATATCGGGTTACGCCAGGATGATTTTTTTTAAACTCATCCAATTCACTTTCCCTAACCCTGTCTCTGTACACTCACTTCTCCTTCCCGATTTTAACGCGTCTCTGTGCTCATCCGCGCCACAGGCGGAATTCCAAAGCGACCAGACCCGTCAAAATCTATATACCCGTTGAAAGAACGACGACCCACGTTAGGCAGGCCAAGAAAGATCAAAAAACTCATCTAAATACCATTATACACCCAATATATTAACTGTCAAATATTTTTCTTCAAATATTAATTTATATACATTATTTATTTAAAATTAGCCATATTTTATATATACAACTGTCATACATAAAACCTTCAATTAACAGGTTATCCACAATCACCAACAAAAAAACACCCATATAAATAAAGGCGTTTCTTTTCCTAAATTCCATTATCCTGGCGCTGGCCTACTCTCCCAGGGCTCAGGCCCAAGTACCATTGGCGATGAAAGGCTTAACTTCTGTGTTCGGGATGGGAACAGGTGTGACCCTTTCTCTTGAAGCACCAAGATGATGGAATCTAAGTTTAAACCAAAAAAATTTTAATCAATAAAAATCAAAAGTGTGGGAAAATCTGATGGAATATTAGTACTCCTCGGCTGAACATATTGCTATGCTTACACCTGGAGCCTATCAAGGCGATAGTCTCTCGCCTTCCTGTGAAATCTAATCTTGAAGACGGCTTCGCGCTTAGATGCTTTCAGCGCTTATCCAAACCGAAGGTAGCTA
>JBAZCA010000008.1:0-44372 GCA_041671125.1 Patescibacteria group bacterium | reverse complement strand
ATCTGGCCGAAGATGTAATTTACATGATAAATAAGATCGGCCATAAGCCGAATTTACAAAAATTTTTCCGTGTCGACAAAAAAACTAAATATACGATTAGAATTTGTAAAAACGCCAAAAAATTTATTGAGGAAATAAATATTATTAAGAATTAAATTTCATGCCTATTCTATCTTCTCCCATCAAACGCGCGCTCATCAGCCTAACCGATAAAACCGGCGCGGCCGATCTGGCCTTGGCGCTCCAAAATGAATTCGGCGTTGAAATTCTTTCTACCGGCGGAACATCCAAAGCGCTCCGCGAGGCCGGAGTTAGCGTCCTTGACGTTTCCAATTATACCGGCTCACCGGAAATCTTAGGCGGCCGGGTAAAAACTTTGCACCCGAAAATCGCCGGCGGCATTTTAAATATCCGCGGCAATGAGGCACATGAAGCTGATAAAAAAAAGCATGGCATTAATAACATTGATCTCGTAGTCTGTAACCTCTACGAATTTGAAAAAACCGTCGCCCAGCCGCGAATCAGCGTTGACGAAGCTATAGAGAGTATTGACATCGGCGGCGTTACCCTAATCCGCGCCGCTTACAAAAGCGTGAAAGACGTTACCATAATTGTTGACCCAGCCGATTATCCGGCATTACTTGCGGAGATGAAAAATCATGATGGCGCCACCACCCCGGAATTTAAGGTCCGGATGGCGACCAAGGCAGTAGAACTAACCGCCAAATATGAAATTGCTATTTCAAATTATTTTCAAGGCAAACTTTATAATTAACATTAATTTTATGAACGAATCAAAAACTTTGGGCACAGAAAACGCAATTGAATCCGCTAGCGGACTGAAGCAAAGAGCTTTAGAAGCTATAGCTTCTAAAGATGTTGAACAGCTAATTTTAGCTCTCCAAGATATAAATCAGAAGCTGATCGGAAGTGATAACGAAGGCAGTTTGATGCCGGGTCTCATATTTCGGCTAAGAGAACAGCTTACAGAGTTTTTTCAAAAAATAGAAAAATTTGGTTTTTCAGAAGATATAGTTGTTTATTTGGGAGATTCAAATTATAGACTTGTTGTTGGAATTAATTTAGACAAAAGCCCCAAGCTAATATTCACTGGTAATCAGATTTATAATTATAAAGAAATAAAAGATTCCTGGGATAAGCTTTAAACTTTTCAGTGCAAATGCAACACATTAGATTGAGACGGTTTGTTAAAAATGATAAAAAAGCTGTAGATTTGCTCCATATTCAAGGACTTAAACAGTCTGACAGTTATATTAATGAGCCGGAAGCGAGACAACAACTTGACGCAGATTTAATAGATATAAGAAAAACGTATATTAAAAATGGCGGTGAATTTATTGTTGCCACTCTTAATAATAAAATCATTGGCATGGGAGCACTAAAAAGAATAGATAAAATTACTGCCGAAATAAAAAGAATGCGAGTTAAACCTGAATTTCAAGGAAGAGGAATAGGAAAAATGATTTTGGATAAGTTAATTGAAAAAGCAAAAGAAGTTGGTTGCAAGAAACTGGTTTTGGATACTGGGATTAAGCAAGTGCCAGCTCAGGGACTATATCAATCCCGTGGTTTTAAAGAATACAAACGAGGCGAAATATTCGGACAAAATACAATATATTATGAGCTCAGTATATGAAATTAATTCAATAATCGCATGCCCGACAACCTAAAACAAATGTACAGAAAAATGATGGATGATAATTTTCCCGAGACTATGAAAATAAGTTTTGGGGATCAGGAACTGAATTACAAAAAGCGAACCTGGAAAATTCGGGACGAAAAAACCGGCGAAGTCGTGGAAAAGGGTCTTCGCTACGGCGAAAATCCCGGACAAGAAGCGGCCATGTATGAATTAGTTCAGGGCAATTTAATCTTAGACGGTTGCGAATACATAAATCCCGGAAACGGTCTCGTAAGCGCGATTACGGAAGAAGACATGCTCCAGGCCGGAAAACATCCGGGTAAAACCAACTTAACCGATCTGGATAATGGCTTGAATATTTTAAAATTCCTCATGGACTCTCCGGCGGCCGTAATCTTAAAGCATAATAATCCTTCGGGCGCGGCTTTAGGAAAAAATATCAGCGAGGCGTATTTTCGCGCTAACCGGGCCGACCGGATCGCGGCTTTTGGCGGCTGTTTAATTTTAAACCGGGCCATGGACAAAGAAACAGCGGAACTCGCTTCCGATAATTACCTTGAAGTAATAGCCGCCCCGGATTTTGAAGAAGGCGTTTTGGACATTTTAAAAAAGCGAATGAACCTGCGCGTTATCCGGATAAAAAAAATAGACCGCCTGGCCGAATACTCCAGCCAGCGGTTTTTAGAGTTTAAATCATTAATTGACGGCGGACTAATTGTCCAGCAATCGCCCTTAAATAAAATTAAAACCGCCGAAGATTTTCTTCCGGCCGAAACGGTTTATCAGGGAAAGACTTACAAGGCGAACCGCCAGCCCACTCCGGAAGAATACGCTGACATGCTTTTCGGCTGGTCGGTTGAGCAGGGCGTTACTTCTAATTCGGTAATTTTTACTAAAGACGGCGCGACCGTTGGCATCGGCACGGGCGAACAGGACCGGGTCGGGGTGGCCGAAATCGCGGTTTATAAAGCTTACCAAAAATACGCCGACGCGCTTTGTTTTGATAAGCATAATATCTCTTATAAAGAGCTGGAGCTGGCTATAGAAAAAAACGAGCGCTCTAAGGATGAAAAAGACGAAATTGATAATATCACGAAAGAAGCTAAGGCCGGACTTATCGGGTCAACCATGATCTCGGACGCCTTCTTCCCTTTTCGCGACGGAATTGACGTCGGATTAAGGCAAGGCGTCTCAGCCGTTGTTCAGCCCGGCGGATCGCTTCGGGACTACGAAGTAATTTCAGCGGTAAACGAAGCTGGCGCAAGCATGGTCTTTACCGGACAGCGGGCGTTCCGGCACTAGTTTATTTAAACTCCTCTAGCGTCGCGACCATTACTAATATCTTATCGCCTCTTCGGACTTTAAAGCCGATTTTCTGGCCGGGTTTATAGCGCTGAATAATACCTAAAAGGGTTTTTCCGTTTTCCAATTTTACTCCGTCCACCTCGTAGATAATATCACCCTCTTTTAAACCGGCTTTTTCCGCCGCTGATCCTGGAACAACGGCCGGCTGGCCATCGCCAGTAGTTATAAAGGCGCCGCTATTTCTTAAGAGGCTTTTATCTTTGGCCAGTTCCTGCGTAAGCATGATATAACGCACCCCGAGCTGGGAGCGGATTATCCTTCCATTTTCGCGGACGCTCGTTATTACCCCTTTGGCGTCGTTTATGGGAATGGCAAAGCCGATTGAAGAGCCGGATTGGTCTATAGCCGTATTAACGCCGACGACTTTACCGTTTAAATCAATCAAAGGTCCGCCCGAATTTCCCGGATTAATTTCAGCGTCGGTCTGGATCACGTTATCCAATACCTCAGCCTGTCCACTTAATTGATCGCCCGCTTCCACGCTCCGCCCGAGTCCGGAAATAATGCCCTTAGTTACTGAATTCTGGTAATGACCGAGAGCGTTGCCTATAGCCATGACCGTTGTCCCTGGCGTGAGCTTATCTGAGTCCCCGAGTTCAATAAAAGGCAAATTCTTGTCAAAAATTTTCAATACCGCGAAATCGTTCACCGGATCTTTTCCAATCAGCTGGGCGTAATACTCCTTTCCGGAATTCAGGATTACCCGGTATTCGGCGGTTTTTTCGCCGGCCACGCTTACGACGTGCTTATTGGTGAGGATCAGGCCGTCGGCTGAAATTAAAAATCCAGTGCCAGATCCTTTTTTTACCCGTTCGCTAGCGCCGGTTATCGCTCCGGTGCCGAGATTAACATTCTTTACCGCCTGCCGGTCATAAACTATAATGCTTACCACCGACGGTTTTACTTTATTGATCGCCCGGACGGTCGCTTCCTGGTCGTCCAGCCGCAGGTCGTCGGCCGTTACCGAAAGAGCGGCCGGCTGAAAACGGGAATACGCGAAAACGCCGATGTTCAGGCCGAGCGACAAAGCCAGTAAAATTATCAGTATTTTATTTTTCATAAACTTTTCTTTCTTTTCCATATTCATGGATTTTATACGCAAAAAGTTAAATTTTTATTGCGCTGTCCTGATATTTTTCCTGAATCTATGAATTTTTAAGATTTTCCAGATACTCCTCCGAACTTACTCCCAATACCCTTAAATTATTCCTGATAATAAAAACCGGCAGCTGCCTTTCTGTCGGAATCACCACCGGCCTTTTTATCCCGTCTTTCCAATAAATTCTGTGATCGCCTTTTTGGCGCTGAAAAACACAGCCAGCCTTTAGAAGAAATCTCTCAAATTCTTTCCAATGAATGGGCGAAATTTTAGGCATACTGAGAAGAACAAACCGGAAGATTAATCTTTTCCAGTCCCTGAGAGATCATTTTTGGCGGCACCATTTCGCTTTTTACTTTCTTCCAGCCAAGATCCTTTAATGCTTCCTCCAATATCCCTTTTTCCATAAGTTCTTCAAAAAATAAGGACACAGCCTCGGAAAAACGCTCTTTTACTTTTTTAAGGCTTCCGGCCGATGTGGACAAATCCAAAACTGGAGAATAGGCGACAAAAGAAGCGCCTTCCTTAAAGATGGAAACCGCGATATTTACTTCGCATTTTAAGGCTTTTTTTCTCATAAATTTATTATTACAAAAACCACCATTTTTTTCAAGCTATCAGACAAAATCGAAAATTTTTACATTCCTTCCTCCCCCAACTCTTCTAAAACCTTTTTCTGCTTCCGCGATAATCCTTTGGGGATTTTAACCGTCACTTTTACGAGATGGTCGCCCCGGCCGCGCTCGCGAAGTTTCGGAATGCCTTTGCCGGCGAGCCTGAAAACCGTTCCGGACTGGGTGCCTTCGGGGATTTTTAATTCTACCGGCCCGTCAACGGTCGCTACTTCAATTTTAGCCCCTAACGCCGCTTTTGTAAAATTAATTTTTTCCCCGGTAATTATATCATACCCCTGGCGAATAAACTTCACGTCCGGCCTGACCCGCGTCCGGACGTATAAATCCCCGGCTAAAGCGCCTTTCTCTCCTGCTTCGCCCTGCCCAGCGTAGCGGATGGATTCGCCTGAATCAATGCCGGCCGGAATTTTTATGGTTAGTTTTACTTCTTCGCTTACCGTTCCCGAGCCATGGCATTTAGCGCAATTTTTTGAATTTATTTTTCCTTCGCCCCGGCATTTCTCGCAGACCGCTTCCATCTGCACCATGCCGAATATTGTCCTTTGACTTTTTATGGTCCGGCCCGAGCCGCGACAAACCGGACAGGTATCAATATTTGAACCCGGCTCGGCGCCTGAGCCTTTGCATTTATCGCAAGTAACTTTTTTCCTTAACCTCACTTCCCGCTCAACCCCAAAAACGGCTTCCATAAAGCTTATTTCCACTTCCGCCTCAATATCCCGGCCGCGCTTTGACCGCGCGCTTCCGCCTCCGCTTCTCCTTCCAAAGCCAAACATGTCGCCGATGCCGCCGAAAATATCGCCAAGATCGTCCATGTTTACGTTAAAGCCGTTAGCACCGCCGGAAAAGCCTTCAAAGCCGCCGAATCCGCCCTGGCTCTGCGCCTGTTCAAAAGTGGAGCCGAAGCGGTCATACTGCTCGCGTTTTTTCGCGTCGCTTAAAACCTGGTAAGCCTCGTTTATTTCTTTAAATTTCTTTTCATCCCCGCCGCCCTTATCCGGGTGATGGACATGCGCCAGCTTGCGAAAGGCTTTTTTTATGTCATCTCCCGAGGCATTTTTCCCGACTCCCAATATATTGTAGTAATCTTTTCCCATAAATCACACATAACATGGAACACGTAACACGTAACAATATGTTACGTGTTTTGTGTTATGTGTTACGTAAAGTTATTTCTTTTCTTCAAACTCCCCTTCCACCGGTCCTTTTTCATCTTTGCCTTTATCATCTCCGCCAGGTTGCTGTCCATCAGAAGCACCACCCTGAGCTCCGGCACCAGGTTGGCCCTGATTCTGCTGGTACATGGCGGTTCCGATTCTTTGCGCTACTGTATTTAATTCTTCCATCTTTTTCTTAATATCATCCGCATTATCGCTATCTTTTACCTTCTTTACTTCCTCCACCTTTTCTTCCAATTCTTTTTTATCTTCCGGTTTCATTTTATCTCCGGATTCGCGGATTAACTTTTCCGTGGCAAAGACAACCCCGTCCGCCTGGTTTTTTAAGTCTATGGCCTCTTTTTTCTTTTTGTCTTCGTCGGCATGAAGTTCGGCGTCTTTTTTCATTTTTTCAATTTCCTCTTTATTAAGACCGGAAGAGGAAGTGATGGTAATTTTCTGCTCTTTGCCGGTCGCCTTATCTTTGGCCGAGACGTTCAGGATGCCGTTGGCGTCAATGTCAAAGGAAACTTCAACCTGGGGAACGCCGCGCGGCGCCGGCGGTATGCCGTCAAGCATAAACCGGCCGAGCGTTTTATTGTCCCCTGCCATAGGCCGCTCGCCCTGCAAAACATGGATTTCCACGCTGGTCTGCGAATCGGCGGCTGTTGAGAAAATCTGGGATTTTGAAGTCGGGATAGTCGTGTTCCGGTTAATTAACGGAGTCATCACGCTCCCCATGGTTTCAATGCCCAGGGTTAAAGGCGTAACATCCAAAAGCAAAACGTCTTTTACGTCGCCCTGTAAAACTCCGGCCTGCACCGCCGCTCCGGCCGCGACGACTTCATCGGGATTAACCCCTAAATGCGGCTCTTTGCCGAAAAATTCTTTGACTTTTTTCTGGACTAAAGGCATTCGGGTCATGCCGCCGACCATAATCACTTCTTCAATATCTTTGGTTTCCAGTTTCGCGTCGGAGAGCGCCGCTTTGCAGGGGCCTAAGGTTTTTTCTACGAGTTCGCCGACCAGCTCTTCTAGTTTCGCCCGCGACAATTTCAGTAAAAGATGTTTTGGTCCGGCCGCGTCCGAGGTGATAAAGGGCTGGTTGATTTCGGTTTCCATTGTTGACGAAAGTTCAATTTTCGCTTTTTCCGCCGCTTCTTTTATTCTTTGGAGTGATAGCGGATCCTTGCTTAAATCAATGCCCTGGTCTTTTTTAAATTCGCCGATAATCCAGCCGATGATTACCTGGTCAAAATCCTCACCGCCTAAGTGCGTATCGCCGTTGGTTGATTTTACTTCAACCGTATCTTCGGAAATGTCCAGGATGGAAATATCAAAAGTCCCGCCGCCAAGGTCATAGACCGCCACCTGCTGGCCTCCGCCAGAAGCGGATCCACCTTGGGCGGATTTCTTCATTCCAAACCCGTAAGCTAAAGCCGCGGCTGTTGGTTCGTTGATTATTCTTTTCACGTCTAAACCGGCAATGCGTCCGGCGTCTTTCGTCGCCTGCCTTTGCGAGTCGTCAAAATAAGCCGGAACCGTAATTACCGCCTCGGTAATTTTTTCTCCGAGCTTTGCTTCGGCGTCAGCTTTCATTTTCGCGAGGATCATGGCCGAGACTTCCTGTGGAGTGTATTCTTTAGACTGCCCGGCGGATGCCGGGTCGCCCATGACAACTTTTACTCCGCCGTTTGCTTTAACGATTTTATAGGGCGAGTTTTTTAAGTCCCTTTGCACTTCTTCGTCTTCAAATTTCCGGCCGATCAAGCGCTTAACCGCGTAAACAGTGTTAGCCGGATTAATAACCGCCTGGCGCCGCGCGGCCTGCCCGACGATCCGTTCGCCGCTTTTAGAGACGGCGACGACCGAAGGCGTTATCCGCGACCCTTCGGCGTTTTCTAAAATTTTCGGCTGGCCGCCTTCAATAATGGCCATGGCCGAGTTTGTTGTTCCTAAATCTATGCCTAAGATTTTTGCCATAATGTTATCTTCTCGTAACGCGTAACTCGTAACGCGTAACGAAAATGGTTTAATGCTTATTTATGATTTATATTAATTTTAGTTTATTTTAGCTTAAATTTATGTTTAAATGCTGAGCATAAGGCTCTTTCATTAACTGCTTTTTGGGGGAAAGGAGGTAATCTCTTGGCGGAAAAATAAAATTCAGGTGGTCGGATCTTTTCTGGGTGTCGCTAATTTTGTTGATTTTTGCGGCCATCGGGGTGGGACTCGCTCTTCTGAGCAATGCCCCACATCTTTTTACCAACTAGCCAGAGGACTCCAAAAGAAAAGGGGGTGATCGAGTGAAAGTCCAGAACTGGCAAGTGTGGCTTACTTTTGCGGCGCTAGCCGCAACGCTCCTCATTTACCTATGAGGCCGGGTCGGCCGAAGACGACCCGGGGATTTTTTTTATTCACGTTTAACCCACACTGTCATTCTGAGGCCGATTAGGCCGAAGGATCTGCGAATGCGATAACCAATTTAAATATTATTTTATAGACTAACTTACTCTATAAATATTAACTATTAATTTAATTACCATGTCCGCAGATCCTTCCTCCCTCCGGTCGTCAGGATGACAAAAAGTTCATTTCACGTTCACCCTCACCTTATTGCTCTTTGCTTCCGGCGCTTTGGGGATGGAAATTTTTAAAACCCCGCCTTCAGCTATGGCCGAAGCTTTGTCGCCTGAGACGCGCATCGGCAAAGGCACTGACCGGTAAAAACTTCCCCGCTGGATCTCTTTCCGGTAATAATTTTTGTCTTCCACCTCGGATTTTTTCTCGCTCTCGCCCTTAATCGTCAGGACGTCGTTTTCAATGGAAATATCCACCTTCTCCGGATCCATGCCGGCGAGCGGCGCTTCAACAATGACGTTGTCTTTATCTTCATACATGTCAATGGCCGGAACAAACCCGCCGCGGGATTGCCTCGCCCGGAGAGCGGGCATAAAATCGGAAAACATGCCCTCCATGTCCTCAAAAGGCTCAAAAAATGGCCTCCATTTTGTTAATCCGTTCATATGTTTTTCCCTTAGTTAGCCAATGAGCGTGATTTCACGGCCAGAGTACTAACCAAGTTTAAATTATTTTATGTAATTCAAAATGCAAAAATCAAAATGCAAAACGACAAAGATAAAATTAAAAAAGAGTTAGTCATTCTGAGGCCGAAGGCCGAAGAATCTCGTGGTAATAGCTCTATTCACGGGATCCTTCGCTACGCTCAGGATGACGGAAAAAAATTTTAAATTTTTGCATTGTCATTTTTATTTTTGATTTTTAAATTTTACATTCAAATACAATCACTCTCGCCGGAATTATTACCCGGCCGTTAAGCGTATAACCGGGTTTTAAGTTCTCGGCTACCAATCCGTCTCGTGCTTTATCATCGGTCGCTTTATGGCCGATTGCTTCCATAACGGCGTGATCGTATTTTTTTCCGGCCGTCTCAATTTCCTTAATTCCCTCCGCTTCCAAAATATTTTTAAATTGGCGGATGACGTGTTCAATGCCTTTTTCAATGCCGTTGTCTTTTTTCTCCCCGCCGTTTTCTTCAGCGCAGGCGGCGTGCTTTAGGGCGAGCTTTAAATTGTCGTAAACCGGTAAAATTTCTAAAAGCAGATTTTCATTAGCGTAGCGGGCGCATTCTTTTTTTTCCTCAGCCGTCCGCTTTAAAAGGTTCTGATAATCCGCGAGCGCCCGTTTGTATTTATCTTCATAATCAGGCTTCGCGTCCGCGAATTTTTTTTCATCCTCTGCCATTCCATTACCAGTGACTCCCTCCCTGGTCGATTCTATTTCCCCTATTCCCTCTTCTATATTTTTTTCATCCTCCGCGTCCTTTTTAATTTTTTTTTCATCAGCCATATATTCTACCGTCATTCTTCCCCGCCGATTCGGCGGGGAAGAATCTCGTGTTAAAAGCTTCGTTCACGGGATCCTTCGCTCTGCTCAGGATGACGACTTTAATTTTTTTATTTTACCGTTAATTTTCCATGAATAAACTTCATGAGCGCCGCGGCTTTTTCATAATCCATCCTCATCGGAGCGAGCATGGCCACCATCCCGACCCGGTCTTTTCTTTTATATCTGAACTGGATGCTCGTGCAAAGGCCTGAAAAGGGGTTTCGTGAACCGATTAAAATTTCTGGCGCCGGGGCGACCCGGTCAAAAGTCCGGTAAATAATTTCTTCCAGTTGGTCAACAATTCGCGAGATGTCGTAGATAAGGTCGCTTCGCGCGAATTCAGGCTGGGTTAAAAGGTTGGAAATCCCAGTGTAGTAAAGGTTGCGGCGGTCATGCGCCCAGATTATGGCGTTGCCGGAAACGCGGGCGAGTTCCTTTGCCGCCTGTTTAAAGGCTTCTTCAGTCCCCTTTTTTAGATAACCGGCGAGCGCTTTTACTTCGTCCTCGGGTAATTTTTTTTCTTTCAGCTCCATGACATAATTCCGATAGGCTTTTTCCGTCGGAATCCGGCCGGCCGAAGTATGCGGCTGGATAATAAATTCCTCGTTTTCCAATTCAGCCATTTCATTCCTGACCGTAGCCGGCGAAATATCCAGCTTATATTTTTCAACCAGCGCCGAAGAGCCGACCGGCGCGCCGGTTTTTATATGCTCTTTTATCAACGTATTTAGGATATGTTTTTTTCGGTCTTCCATATAGACAGTCAATGAGTCTGTTAGTCCAAAGTCTAAAAGCTCACAATCATCTTTTAAACAATACTCAAAACCAGAGACTCTCTGACTATGGGACTTTTTGACTATTAAATCATTATAAACCGCCTTTAGCAGTCTTGTCAAGAGAGTGCTAACCTTTATAAATCTGAGTGGAGCGAAGGATCTCCCCTCTTTGTCATCCTGAGCGCAGCGAAGGATCTGCGAATGCGAATTCCGTAAATTGAGCCATTCGGGGATTATGGAATAAGTAAAAAGGATTAAGGAATGATAAGAACCAGTAATATATTATAATAAGTGAGCGCAGAAAATGCATACGCAGATCCTTCGCTGCGCTCAGGATGACAATTGAGACAAATCCGCCTCCGCGGGAATGACAGAAAGAAATGATAAAAGAGGATGAAAGAAAAGAAAAAAGGGGCTGCGTATTGCTATTACACAGTCCCTTTGCTTTTTCTTTTGACCGGAGTATGCCTCTCCGGTTTTTTTTACAGCCCCGTGAAATAAGACAACGGGGCTATCGGCGCCGGCGGCAGTTTGGGTATATGCACACAGGTCAAATTAGTCAACCTGGCCAACTCTCTCGCCTGCTCGTTAAGCAGGTCCGAGAGTGCATCCCACTCTTCGGGCGAGCTCGGTCGCTCGTCCTCAAGCAGGAAAATAAATCCCAAAATAACACTGCCGCCGTTTACATCCGAAACATTCATGCCTTCTCTCCTTCTTCAAAAGAACATTGTTTTTGCCTAACACAAAAAGACCCTTATTAGGTCTAAATGCGCACTTTATGAAATTGTATTTAATCACCTTCGCGGAGTCTTGTCAACCCCCGAACAATTTACACATAATAATTCGGCGCTTCTTTGGTTATGGTAACGTCGTGCGGGTGGCTTTCTTTAAGGCCGGCCGGGGTGATTTTTATGGCTTTAGCTTTTTTCTGGAGCTCAGCGATAGTCTTCGCGCCGTTATAGCCGAGGCCGGAACGGATTCCGCCGACGAGCTGATAAATGATTTTTTCCGCCGGCCCGCGGTAAGGCATCCGGCCTTCAATCCCTTCGGGCACTAATTTCTGGTGCTCCATTACTTCAGCCTGGCCGTAACGGTCTTTAGACCCTTTGGCCATGGCCGCGACCGATCCCATGCCGCGGTAAATCTTATACATCCGGCCGTTGTAAAATTCGGTCGTTCCGGGCGCTTCTTCTGAACCGGCTAAAAGTCCGCCGATCATAACGGCGTCGGCGCCTAAGGCCAAAGCTTTAACAATGTCGCCGGAATATTTTATACCGCCGTCGGCGATAATGGGGATTTCCTTTTTTCCTCCCCGTCCTGCCATTGCTTCCATCACCGCCGTCGCCTGCGGGACGCCGATGCCGGCGATAATCCGGGTCGTGCAGATTGAACCCGGGCCGACGCCGACTTTTACTCCATCCGCTCCGGCAACGATTAACGCCTCAGCGCCTTCGCGGGTGGCGATGTTGCCGGCGACAATATCAACCCCTCTAAATATTTTTTCTTTTTTTAATTTTTTTATCGCTTCAATCACGCCGCGGGAATGGCCGTGGGCCGTATCAAGGACAAAAACATCAGCTCCGGCTGAGGCGAGCGCCGAGGCCCTATCTAGCATGTCTTTTCCCACCCCTAACGCCGCGCCGACAATCAGACGTTTATTGGAATCTTTATTGGAATTAGGAAAATTTTTATTCTTTTCTAAATCTTTTCTCGTAACAATGGCTTTTAACCGCCCTTCTTTATCAACCACGCATAAAACATAAAGTCGTTTGGCCCAGATAATTTTATTAGCCTCATCAAGACTGGCGGAGTCTTTGGCGACAGTCAGGCTCGCGAGAGGAATCATTACCTCGCCGGCTTTTTTATCCTTGTCATTCGGCCAAAAATAATCCAGTTCGGTAACAAGCCCCAAAAGTTTTCCGTTGTTATCAACCACTGGAATTTTTTTATAGCCTTTTTCCAGGTAAATATTATGGATGTCATCAACCGTCGCTTCCGGGCCGACCGTGGCCGGATCGTTTAAAAAACCACTTTCAAACCTTTTAACCAGTTCCACCTCGCGCGCTTCGTCGCTAATGGACAAATTTTTATGAATTATCCCTATCCCGCCCTCCAAAGCCAGGGCAATAGCCATCTTGTGCTCGGTTACCGTATCCATGGGCGAGGAAGAAATCGGGATTTTCAGTTTTATGTTCCGGGAAAAGCGGCTTCCGGTACTTACTTCCGCCGGCAGGATTTCCGAATATTGCGGCTCCAGCAAAATATCGTCGTATGTTAAACCGTCGCGAATCTTGTCTTGCATAAAATGTTGGTTAATACTATTATTAGTTTATATAGACTGAATGCAAAATGAGAAAATAATTACCAATTATCAATGATCAATTTTCAACCTGCCTGCCGGCAGGCAGGTGAATTTTCAATTACGCAATGATACAATTTTTAAATTGAAAAATTGATAATTGAAAATTTATTGATCATTGGTAATTGATCATTGATCATTTTTTGAATTAATTAGATTATACATAAAAACCAGTATTTATTCAACCTCTTATGCAACACATCGCAATATTAGACTACGGCTCCCAATATACCCACCTTATCTCCCGGGCGGTACGCGAACTTGAGGTGCTGGCGAATATCTATCCCTCAGACACTCCGGCCGGCGAATTAGGCGACGCGGCCGGAATTATTTTATCCGGCGGCCCGCAGGCGGTTTACGCGGAAAACGCCATCCTCGTTGACCCGGAAATTTTTAATTTAGGCAAACCGGTTTTGGGCGTCTGCTACGGCCACCAACTCTTAGGCCACATGCTCGGCGGTGTTGTTGAAGCCGCTGAGTTCCGGGACGGCGGCGAATTCGGGTTGGCAAAAATAAAAATCACCAACGATTCGCCGATCTTTAAAGGCGTTAGCGAAAGTTCTACCGTCTGGATGAGCCACGGTGACGCGGTAATAAAACTACCGAAAGGATTCAGCGTAATCGCGAAAACGAGCGACTGCCCGATCGCGGCCATGGAAAACGCCGAAAAAAAATTCTACGGCTTCCAGTTCCATCCGGAAGTGGTCCATTCCGAAGAGGGGCATAAAATGATCGCTAATTTTGTTTTAAACATATGCGAAGCGGAAAAAAACTGGCGGATTGATGATCTTCTTGAGCATCTTATAAAAAAAATTAAAAATCAGGTGAAAGACAAAAAAGTTTTCATCCTGGTTTCCGGCGGGATTGATTCAACGGTCGCTTTTGTTCTTCTTACCCGGGCTCTTGGCGAAAAAAAAGTCAAAGGGCTCTACGTTAATACCGGCTTCATGAGAAAAGAAGAAACTGAAGAAGTCGTCAAAGGGTTTAAGAACGCCGGCATGAATAACCTTAAAACCGTGGACGCCGGAGAAACTTTTTACGGCCGTCTGGTAAATAAATTTGAGCCCGAAGAAAAAAGAAGGATTATTGGTGAAACTTTTATTGACGTTAAAGAAGACATCGCCGCTAAATTGAACTTAGATTCAGGCGATTGGCTTCTCGGCCAGGGTACGATTTATCCCGATACAATCACTTCCGGCGGGACGAAAAACGCCGAAAAAATAAAAACCCATCATAACCGCGTTGACCGGATAAAAAAACTCGTTGAGGCCGGGCTCGTTATTGAACCTTTAATTGATTTTTATAAAGATGAAGTCCGAAAAATCGGCGCGCTTCTCAATATCCCCGAAGACCAGTTAAAGCGCCACCCCTTCCCCGGACCGGGCCTCGCAGTTCGCTGTCTTTGCGCGAAAGCCGGACTAAAAGCCGAAGCTGTCAGCGAGTTAAATGAAAAAGCCGAAAAACTTTTAAGAGCCGTCGCTCCGGACATAGAATGCCGGGCGCTTCCGATAAAATCGGTCGGCGTCCAGGGCGACCAACGGACTTACGCCCATCCTTTAACTTTATGGAACAAAAATAAAAACGCATTTTCAGCTTCTGCCGCCGAATGGGATAAATTGGACGAAATAGCTTCAGCCGCGACTAACAAAATAAGAAAATTAAACCGGGTTATGCTTTTACTCAATCCGGAAAAACTGCGAGAAGAAGAAAATGAATTCAGTTATTCGGATAAAAATCTTTACCTTACCCGGGAGCGAATTGAAGTTTTAAGGGAAATGGACGCGATTGTCCACGACATCCTCCGCGAAGAAAAAATCTACGACGATATCTGGGAATGCCCGGTCGTCCTTATTCCTGTTTTAGACAAAGCCGGGCGCGAATCAGTCGTTATCCGACCCTTAAATTCACGCGACGTCATGACCCTCCGTTTTTACCGCATGGAAAAAAGAATTTTAGAAAAAATCACTAAAGCTATTTTAGCGACCGGTAAAATCTCTTACGTTTTTTACGACTTAACTAACAAACCTCCGGCGACTTTAGAGTGGGAATAAAATTAATTTTTAATTTTATAATTTTTGAATTTTTAAAAATTACAAAATTAAAAATTAAAAATTCTATATCATGCCCGATAATTTCGTCCAAATCAAAAAACTGGTCTGTAAAGACGACCGCAATCTTAAAACCAACCCTCACAGCCGGCTGAAGGTTAATAAGGCGGACTACCAAACCATCCTCATAAAAAACGCGCCGTATATTTTTACCTGCGACGAAAATGATAAATTGAAAGTCCGGGAAAATTATTCCATTGTTATAGAAAACGGCATTATTAAAAAAGCGGCGCCGGCTCAGGAAATCCAAGCCGATGAAAAATCCTTTGACCTGATTTACGACGCGGGAAAACGGGGCGGCATTGTCATAACTCCCGGCTTAATTAACACCCACGCTCACCCGCCGATGTATCTTCTTAGGAGTTCCATGTCTTTAGACGAAGGCGAAGACTTAAACGAAACCCTTAAAAACCTTTATCTTTGGGAAAAGGAAATGACGCCGGAGGATTTCGCGGTTTCCACCATCGGCGACCTTACCGAAGAGCAAAAAAACGGCATCACGACGACTTTAAGTCATTACAATTATTTTCAACCGGTTGACTTTGCCGCCGAAACGACCGGGCAGAACCTGATAAACGCGATCAGCGTAGCCTCGCACGTTTCCCCGGATAACCAACCCGAGCTGATAGAAAAACTGGCCTCCGTTGCCGCTAGTTCGGCTTCGCGGCTTGCCATGAGCGTCCATTATCTTTACCGGGCTAAACCGGAAGTTTTAAAAAAGGTGAAAAAATTGATTGAAAAGCATGATTTGCTTTTTACCTGCCATTTCGCCGAAACCCCCAAGGCGGTCAAAGAAACTTTAAAAATTCATAAACTGAGAGAGACGGAAGTTTTAAAAAAATACGGGCTCTTAAATTCAAATACTCTCATCTCGCACGCCGTGCATCTTAATGATAAGGACATATTAACGCTCGCCAAGGCGCGAGTCGGCGTTGTCCATCTCCCGACTTCAAACACGATCCACAAGTCAGGGACTTTTCCTTTCTGGAAATTCCATGACGCCGGCGGCTATCCGCGCGTCGCCCTGGGTACCGACAGCGTGGTTTCTAAAAGCCGGCTGGACCTTTTATCCGAAGCCTTTCAGACGCGGATGACCCATATCTTTGACCGAACCGTTAAATTCGGCTCGCTATTTAAAATGATGACCATCAACGGCGCGAGAGTTTTAAAATACCCTGACCGGGGAAAAATCCTTCCCGGTTTTAAAGCTGATCTGGCGTTTTGGAAGCTAAAAGACCGCTGTTCAACCCCTTATGACGAAAAAAAACCCATTACCATTCTCGGCAATATCATCACTCACCACGGCGGCGCCGTCCGCGATCTCATGATCAACGGCAGATTTGTCGTTAAGGAACGCCGGCACGTACTCGTTGACGAGAGTAAACTTTTAGAACTCCTGCAGGAGAAACATATGGAGATGAGGAGGAGGATGAAGTAAGAAGTTTACAAGTTTTTTCTAACTTCTAACTTCTCACTTCTAACTTTTAACTTGTTTATATTCCTTGTAATACCACTCTAAAAATTCCCTCGCGATCGGCACGGCGATTAAATCGCCGCCTTTGCCTTCTTCAATCAAAATAGTAATTACGAGCTCCGGGTTTTCGTAAGGGGCGAATCCGGTAAACCAGGCGTGGGGGTCTTTTTTCGTTGACCACTGGGCCGTGCCGGTTTTTCCGGCCACCTCCACCGGCAGGGCGCCTAAGCTCCTCGCGCTTCCGGAAGTGACCGTCTGGCGCATGCCTTCGCGAACTATATCAATGGTCTTTTTTGAAACCAGCCCGGCGCTGACAATATCGCGGACCGGCTCTTCAGCCACTTCCCCTTTTAACTTATCCGCGCCGGTTAAAACCTGGCGGATGACGTGAGGCCGGTAAACTTTACCGCCGTTGGCAAAAGCCGCCGTGTAAGCCGCTACCTGTAGAGGTGTTACGATTAAATCGCCCTGTCCTATTGAGAGGTGGTAGGTATCGCCGATATACCAACGCTCGCCTTTAGTTTCTTCTTTCCACTCTTTTGAAGGCATAAACCCGTCGGCCTCGCCCGCGAGATCAATCCCGGTCTGGGCGTCCAGACCGAAAATTTTCCCGTATTTCGCGATCCGATCAACCCCGAGCCCGATAAAATCCTCGTAACCGCCGCCGATATAATAGAAAAAAGTATTAACCGATTCGGCAATAGCTTTGCGGACGTTAGTCACGCCGTGCCCCCCGCCTTTCCAGTCGGGAAAAAACCATTCCCCGATTCGTAGCCCGCCCGAAGAGTTAAAAACCGTATCTTCATTTATAACGCCTTCTTCCAGCGCGGCGGCGGCTATTACCGGCTTAATGACCGAGCCGGAAGGAAATTCGCCGGAAATGGAGCGGTTAAAAAGCGGCTTGTTTTCATCGTTTAAAAGATTGGAATATTCTTCGCCGGTTATCCCCCGGGCGAAAAGATTATCGTCGTAGGCCGGCAGGCTGATCATGGTAAGGATTTCCCCGTTCCGCGGATCCATAGTAATAGCCGAAGCTTTCTTTAATCCGGCTTCTTTTAGCCGGCTGGCGATAATTTCTTCTAACTTTTTCTGCATTACCATGTCAACGGCCAAAACCAGGTTGTTGCCGTCAACGCCTTTTTCTTCTCCCAGTATTTTCTTTTCTTTCCCGAGAGCGTCAACTTCAATCTGCTTTTTACCGTCGCGGCCGCGCAGTTCGCTTTCCCAAAAATATTCAACCCCGTTTTTGCCGATATAATCAATCGGCAGATATTCTTCCCCGTATTTTTTAAGCTCGTCAGGGCTGATTTTTCCCGTATAGCCAAGAACATGGGACATGGAATTGCAGTACAAATTGTACTCCCGCCGGGTTTTAGAGGAAAGCACGACGCCCTTTTCCCCAGAAGAAAGGAGATCCAGGCGGATGGCTGTTTCGTACGGGATGTTGTCGGCGATATACAGCGGCTGGTAAGCCTCAAAAGATTTGCGGTCAACGGAATTGATTATTAAAATCACGTCTTCTTTTTTTACGGCCATAATCTCGGCCACTCTGCCGGCGAGATTGTCCCGCTCTTTTTCGTCAGCCGGCAAATCCGAAGGGATGACGTAAAGCATGAAGTTAGCGACGTTCCGGACGAGCGGATTATAGTTCCGGTCGTAAATCACCCCGCGTTTGGCTTCAATCCGGGAAATCCGAACCCGGTTGCCTTCGGCCATGCCATAATAGTAATCCCCTTTTACAACCTGGAGCCAGGCGGTCCGGCCGATTAGCAGAGTGAGAGCTAAGGCGAGAAAAACGTTTAAAAACTTTAGTCGGCCAAAATCAAAATTCCTTTTCAGCGTTCCTTTGGATTCGTCCTTTCCCATTAAAAAATCATCCGACCATTTCTCCCGGTAATCCGTGTTAAGCCGCTCAAACCTCCCGGTCTGCACCGCGAAAGCGTCGGATTTTTTACGGCTCTGATTTTTAAAATTTAAAAAATTCATGAATATTGGCTTTTATCGCGAACCGAATTTTCTCCCCCTTCGCAAGGGGGAGAGTAAGAGGGGGTTAACGGCGCCGGACTAAGAATACCGGCTTAAACCTGTGGCTGATAAAATTAATAACATAAAAAACCGCCGCGGCTAAAAGGACGTTAAGGACAACCGCCCGGAAAATGGAAGATAAAAACCCCCAGCCGAAAAAACTTATTGCCTGCCCGCTAAAGTAGCCGGCAAAAATAGCGGTAATCTTTTCTAATAAAATATAGGTCAGGCTAGCGAGGCTGGCGAGGGCTAAAAAAGAATAAAGCGAACGGTTGGTAAAAAAACTGACATAAAGAAAATGGACGGCTAAGAGGGTAAGAAAAAAAGAAACAATATGCAGACCAAAAGGCGAAAAAGAGTAAACGTCTTCAATCAGTCCGGCGCCAACCGCCAATATAGCGGCGCGGGAAAAATCCTTTAAAGCCAGAATGAAAATCAGGGCGACTATAACAACGTTCAGGCCGGAAAAAACTGAAGGCAGTCCGCCGATAAAAGCGATCTGCAGGGTGCAAAGACCGAGAATCAGGAAAAAAAAGTAGATTATTTTATTTAGCATAAAATGATTAGATTACGAACTCTTTTAACAATTTTATGGGTAATAATTCCCCTCTTGGGAGGGGTGCCCCGGAGGGGCGGGGTGGGTTGGGATGAAATATTTCTGCCAATTATCAATACAAAGCGAACATCATCATCCCTACACACCCCGGCGCTGACGCGCCACCCCTCTCAAGAGGGGAATTAAAAGCGCTAACTTAATGCTTGCCTACAGAATTAACCAAAGAACTAAATCGCAATCAGCATCCTTATAATTTACGGCAGTAAAACGGATACTATAGTAAGCTCGTTCAGATTAACAACCGGTTCAATCACCGCGGTCTGCCAGAGTTCGTTTGATTCCCGCCTGACCTCGCTGATTTTTCCAATAACCAGGCCTTTAGGAATGCCTTTTTCCAGCCCCGAGGTAACGACAATATTCCCGGTCTGCAGGTTTTCGGTCTGCGGCACGTATTCCATTTTTATGGTAAGCCCGAGTTCCCCGCCCGTAACACCGATGGTTTTATCCGAATTTTCCACGGCTGCCGCCAGCCGGCACCGGCTGTCAGTCGTCAGGTTAACAAGCGAAACATGCTCCTTTGCCGCGGCCACTTTGCCGACGATTATCCCCTGGCTGTCAATAACCGCGAGCCCGGGCGCCACCCCTTCTTTCTCGCCCTTATTAATCATCACCTCCCCTTCGGTTTCGGCCGGCGCGAACCGGGAAACAACCGAAGCCATGACTGACTGGTATTTTGTCTCTTCAAAAAAGTTCAGGTATTTCCTTAAAGTCTCGTTTTCATCTTCCAGACCCTTCATTTTAGCGTTGTCAACGACCAGCTGGTTCCTTTCAATTTCCATGGTTTTTAAAGACTCAAGCAATTCCTGCCTGCCCATCTCTTCGTCCACCCGGGTCCGGATATTGGTTGAAACCGAATAAAAACCGCTGAAAAAAGGATTAAAAATATAGGTCAACCCGGATTCAAGCGGACCGGTCAATTTTAAAAAATGCAAAAAAATAAGCAGCGCGATAACTGCCATGAAAATGAATATTTTATTTTTAGTGATCTTATTTTTATAACCCATATGTTTAATTAACAACAATTAATTACAAATTAAAAATTACGAATTACGAATTACGAATTACGAATTTTTGCATTATCAGTAATTCGCGCGTTCGTTCACAAGAGGCAATTTAATTTTTAATTCTTAATTTGTAATTAATTATCACATTTCCCCCGTTCCCGGCGTTACCACCTTTGCCAAAAGTTCCGGGTTGGCGAGAAGGATCCCCGTCCCCCGGACAACGCAGGTTAAAGGGTCGTCAGCCACCCGGACCGGAATTTTTATGGCCTGGGCGACTTCTTTGTCCAACCCCCGGAGTAGCGCCCCGCCGCCGGTTAAGACTATGCCATGCTCGTAAATATCAGCCACCAGCTCGGGCGGAGTGGTTTCCAGGGTGATTTTTATATTTTCAATAATCAGGTTGACTGAACGGCTGATCGCTTCCCGGATCTGCGTGTCGGTGATGTCAACCGAGCGCGGCAGTCCGTTTATAAGGTCGCGGCCGCGCACCTGCATTTCCATCGGGTCTTTTAAGGGCGTGGCCGAGCCGATCCTGATTTTTATTTCTTCAGCCAGCTGTTCGCCGATTAAAATGCTGGATTCTTCGCGGATGTACTGAATAATATTATTGTCCATTTCATTGCCCGCCACCCGCAGGGTCTTCCAGTTTACGACGCCTCCCAAAGATATGACCGCGATTTCTGTCGTTCCGCCGCCGATATCAACAATCATGGTCGCCGTGGCTTCGGTAACCGGCAGGCGGGCGCCGATAGCCGCGGCCATGGATTCTTCTATTAAATAAACGATCCGGGCGCCGGCCGATTTAGCCGCGTCTTCCACGGCTTTTTTTTCTACTTCCGTTATATCCAGCGGGATGCCGATAACGACTTTTGGCCGGGGCATGAGGGAGAAACTCTCTTCGTGCACTTTGTCAATAAAATATTTAAGCATTTTCTCCGCCACTTCAAAATCGGAAATCACCCCGTCAACAAGCGGCTTTATGGCCTGGATATGAGCCGGAGTTTTGCCGACCATTTTTTTCGCCATCTCGCCCACGGCTAAAATCTCGTCTGTCCGCATGTTGACGGCGACGACCGACGGCTCATTAATCGTAATGCCCTTTTCCGGAGTGTAAACGAGGGTATTAGAGGTTCCTAAATCAATGCCGATATCTTTACTGAATTTTCCCAAAAGTTTACTTAACATAAAATTTTTCTCATAACCCACCTGCCTGCCGGCAGGCAAGGTAACTCAAAACTCATAACCCGCCGCCAGTAATCATTCTATTAAGTTTTACCCGTTACGAGTTACGAGTTATGAGAGGTATACCCAGTTTACCTAAACCCCCCGGTTATGTCAAAAAGAAAAAATCCCCCGGTAAAAGGAGATTTCTCAAAAAAACGTTTAATTTTAGGCTTTCTTCCCCCATTTTTCCCATAAGACGAGGAGAGGCGAGGCAACGAAGATTGAAGAGTAAGTTCCGATAAAGATGCCGATGGTTAAGGCTAAGGCAAAAACCCGGATTGACGCGCCGCCGAAGATTAAAACCGCGAGAAGGGTGAGGATAACGGTCATGGACGTGTTTATGGAACGGACTAAGGTCTGGTTAAGGCTGGTATTCACCGTGCCGGTAAAATCCTCGTCGCTTCTCGGCAGGTTTTCCCGAACCCGGTCAAAAACCACGATCGTATCATGGATGGAATAGCCGAGAACGGTTAAGACGGCCGCCACAAACGGGGTGTTTATTTCCGTGCCGTAAAATTTTCCGAGAAAAGCAAAAACGCCAATGGTAATTATTACGTCGTGGATCATGGCAATAAGGGCGGAAATTCCATATTTCCAGGAAGAAACCGGCCTGGAAACCCGGCGAAACGCAATGCTGATATAAATTACGACAGCGGCTAAAACCCAGAATATCGCGTAAACGGCTTTTCTTTTCAGCTCCTCGCCGATGGACGGCCCGACCGCGGTATAGCGGATCTGCGTTACGTCCCCGAGTTTTCCCATCACCAGCTCTTCTTTTTCTTTTGACGAATCCTGGAAGCGTAGAATCATGCCGGCTTCGCCGACCGGCTGGACGGTTAAGCTTCCCAAATTAAGATCCCCGAGATTTTTTTCCACCTCCTCAACGGTCGGACGGCTACTATTAAAATTCACTTCTAAAAGGCTGCCGCCGGTAAAATCAATGCCAAATTTAAGGCCAAAAGTAATTAAACCCACCAGGGCGACGACGAATAAAAATATTGATACTGAAAGCCAGATGTTTTTATGCTGGACGATTTTGTAGTTAGTCATAGATTTCTCATAACCCATAACGCATAACCCATAACGCCGTTATTTTTTGCGTGAATTCAGGTTTTAAGTTATGAGTTACGGGTTTTGAGTTATGGGATTTATTTATGCACTCCTATTAGCCAATTCTTTTTTTCCAGCCAGGAAGTCGGAATAAGCCTTAGAAAATTCCTGGTTATAATAATTGCCGAAAACATAGAAACAGCCACGCCGATTATTAAGGTGATGGCAAAGCCTTTGACTACGCTCGTGGTAAAGAAAATAAGAATGACGCAGGTGATGATGGTAAAAAAATTGCTGTCGCGGATAGACGGCCAGGCGCGCATAAATCCTTCTTCCAGAGCGGCGTCTAAAGGTTTTCCCCGGCGGAGCTCTTCCCTGAGACGGGCGAAAATAAGGACGTTCGCGTCAACAGCCATGCCGATGGACATAATAAACCCGGCCAGACCGGCCAAAGTAAGGGTCACCGGCCAGATCTTAAAGACCGCCATAACAATAAGCGAATATATAATCAGGGCGAAGACCGCTAAAAATCCCGGGAAACGGTAAAAAAGGATCATAAACAGCGCGACCAGCGCGAAGGCAAAGAGGCCAGCGATAAAACTCGCCCGGATGGATTCCTGGCCTAAAGACGCGCCGACGTTTTCCTGGCTTACGAGTTCAACCGGAACCGGCAGGGCGCCGGCGTTTAAACGCTGAGCCAGGAGCCTCGCTTCGTTGATATTGAATTTTCCCGAGATAACGGCTTTGCCGCCGGTTATTTCTTCATTAACGGTCGGAACGCTGATTGCGAAGCCGTCAAGGAAAATCGCTACCGGCCGGCCGACGTTTCGCTTCGTAATATCGGCGAACATCTGCGACCCTTCGTCGTCAAATTCCAAAGACACTTCCGGCATGTTGTCGTTCGGGTCAAACTGGACAATCGCCCTTTTAAGGTTTTTTCCGGTCAGTTCGGTGTTCTGCCACTCGGCATCCGCTCCGGCCGCGGCTTCGGCCTCGGATTTAGTTTTTACTAAAATATTTCTGACATTATATTCAACAACCGGCCGCTCGCCTTCTTTAAAGATAAGGTGATAACCGAATTCGGTTTCAACGGGCGCGGAGATATCGCCGACTTTTAAACTTTTAGCCGCGTCTTCAAAAGCCTTAACCATCGCTCCGGAAGAAAACCAGCCTAAATCGCCTCCGCTCTGCGCCGCCCCGGGTTCGGTTGAATTTTTCTTAGCGAGCTCCTTAAAATTCGCGGCGTTAGCCTGGCTCTTTAATTCGTTAATTTTCTTTAAAGCGTCGTCTTTGGAAAGCTTGCTTTCGCATCTCGTTGCCCCCTCGTAGCAGATTAGGATATGCGAGGCCTTAATTTCTTTTTCAGTTTCGTTACTATTAAACGGATTTTTCTTTTCCCTTTTTCCTTCCAGCTTAAAAATTTCATAGCCGCCGGAAGTCCGGACTAAATCATTAGTAGTTTTTCCCGGCTCAAGGTTCTTTACCGCGCTAACCACTTGCGGCTCTTGCGATTCGGTCAGGAAGCCCATATCCCCGCCTTTGTCTTTAGTTTCGGTGTCTTCGGAGTATTCTCTCGCCAAGGCGGAAAAATCACCGCCGGAAATTATTTTCCCGAGCGCTTCAACCGCCCGGGACTCAGCCGCTTTATTAAAATCGTCAACTTGTTTTTTCTGTTCGGCCGTAAGCTCCGGGGCGCCGGTTTTTTCTTCCTTAAATTCAAGGATCGGGGTTTCGCCGATCATTTTTATGGCTTCATTAACGTCCTTTACTCCGGCCAGTTCAACGACGACTTCATATTCACCGGCTCCTGTCCGGTTAGTCTGCACGACCGGTTCGGACACGCCGAAAACATTAACCCGGCGCTCTATAACGTCGCGCGTTCCGGCTAAAGCGTTCGCCCGCTCAGCCGCCGGAATATTTTCCACGTTGGCTTTATAGACGAGATGGGTTCCGCCCTGTAGATCCAAGCCGAGCCGAAAAGGAAATTCCTTAACATGCGGCAGTTTTACGTAATTATTGGTTTTGCCCGAGAGCCAGTCAGCCCCGCGGTTATAATAATTTCCGCCGACAATAAGCCCGGCGCCTAAAGCGATAATGATGATTAAAACAAAAATCCAGCGAACTTTTCCGCGCTCGCCGGGATTAAGAAGTGATTCAAGGATATTGGCCATATTGGTTTATTGAATTTATTGTTGGGTTAAAAAAAGAAAAACGCTAAACCGCATTTGTCATTATATTATATCAATCATGAACAAAAATCAAGAGGATAAAGCCTTAGCCATTAATCCACGTCTTTTAATTATTCCCTATTTCACCAGAAAACATTAAAAATTTAACACGCTCTGGTGATGCGGCCTCTCTGGGGAGACCGCGGGGGTTATCTGGTTTAGCGACCGGACCGGTCGCCTTACCTGCGTCAGCCGGTCGGTTCGCACCGGGTCGGCGGCGGGTCAAAACCTACAGGTTTGCACCGCCCGTGCATTATTATCCAGTAGATACTGGACGACACGTCGGTGTGCCACCGGTCAAGCAAACGTCGGAAACTAACGGCGCCAACCTGAACCTCAAACGCCCGCCCGATCCTGCCGGGCAAGTACTCGGTCACGCTTAAAAAGTGGCCTCGTTCGGGGTCGACCTGCGACCCGCCCGGCGCGGTCGCGAGCAGGCGAAGATTTTTCTGTCCGAAATGGAACTCGGCCGCTCCCCGGTATACGTCAAAAACCGTCCGCGAATTTCGCCGCCCGCAGGCGGCGCAGAAAAGCCAAACCTCATGAATAAGAGGCAAAGCTCCTCCGTAAAACCTCTGCGCCTCGGAAACGATCCCGAGGGTCACGAGGGTTATTTCCGTAGCCGGATTTCTTTTATCCAGCGCCACTGACTTCTGGCACCGAATACACTCAGCCTCAAAATATTGTTCACTACACTTCTGGCACACCTTACACTCCTTTGCTTCCCGTTGTTTGAAAGACCGCTTCCCCTTATGTTACAAACTTCTTTTTCTTTATATAAACTACGCTCCATGGCATTTCTTATATTTTTTCCCGCTTCCGCACGGACAGGGGTCGTTGCGGCCGATTTTTTCACCCTGATCATCTCTTTCGCGTCTTATAACATATTCAGCCTTTACTTCCATTCCTTCGCCTTTGGTCATCTCCTTGGCCGGGGCGCTTAACTTTATCGGCCGGTTAGTAAGTCCGGCTGGTTCTTTGGCTAAAGCGGCGGCGCGCGTTTCCATGGCTCCTAAATCGCCGACTTTAAAAATATTATAAACCACCTGCTTCTGGATTAAAGAATTTAATTCGTTAAACATCCGGTAAGCTTCTTTTTTATATTCCATGAGCGGATCGCGCTGGCCATAGCCCCGGAGCCCGATGCCCCGGCGCATGTAATCCATGGCTTCAAGATGCTCAACCCAGTTTAAGTCAATGGAGCGGATAAGAATTTGCTTTTCAACGTCCTGCCATTTTATTCCGGCGTTCTCCGCCGCGACGGACAATTTGGCGTAATAATCTTTGGCCAGCCCGATAAGGTGGTCAATGATCGCTGTCCGGCCCCGCGCCTTGTTCAGTTTACTTCCTTCGCCGGCGATATTTAAAAGGTCTTCTTTTAATTTTTCTTCAACCGGAAAAATCGTCTGCGCCACCTGGTAAACCTCGGTTATGTTCCAGTCTTTAATCTGGTCGCTTACGGTATGGAAACAGACTACCTGCTCAATTTCGTTTTCGGTCATGCCTAAGATTATATCGCTAAGCGTCCGCGCATCTTTTGGATCGCGACTGGCAAAATCGCAAACTTCATCCCTGTTTCCGGTTACTGACTTTAAACTATCTGCAGAGTTTTTGTTTTCTTCAACATTTTCCGCTTTTCCAACTTCCGCTGGCCTGTCCGCCATCTTTAATATCTGCTTCCGCCTCCGGTAAACCGATTCCCTGTGCTTATTGATGACATCGTCATATTCAACCAGATGTTTTCTTAAATCAAAATTATTGGCTTCCACTTTTTTCTGCGCCTGCTCTATGGATTTGTTTATGAGCTTATTTTCAATCGGCATATCTTCCGGAACGCGGAGGGTAGTCATGAGGTTTTTCATCCGGTCGCCGCCGAAAATCCGCATCAAATCGTCTTCCACTGAGACGTAAAAGGCGCTTGAACCCGGAT
This sequence comes from Patescibacteria group bacterium, assembly GCA_041671125.1. Taxonomy (GTDB): domain Bacteria; phylum Patescibacteriota; class Patescibacteriia; order Patescibacteriales; family JBAZCA01; genus JBAZCA01. The sequence goes on along the minus strand of JBAZCA010000008.1, from coordinate 17,750 downwards.
CGCCCTGCCGTCCGGCCCGTCCGCGGAGCTGGTTATCAATGCGCCGGGCTTCGTGGCGCTCGGTGCCGATAACGTGCAAACCGCCGAGTTCCTTAACTTTTTCCTGCGCGGCTTTGTCGGTTCCGGCTTCAGCGCCAGCCGCCGGGCCGCCTAAAATAATATCCACTCCCCGGCCGGCCATGTTGGTGGCAATGGTTATGGCTCCGAGCTTACCGGCTTCGGCAATGAACATGGCTTCTTTTTCATGGTTTTTTGCGTTTAAAACATTCGGCCTAAGCCCTTCGCGCTCCATTAATCCGGCGAGCACTTCATTTTTTTCAATGGAAATCGTGCCGACTAAAACCGGCTGGCCTTTTTCGTGCCTTTCCTTCACATCTCTGGCAACGGCGAGATATTTTGCTTCTTCGGTTTTGTAAATAAGGTCGTTTAAGTCTTTCCTAATCATCGGCCGGTGCGTCGGAATCACAATCGTTTCCAGCCCGTAAATTTTGTAAAACTCCTCGGCTTCAGTTAAAGCCGTTCCGGTCATGCCGGACAATTTTTCGTACATCCGGAAATAATTCTGGAAAGTTATGGTCGCGAGAGTCTGCGACTCGCGCTGGACTTTAACGCCTTCTTTCGCCTCAATCGCCTGATGAAGACCCTCTGAATAGCGCCGGCCGTGCATGAGCCGTCCGGTAAATTCATCAACAATAATCACTTCCCCGTCTTTTACGACGTAATCTTTGTCGCGGCGAAAAAGCACCCGGGCCTTTAAAGCCTGCTCAATATGGTGCACTTCTTTTACTCCGCCGACCGTATAGATATTATCTATGCCTAAAAATTGCTCCATCCGCTTTATGCCATTTTCCGTAAGGGTCGCGGTCCGCATTTTCTCGTCCAGGTTGTAGTCTTCATCCTCGTTTAATTTTCCGACCAGCCCGGCGAATTTAAAATATTTGTCGGTTGATTCCTCTGCCGGAGCGGAAATAATTAAAGGCGTCCGGGCTTCGTCAATTAAAATTGAGTCCACTTCATCAACAATGGCGAAAAAAAGCTCGCGCTGAACCATCTCCGCCTGGCGGCTAACCATGTTGTCCCTTAAAAAATCAAAACCGTATTCGTTGTTGGTGCCGTAAGTTATATCGGCCGCGTAAGCCGAACGCCGGTCAACCGGTTTTAAATGCATGAGCCGGTCGTCAAACTTTGATTCGTCGCGGTATTCAGGGTCATAAACATATCCGGCTTCATGAGCGATAATACCGGTCGTCATTCCTAAAGCCGCGTAAATCGGCGCCATCCAGCCGGCTCCCACCCGGGCGAGATAATCGTTCACGGTAACTAGGTGCGCGCCCCGGCCGGCCAAAGCGTTTAAGTATAAAGGCAGAGTGGCGACCAAAGTTTTTCCTTCGCCGGTTCTCATTTCCGCGATCTGGCCGCGAAATAAAATTATGCCGGCTAGCATCTGCACGTCAAAATGCCTTTGTTTATTAACTCTTTTTGAAGCCTCCCGAACCGCCGCGAAAGCCTCGGGAAGAATTCCTTCCAAAGCCGCTTTCTCATCCATTTTCTTTTTAAGCGCTTCCAGTTTTTCGCGTAAGACCGCGGTCGCGTTTTTCAGTTCTTCGCCGCTTAATTTTTCGTACTTAGCTTCAAATGAATTTATTTTATCAACAATCGGCTGAAGCAATTTAATTGTTTTTTCGTTCGGATCGCCAAAAATTTTTGTAAGTATGCCCATATTGAAATTATGAACCCGACACAAAAATTACCGGGTTATTTCGGTTAAAAGTTATTTTAACAGTATATTCCCTTTTGCCTAAAAAATCAACCGCCAAAAAGCTTTAAAATGGCCGAGATGCTATCCCATTCCTCCGAACCGCGACTAAAAATTGGCTCTGCTGTATATAATACTTATTTATGGTATAATATATTCATATGCGTCGCCGGCGAAAACCCCATATTTTCTTATCCAAATCAAGGATCATTTCCTCATTAGCAATTTTGGGCGCCCTTCTAATTGTCGCCAGCGTCGAGCCCAAAGAAGAAGCGCAAACCGCCGCTCCCTGCCCGGCAACTCCGATTAATTCTTCCACTCTTTTAAAAACCTACCATTTGCTAGACTTAACCGACGGCTTTGGCGTTTCGCCTACTAAAGACGGCGGTTTTTTGGTTACCGGCGATACCATTCCGGCCGCGGGCATGGCGGCGCCCTACCCATTTATTTTTAGAACCAATTTAAAAGGCGATCTTTCCTGGAGCCGCTGGTTTTCTAGCCAAAGCCTGGCCCTTGGAGCTATGTCTTCCCGGCGGATAGGCCGAATAACCGTGGAAACCTCTGACAACAATATTATCATGGCTAACGATGTTTTGGACTTTGTTGATGAAAATAAAAAGGAGCTTTACGGCGATATTTTAGTAACCAAGCTGAATTCGAAAGGCGGTTTAATATGGTCTTTAATGCTCGGCGACCATAGCCAGGACCGGCCGCAGAAAATGTGGGCCTTGCCGGACGGCGGAGTTATGATTCTCGGCCGCCTTTTAAAAACCGGTTATGGCAATGGCGACGGCGATACGGATACTATTCCCAGATACAGCGCGCTTATTAAAGTTGATAAAAACGGCAAGGTGCAGACAGCTAAAAAAATGAGCTGGGAGGCCGAAGATATGGAAAGGCTTCCGGACGGCAGTTATATCGCCCTGGCTAATATTGAGGTTCCTAAAACCGTCCAGCCGAAAAATATTTTAGGGTCGGAAGTGGTGCCGCACGCTTTGCCGACAATGGTTAGATTGGACAGCAAGCTGAATGTTGTCTGGGCGAAAAGCCTGGAGATGATTCCGTCGGAAATAAGCGCGCCCACCAGCTACGCAAGCAGCACCTTAACCATAGGAAAGACTAAAATCCGCATGGCGGGCGGGGATTTCTGCGCGGTTAAGCCAACCCCGGACGGCGGCTTTTTGGCTTTTGGCTATGAAAATTTAATTTTAACCACCGGCTTGAACGCCGGAGTTTCCAAAGAGGTAACGAGCTTCTCGGTGCGCGCTTTTATCGCCGTAAAAGTCGACAAGGCGGGCAAATACCAATGGGCGAAAAAATTAACCGTCAATTTGCCTTCCAGCGTCACCTCAAACGATTTTCAAGTGGTAAAAACCGCGGACAATAAATTCGTTATCATGCAGGACGTAATTCATGACCTTGCCGCCGGTTTTACAAAAACCGCCCTGGCTTCAAATATAGAGCTTATAAAAATTGATCCTGACGTCAATCCCGTCTGGGTGAAAAAAATCGAGGCCGAACGGGATTTGTCCGGCTACGGCATCACGGCGACGGCCGACAAAGGCGTCGCGATTTCGGCGAGCATGTTAACAACCAAACAGCATATGGTTATGTTGAGCCTGGAGCCGTACAAGGAAGCGGCATTAATTAAAGTGGATGTAAACGGTAAAGTGCAGGGTTATGTTGGCGCCCGCGATTTCCGCGACGCGGCTTTGGAAGACCAAAGCCAGTATTTGGTGATGAATGACATGAACGCCGGGAAAACCGCGGACTTAAAATTGAATATCAATAAAAAGGTTAAGGAAAAACTTCCGACAATAAAGAACACGGCTCGCAATATTAGCCCGTATAAAAAAACTTCCATAGCGCCTATTTGCTCTTTTCTGACGCAAAGCGCGTCCGGCCAGCCGACAACCAACACGGCCAAAACCTGGGCACTCATAAATTACGAAAATACCAAAGCGGCCGCGGTAGAGGGGGATAAAAACCAAACCGTTAATGATGAACTTTTGCCAATACTTAACCAGCTGTTCGCGAACCAGGTTAAGCTGAAAGACAACATGAAAAGCATGTGGCTTACCTATATTTTCCCGCGGCTCACTACCCGCGCGGACGTAGAGGCGGTAGAGAATAAATACAAAGAGCTGGGCTATAAAATTGACGAGTCCGAAGGCGGCCGCCTATACGTTTCCCGGGTCGGACTGACATTGCACATGACTTTTTCCATCGATAATCCCATGATGGGCAAATTAGAAGTGCTGTTTTAAATTTTTTTTAACAGTCATAATCATAAAATATAAAGGTCGAAGAATTTACTCACTTAATTTAAGGCTTAAGTTAATTTTTTAACTTAATCGTATGGCACAAGATCCCCCAGTATTCGGCGGGAAAAAAAATATCGCGATGGCAATCGTCGCCTATATTTTATTTTTTATTCCGCTATTAACCGGCGACGCGAAAAAAGATTCGTTCGTAAAATACCACACCAAGCAGGGCTTAGTCCTATTTCTTCTCGTAGTACTGATAAATGTTATCGGCCGGATAATGCCGTTTTATTTTTGGTACTCGATTAACTGGATTTTAAGCTTGGGAACGTTGGTATTATTAATCATCGGCATCAGTAACGCGGTCGGCGGAAAAGAAACTCCCTTGCCTTTAATCGGCAAATTTTCGGACGTTTTTAAGTTTTAGGTCTCCGTTGTTATCGTTAAAGCCGAAACTAAAAAATCACCTCATCTTGTGGGGTGATTTTTTAAGTTTAGCTTTTGCCAGATTGGTCAATTAAACTGCCGGATTGGGTGGAGGTGTCGGAGCCCGAAGGATTTCTTCCTTATTGGCGCTCCAGCCAAGCAGTTTGTAAGCCGGGCAGAAGCCGAAAATCGCCGTCAGGAGCGAAATAACGCCCTAACATTAATATTCCGTTAAGATAAGACGCCTTTGGCCGGCCGGGATTACAGGGGTGATCCCGCTATTCTGAATATTTTTATGGCATCTTCAAGTAATTTCCTTGCTTCCGAGTCGCTAAATTCTCCTAAAGCCCTTTCTGCCTCTCTAATATAAAAATCTCTTATGTTGTGTCCATGCTCATCCTCGCAGGGATTGGAAATGTGTTTAATTAAGAATAGCGCTAATTCCATGTCCGTCGCTCTTTCTTTAACAACTTTTCCCTCTTCAAATTTTTCCATATTTATTTAATGGATTATAAATTATAATTCATTACTCTATCAGCGCGGCTCTCACGACCAGTCTTTTTTTCTGGGAGTATATCGGGTCGCAGGTATAGAGGGTTAGAATCGGTTTGTCGCTCGCTTCCAGGATAGAAACGTCTTCCGGTTCCACTCTTTTAATTTCTTCAACCCGGTAGTAATACGGCTGGCCTTTCCAGCTTACGCCAATCAGGTCACCTTGCTCAAGCTTATCCAAAAGATAAAAAGTCAGGTTGGAAGGCGGAAGATATTTGAACCGGTGGGCGGTAATCACCGTGTTCCCGCCCTGGTCGGGCGTTGAGGTTTCCGGCTCCCGCCAGGCTCCCTTGGCCATGCCGGCATCAGCGCTTACGGATTCCGCTATCGGCGCATCCACGCCGATTTTAAGGATAATCATCCGGTTAACCGCCTGCTGATTTTCCGTTTCGTTCAAACGGCTTAAAATTTCTCCGGTCAAAATTTTCACTTGATTTATGTCGCGGTTGTCCGAATTCATTTCTCCTCCGTCCATCTTATTGGAAAACCGGTATCTCAATTCCGGATAAAACGGAAGAATTATTATGTACAAAGCGATCGCCAGCGTCAAAAGCTCCAGTATCACGACCGGAGCTTTTGATAAATATACCCTTTTTTTTCCGGTAATCTTCATTTTTTAGCGAGCTTTTTATTTTTAATAATGAATATCCCTAAAAGGCAGGACGCGAAAGCCATAAGCAAAACAACAAGCTCCGCCGGTTCAAAACCGGTAGCCGCCAGTTTTTCTCCTAAAACCGCCGATAAAGGACGAGGTTTCGCCGCCGCTTTGCCGTTGACGACTTTTTCGCCCAAAACCTGACCTTCGGGCGCTTCAACGGCCGGCGGTTCAATTGTCAGGGGCTGACTTCCGGCGGCCAAAGTCGTGAAAGCAAGTTCAGTCCCAAGCTTTTCCGGCGAGGCGTGAGAAATCGGCCGGAAATAATAAATCGTCGCTGGCGTTAGCCCGGTTAAGGTCATGGAATGCCCGGTGATCATCGTTGAGTCTTCCGAATTGGAAAAATCGTAGCCGTAATTTGGAGGAACTTCTCCCGTTATATCCGGATGGCTGGCTGAATCGTAAATAACCCTTGAAGTGGCGTTTTTATTGGTCAGCCAGGTAATCTCCGCTTCGGTGCCGCTTATCACCCGAACGGCTTCATTATAAATAATCAAATCCGAAAACGTATAACCCCCGCCGCCTCCTCCGGAACCGCCCCCGCCGCCTTCGCCGCCGACTGATTCGGTTGACTGCGAGCCGACGTCAATGTTAAAAGTAAGGGTTTTCCCTTTATCTCCGTTGCCGGAAGCGGGATTAAAAGTGGCTTCGTAAACATATTCTACTTCTTCTCCCGGCGAAATCGCGGATAAAATCTTTTCTCCGTCAAGGTAAAAACCGGTCAAAGTCCCGCTTTGCAAAACCGCGCCTCCCTTTTTTATTTTAAGATTTATCTGAGTTCCTAAATTGCCCGTATCTTCAAGGTCTTTGATTTTGGCGATTATTGTCTGGCTTTCGGCTGAAACATTTTTTACCTTTACCCAGCGGCTTACGCTCTGGCTTGGCAAAAAATTTGCTTCATCAAAAAGCTTTGGGTATTCAAATAGAACATCCACCAGGTTGGTTCCTGCCCGAGCCGAAGAAGCCGCGAAAAAACCGGCCGCTAAAATCAGAGCACCAAACATCAATTGAATTTTTTTAATATTTTTTCCGGTCATTTTAGTTATTTTATCCAGTTTCCGCTGGAGCGCTTTCAGACAGAATATTTATTGGCGTCGGTTCTGTCGCCGGCTCGGAAACCGCCTGCTCGGCCGGAGGCGGAAGAGCGCTAACCGTTGCCTCATTATTTTCAGTATTATTAATAATTTCAACGGCTTGAATGTCCGGCATTACCGGCTCTTCCGGTATTACAACTGCTTCAGGACTATCAATCATAGCCGGGGTTTCGATTTTAGGTTCTTTAGATTCAGCCTGTTTGTCCGCGGTAAGTTCATTAATTTTAGCCTCCGGTTCGGTTGTCTCGTCAGAAGCGGTATTCTCAGCCGATTCAAGCGCTTCGCTTCCCTCATTTTTCGTTGCTTCTCCGTTGTTAACCGCGCTAGCGCTTGGCGCGTTATCACTATTATTTTCGCCCGGCGCACGCGCGTCCTCGCCAACACCGTCTAATAACATTTCGCTCGTATTTAAATTTACCTCCGGCGCTATGTTAAATAATTCAATAATCGCTTCTTCCTCTTGGTTTGCTTTTCCCGGAGTCGGAATAGGATCAACCCAATCCCCGGAAAAATCCGGAATCCGGGCGTAGGATTTATTCTCCGGCGCCGGTTCGGTATAAGTGTATAAATCAACCGGCCGGTCTTTTTCGTCGGCCAAAGTTATAGTATCGCCGTTATCAAGCATTTCAAATTTATCGGATCCGTTCCGATAAACGACTAGCCATTCTCCCGGATGAATAACGGCGCTTGCGCCGGAAGTATTTTCCGCGGTAATAGCCAAAGCTCTTCCCATCTGATTTTTTATCTTCCACTGGCTTAAATTTATTTCATACTCGCCGTAATTATAGAGTTCAACCCATTCGCCTTTAGGCATCGGATCCGCGTCTTCACCGAATTCATCCCCGGCCGGATTGGGCAGGATTTCATTCATTAAAACCGTGTGCGGATTAGTTCCCGGATTGGGCGAGGAAAGATCCTCCCAGTCCCCGGCTGTATCAGTATCTTTTCCGGCCGGCGTTCGGGCTAGAGAATGGCCTTCGGCAACGCCCGGACGGGCAAAAGCAGTAGTATCGGTTCCATAGCTCATGGAATCAACTACCTGGAGGGCCGGGTTAATCAATCTGACCCAGTCTCCGCCATCGTTCAAGCCGCTTCCTATATAACTGCCGTCTAAGACTATTTTTACCGCGTTGCCGGGAACCGACCAATAGCCCCAGGTCGTGCTGGAAGCGGTAATAACCGCGTAGCCGTTGGGCTGGATAATGTATGGCGTGCTGGTGGCCGGGATTAAATCACACTCGCCTCCATCGCAAATTTTCCAGCCCGTAAGATCAATTGCCGCCGCAGTCGGGTTGTATAACTCCACCCATTCGTTATACCTTTCCTGGCCGTGTCCGGAATCAACGTCATAATAAACCTCATTAATCACCAGGTGATCAGCGATATTACCTCCCCAGCTGCCGGAATTAATCGTATTGCTGATAGTTTTTTCGCTCGTAAACCCGCCGGCGCCGAAAGCAAGATTTCCCTGCCAACCGCTGAAGATTAAATTGAATTCGCAGGTTTTACTCATCAGTCCGGCATCATCGGAAGTCAAATGAGCGGTAAAAGTCATGGCATTGTTAAGGGAAAAGAGCGTGGTAGTGGAAACAAAACTTGATAATGGCTGATAATTTCCGCCGATATTGTCTTTAATTTCAAGAGAAGAGCAAAGCGCTCCGGAAATATTGGCCGCCCGGGCCCGATATTGGAAATCAAGGCTTCCGATTTTCGCGATATCTATAGTCCTTATCGCGTTCGTGTCCGGCAAGATAGTAGAAAAATCAGTAGCGCCGGTTAAACTAAAATCAAGGCTTCCGGCCGTAAAAGAGTCCCCGCCTGAAACTTCTGCGTCATTAAATGACGCGAAAGTTTCCCCGACCGCCGCCAGACCGGCCCAGTTAAGTCCGATAACTAAAAACGCCGCGGCCACCTTAACCCCGCCCGCGCGAACGGTTTTTTTCAGTTTTTCTTTTTGAGCGGTTTTTTTCAAGGCTTTTCCCGCGTCTTTCAGCTTCTTCTTCGCTTTCTTCACCCGCTTCATGACGCGCTTTTTAAGAATATCCGTCTTTTTTTCTTCTGGCTTCAGTAAGACGATTCTAAACTTTGCCTTAGGCTTCTTTAGCCTCTTCACCGCTTTCTTTTTTAATTTTTTCGCCATATTTGGCTTCCTTCTTTTTAGCCCTGATCTTTATTATCTCGTCTTTCACTTTCCTTAATTCGTCGTAAATTATAATCACCGCCGGAATCACGATTATCAGCATGAATCCAAAAGGTTTTTTCGCCGTATCAACCGCGTATCCGGCATAAGGGACGGAAAATAAAACTTTTCCGATTATTTCGCTTTGAGCGGTTTCGCCTAAATCCGGCGCGTTGTTGGCGTCGCCCTTGGTAACGTAGCTTTTCACGCCGTTTACTTCTTTTATTTCATTAATCCGGTGCGTTACCGAAGCTTTGGTTTTAGAGGCTTTTCCAAAACTGATAATATCTCCCTGCTTATATTCCGCGGCCGGTTTCGCGACCACAATGCTTCCGGTATGAATAGCCGGTTCCATGGAGCCGGACTGCACGACCATTACCTTAAAATTTCCGGTTATAGAAAAAATGGAAACAACTAAAAGCAAAGCGATTATTATTATCACGGCAATAAAAAGGTAGTAAATTATCCTCAGGATTTTCATTAGTTTATCGTAAAGTTAATGTCTTTTTGGAGGACCGTCGCCCAAACTCCCTCTGGCTGATGAAAGCTTTCTTCAGTCAAGACTAAATTCAAATCATAATCCCCGTTATCTAAAATTAGTCCGCCACAAGTTCCTCTTTCAATTTCTCCTTCCACGTCGCCAGCATCGCAGTAATGGTAGTTGAGCCCCGCTTCCGGTTGATATTTCAATTGGCTGTTATCCGCAGCTCCGCAAGCTCCGCCGTTGCACCATAAGACATGATAACTGCAGTCAGTCAAAACATTTTTTGTCGCGTTTCCGCTTCCGTCGGTTGTGAAAAAATCCCAGACTAAATAACCGGCAATACATTCCGCGTGACTACTTTTATTGGCTTCATAGGCCGCGTCTGTCCTGTTGCATGCGTCTCCCGAGCAAGAAGAATTTAGAACCGTCCATCTGCCCTTGTAACCGATATATTCGTTGGCCGTGTCATCTCCACCCGAATAAGCGCAAGTCGGCTTGCCGATGAATTTCACCTGATAGGTAGTATAGGGCTTCAACCCGGTAGCGGTAACTGTTCCCGAAAGCCGACTAGTAGCCGGAGTATCATAGGAAAAATTTACGTTCGCTAAAGAATAATCCCTGGCCTCGCTCGTCCAATCGGTCGTTGACAAAACTTCGTCTATTTTTATTGATTCGCTGGCCGGAGACGACGGTTTATCGCCTTTCTTATAATTGATAAGTCCCGGCCAATTGTCAAAAAGCCATTGATTATTATTTGGCGACCAACCTAGATTATTTCCAGCTAAGGCTGAAGTTGGAACCAGCCAAACTTTAGCGCCATGGCCATAATTATCATCGCCAATATTAGGCAGATCAATTCCTATGTTAAAACTAATATTGCCTGAATCCAAAATACTTCCGTCCGAATTTAAGCCGTCGCTAAGTAAGAATACAGTCTTCGGACTGGCCCAAGGGTCGGGATAATAAACTAACTTATAAGTACCGGCTGGTAAATTATTGCCAACCAACCTGTAATCAAAATTATCACCGGCTGATTCATACTTCAGCAATCCCAAAATATTATCTCTTGTGCTGATCCAGCTATTGCTATTGTACTTATTGTCAATAAAGGACATCAACTTCAGCGGTTCCGGCGTTTCAACTTGCTGGGCCAAAATCCGCACGTTAAAAGTTAGTTGATCGCTTTGCGCCCAATTTCCGGCCTTAGCCGGATTAAAATAATATTTGTGGCTCACGGAGATGGTTCCGCCGGGGTATAAAATACCGTCGCCGTTGTTTGGCTGAAAAGGCTGATCCAATTTAACTAAATTCAAATAATAATCTTTAACATCCGCCACGGAAAATCCGGCTTCTTTATTGACGACCATCTTCCCGTCAACATCCATCTCAAAATCCATCGCCGAATCAATATCATTTTTTTCAGTTACGCTATTAGCATCGTACCATTGCTGTTCCGGCCCCGTAATGCCGTTTTCCGAATTTTCCACGTTTTCCAGAATCTGCCAAACTCTTACCGGATAAGAACCTACATTCCTTATATTAAAATTGAATTCTTTTGATTCTCCCGGAAACATATTCCCGAAGCTGAAATTCTCAACCCAAGGATTCTGGCCGTCCACATCAATATCCGCCGTTCCGGTGGTCACAATGTTGTTCTGGCTGGTTTCCGTATCGGAAAAATAGGAAATCGTCGCGCTGACGGCCGTAACCGCCACCCCGAGGATAATGCTTAGGCTAAGAATAATTTTTTTCATCTTTTTATATCTGAATATTGACTTGTTTCAATTCTCATTCCCCCGCCCCTTGGAAAAAGAGGCGAGGTGAGAAAATTCAACTAAACAGAGTTAGTTTTTGGTGTAGTTGACTAAACCGGTTTCAAGCAAATAAGAGGCTTGATTCCAGCCTGCCCAGCTACCATTATTCCAATCTGATGTAAGCACTAGCCAAGCTTTAGCATTTGTTAAGCTGGTGGGACACGTAACATCCCCGGAAAAAGTCGTTGAACCGCTGAAAGCGTGATCCCCAAGGACGCAAGCGCCGGTCGGGTTTGTCCATGGATTATCACCGACTACCAAAGTATAATTCGCAGAGGTTGGAGCCGTTCCCGTGAAGCTGAAATTAAAGGTTGGATTCGTAGTCTTGTAGGTCAATACGCCCTGATAAGTATCAACAATAACGGCATATTCAGGATCCCCGGTCTTATTTTCCAAAGTTACAGTCGCATTACCATCCGCGCCCTGCGCCAGTTGATCAGCCTTGATGTCCATATCAAACTTCAAGCCATCACCCTGGTACTTATTATCAGCGTCAGGATTAAGTTTGTAAGCTTGAGTTACTGTCATATGCCCAAGCGGCGGCACTACGCCCAATTTAACAAACAGATGAGCTCCATAAACAGTAGCCAGCGTATTAAACGGATCAACATTGTAAATAGTCTGCCACCAGATTGGTGTTATTTCACCATCATCGGCATAAACTTTCACTTCCAAGCCGTAGTAAAGTTGAGTCTCTACGTCGTCCTTCGGCGTTCCAGCCTCCGCAACACATTCAGGTTCTGAAGATGTATTCGCTGCGCCTGGACAAAGATAGGTTTCTCCTGAGTCATTCTTTGTGAAGTTATAAAGACTCTTGGAAATATTAGCTGGGTTTGTACCAACATTCTTGACTTTAAAAGTCATATTTCCGGTTTCTCCTGGTTTCAGATCTCCGATGTTGAAATGCTTGGTGACTGGATTTTCTCCATCAATGGCGATGTCAATCGTCCCGGCCGTGAAGGTGTTGCCGGTTGACGTTTCAGTGTCGCTAAAATAAGCGGTAGTGGCAGTTACGACAACCGCGCCGACAGCGGCGATGATTGACAAACTCATTAAGATTTTTTTCATAGTTTTTTTCGTTTTTTGGCTAAGGGTAATTTTTGAATTCTTGCGCGATCGACCTTTTTAATCGCGTTTTTTTAATTCTTTTCCCGAGCCTGTTAATAAATAATAAATTCTCCTTTTATATTTAAATTTGATAATTTTTTTAATCAGCGAAAAACCGGCCAAAAATCAGACCGGCCAAAAATCGGAAGCGATTACTGAAGAATGGCTTAATGGGGAAAAAATCATCTTCATACAAAAACGCTGATGTTGAATTGAGATGGTTGCAAAACTACTTTTAAGCGAGAGTTAGGGCTTTTCGTCCGAGACGAGGAAAGCCAGCGAAATAATTTGAGGCGTAGCAGGGCTACGCTGAAAATCATTTCGCGCCAGCGAGACGAAGTATCGGGCGAAAAGAACAACTCGGAGCAAAAGGAGTTTTGTAACCATCTCACTACATTAACTCGTCTACTATAGAAAATAGCACAGCCACCTTCCGGGGTCAATATACCGCGGACAGGGGAAATGTGTTGTGGCTGAAGGTTTATTTCCGCGCCATTCTCTTTTTTACCATTAATATTCCCTGAGCGAGGAGGTAGCCGAGAAGGATTAATGCGACTCCAAAAATTAATCCTTCGTAAGGAGGATTTATCAATAACGCGGCAGGCAAAAAAAATAAGTAATTAATTATCTTTCTTTTATCTGCTCTAACCATATTTAACGACAAGCTTATGAAAAAAAGGTAGCTTAAAATAAAACCATCCAAACACTGCGGGCATGATAATTGGGAACCAATTCCACCCATAGGTTTAGATATTGAGTAATAAATATCTCCTGCGATTCTTTTTGTTAAATAGCTAAACGCTAAAGATAAAATAAGCAGAACCGTAATTTTTTTTCTATTCCTCATGCATTTAAAAGTTTTCCCTTAACTAGCTTATCCAATAGTTAGTGACCGGTAAAAAAATTTCCTTTCTCATACTTTTATAGATAACTTAAGGACTGTAAACTTAATAATTAATGTCTCGGCAATATTTTCTTTTTCAGGATTTAATGAGCTATCCAAAAGGAATTAAATTAACGGAAATATCAATTATCTTAAAATAAATAAACGTTACTAAAATTATATAAGGCGTCAGCAGAGCTAACATTGAAATAAGCAGGGTATTTATTTTCTGATTTTTTATTTTTTTATAATATGAAAAGAAAAATACTATCGGGGCAAAAAGAATAACATACACCATCGTTAATAACGATAAATAAGACAAATTAATTGCCATAAACCCACTCAAAAATAAAGCGGGGATGATAATATTAAACAACCAATACCTTAATACTAATAGGCAAGCCTTTCTCATACTTTTATAATTTAGCTATTAAATATCTTAAATCCTCCCTAATTATACCATACCCCGTTTCCGTTACCCAATTCTTCTTGCGGTAAAGCTCAAGCTCCTTTAGGATGAGTTTGTATCGGGCTTCTACGATTTTATCGTGAATCTTATTTAGCCCGTAATTAACTTTTACGAACGCTTTGCCCAGCCTGCTCTCGCACCAGCTTTTCCCTTTTTTCTTCACGCACTTGTCCATTAGTTCTTTCTGTCTTTTGTCTCTTTTTTCTTCCCGCCGGCCGTATTTTTTAATGTAATCCTCAATTTTTTCCAGGTCTTTTACTAATTCTCTCCTGGCTTTCTCATTCACCATCTTTTCACCGTTTGCCCGGGTTACGTCCGAGATAGTTCCTTCTATATTAGTGATGATACTGATACTCCTTATTTCCTCGGCCTTATTTCCGGCCAGATCTTCGGCTATGATTTTTATTTCATGCTGGCCGAGCTTTTCGTAAAACAGGTCTATCGCCGCGACAGTCACTAATTTATCATCCAGGTATATCGCGATAGTGTTCGTGGCCGCGCCGGAAATATTATCGTCAATCAGGTATTCAATATTTAATTTTTCGTTATGGCTTATCTCCTCCGGGATTAAAATCAATATCTCCGGCGCTAGCTTATCTACCCGGATTAGCGCCTCTTTTTCCGCTTCCCTGTTTCCCGCCCGGTCAGTTGAGGAATAGATTATTTTGTATTCGCCGTCTTCTACCAATAAAAACCGGCCTTGATATTCTATCCAGCTCTGGCCGTTGTCTAGACTGTATTCGGTTTTTAATACTCCTGAATTTTCGTCCTCGGCGGTTAGCTCAATTCCGACCTCAGAAACATAATAGCCGTTTTTTCCTTCTGTTCCGGTCAGGCTGATATTGGTATTCGGTTTTGTTAAATCTTTTCTTTCTTCTTCGGTTAATAGAGAATCGGGCGCGAAACTGTCTTCATATATTCCGTCCCCGTCTTTGTCAACTTCAATCAACTGATCATCTAAATTATCCGCCAGACTAAATTCTATCTTGGTTGATGCGGAGTCAAAATTTATATCGCTGAAATACGCGGTATTGATATATTTATTATTTTTAACCTCGCTCACTTCTACCTCTAAAACTCCCGTAGTCGTTGCCGTGCCGGTAATAGCATAACTTCCTCCCTCGGGAAGATAGACAAACTTATTGTCGCCGACAATATCATACTGGACTCCGGGAATATTCATTTCAATATCGCCGTTTTCCAGAGGACCGGCGTGATTGCCCTGATTATCATAGATGTGCATTTCTACCGGGCAATGATATTCCACCACTTTGCCGCTTATACCACAGATGCTGTCATCTTGTTTAAAGTTGCCATATTGGGAAAAATCAAATCCAGCCTCATTGCCACTTAATATTGACCCAATAAATTCCTTTACTCCGTCCGCGCTTAGAATTTTAGAATGCTCCTGGCCTCTGGAGTAATACTTTTTATCTCCTCCGTAATAGTCGGCGCTTCTTAGAGGCACTGTCCCGTCTCCGTCAATATATTCTATTTTATATTTATCCCAAAAAAACTTTTTTTTGCCTAAGTCTCCTATTTTTCCGATAGTCGCTTTTCCGCAACCGGCTATATTGTATGAATTATCAATTTCAACATTATCTATCGCTGAGTGAAGCAATGAATTCTTATTAACAAAATAATTTCTTCCGTCCTCGCCGGTTCCAATTAAATATTGCATTGACTCATTGTAATCCAGCTCGCCTTTGGGTAAATTAATGCCCGAATTGGAATCATTAAACAGGTAATGACCATATTCTTCGCCCGGTAATGAAAAATATGGGGCGCTGGGGAGCAGTTGATAAATAGAAGGCATGTTTTGAGAGATATCTTTAATTTTACTTTCATTTAATATTCCGATTCCTATATCATTAATAAAAATCCCGATATCCAGATCATCCCCATAATTCAGTATCTTAGCCACTTTTGGCGCACCAAGGTGCGGAGTGGCGATGTCTATAAATTTATTGATACGCTCTTGTCCATACTTTTGTGCGTAAGCCTTAACAATTAAACCTCCCATGCTATGGGCGATAATATTCAATTTGTCCGAGCCCGACTGGCTAATAACTTCGTCAATTTTTTCCTTTAGCGTTACAACTTCCGGCACGTCTTCATCTTCCCCGGCGATGATATTTAAATCTAACCTCCAGTCGTAGGGAAAAATAAATAAATTTTTTCCTTCTTCATACCCGCTTGCCTCTAAATATTCAATCAGTCCTCCATAAAAATTAATCCCAAAAACGCTTCTTATCGCGTCGGCCGGAAAGATATTTTCCTTTGAAAAACCAAAACTGTCCATTTCCAGTTTTTTTAACTGTTCGTCAATAGGATCTGTGAGATAGGTTAGGGGATCTGGCCAAATTTCATTATCAATTAAAATATTATCCTCTTTTAACACACTCCCCATTATCCCCGGCACGATTATCACCGGCTCAAGGACGGAACCGGCGCGGGGCTTACCGGAGTTATAATATTCCCTTATCTCGTCTTGGGAAAGGGCGCCCTGAAAAATTGCCAGTTCGTCAATGGAATACGGGAAATTCTCGCCGCGGATATGGATGGTGTCAAAAGAAGGATTAATAAGGGGTATACTCTCCTTAGAGTAAATATTTTGGCCGTCAATATAAAAATCATAGCGGTAGTCGTGGGAATTAAAGACTAAAGCAAGGTAATGCCAGCCGTCATCGGAAAGAGCCGGGAGACTGCCGAGCGCTTTTGTCTCTCCCGGAATAAAAAGGGAAAGGGCGGAAGGCGAAGCCTGGATGCCGAAATTGCCTGTTGGGCCGGATAAATATATGGAACCCCGGCCTTCGTTCGGGTGGCTCGCGTTTTTAAACCAAAACTCAAAAGTTAAGTCCCGGCTGGTTATGGCCTTATCCAGGGATTTATCAATCCTTTGGGCCGGTTGCCAGGACTGCGAAAGTCCGCCGCCCCATTTTCCCTCGCTGAAATCGGCGTTTTGGGTTAGATCGGTTTCTCCGGCGGCGTCATTTAAAATATCCCCGCTTCCCTCGTCAAACTGCCAAAGATGGCGCGTCTCTTTTTCATCCGCCGGGATTACCGGGGCGGCCGGAGGCATTTCGGCGTTTGCCCCGTAAATTCCTCTTACTTCTTCGCTGTCCAGCGCCCGGCGCCAGACAGCGATTTCGTCCATGAGCGTATAGTTATTATTAGTTCCGATTTCAAGGCGGGAAAATCGGGAAAATTCATAATCTTCAAGGCTTGAGCTAAGAACTTCATTCCCGTCAAAATAGAGTTTCCATAATCCTCCGGATGCGTTAATCGTAAAAACCGCCTGATGCCAGGCTCCGTCAGCCGGAAATGGGGACGGAAAGCGCGAAAACGGCCCGGTAAGGTTTTCCGCGTCAACATAGACGGAGTCTATTGAAATTTTAGCCGCCTCGCCCGACGGATTCGTAAAACGAAAAAAGAAGCGGGAATTATCATAGGGAAAATTCACCCAGGCGCTTATTGCCAGTTCGCCGGCGGTCAGCGGCTCGTTAAAATCCGCGCTCATCGGAGCGCCGGACCAAAACAGTTCGGAAGAACAATTCCATCTGCCGGCTTTCCAGGCGCTGCCCCCGAGACTGAGGCTTTCGCTTCCCCGAAAAGGAGCCGCGATCTCTCCGGCGCATTCGTTAAAATGCCAGAGATGATCCGATTCGCCCGCCGCCCGGGCTAAGCCCGCGCCAAAAACTCCCCCGAAATAAAAAAACCCCGCCAGAGCGAGGAATGCTAAAAACTTTCCGTCAGAAAAAATAGACCAACGAATCGGGTTTAATTTAAAAAATAGACTCTTCATACCTCCTTAGGGTTATGAATTAAATAAATTTTATTTGAACCAAAAATTTTAAACGCTTACCGGACTTACACCGGTTCTCTTTTCCAGAATCCCAATTATTTTCTCAAACCGGTCGTGGGCGATTTGATTGATATCATGAGATTCCTGGTGATCTTTAAAATTTTTAGTTATCCCGTCAAGCGTGGTTATTATAGTATTTACATTTTTATCAATCCTTTTAACGCTCTCCTTGAGATCGTGGATATCTTGTTTGTTACATAGC
>JBAZCA010000007.1:0-48351 GCA_041671125.1 Patescibacteria group bacterium | reverse complement strand
GCTACGCGCCGGTCTCCACAACCGCTTGGGACATTGTGAGAGCGATTGCGTATTCCGGGGCGAAGAGGTAAAGACGCATTTTGTAGAGACGCCCCGACGGGGCGTCTCTACGCGGTTAATCGGGTTGTGCCGCGGGATGATGCGTGAAAATGCATTTTATGGAGACGAGACATTGCCTCGTTTCTACGCGGTTTACGGGTTTCGCCGTCCGGATGACGCGCGCGCGGTGCAGACGATTGCGTCCGGACGAAACGGTAAATATTACATCCGTAGAGACGCGATTAATCGCGTCTCTACATTGTATTGCAATGCGTCTCTACGCGGTTACGCGGGTTTTGCCGTCCGGATGACGCGCGCGCGGTGCGCGTTATTGCCTATTCGGACGCGAAAAGATGATAATGATTTAACCGCCCTTTTTTTCGTCCCTGGAAAATGATATAATCTGTAGAGACGCATGGCAATGCGTCTCTACAGATTATATTTATGGCCAGAAGAGGAAGAAAAAGAAAACTCATTAACCGGCTTTATTCGCCGGGCCTGCCGTCTATGCCGTCAATGGACCTTGATCCGGCGACGAAAAAAGGCATCTATATCGTCATAATACTCACGCTCGGCGCAATCGGCGTCCTAAGCCTTTTTGATTTGGCCGGCAGTCTCGGGATCTATTACGCTAAAGGGCTGACTTATGTTTTTGGCTGGGGAAAATTCATGCTGCCGCTCGCGTTACTCGGGCTCGGCTATCTTCTTTACGCTTCGGAAAAATACCATATCCGCGGTTCAAATTACCTCGGCCTTTTTTTATTTGTCGTTGCCATGGAAGCTATGTTCCAGCTTTTTATCGGCCGGGATGAATGGAAAGCCGCGCTGGAAGAGGGTCGGGGCGGAGGCTATCTCGGGTATTTTATGGGCCTCGGGCTTACGCGCGTTCTAGGGTTATGGGCCGCGATAATTTTGGTTATCAGCTTAATAATCATATCTCTCATGCTGGTTTTTGATACGACTTTAAGCGCGATTATTGGAAGCGATAGTATTTTTGCCAAAGCCTGGTCCGGGATAAGCCGGGCTTTAGCTTTTATAACGAGGCGCAAAAACGGGGAGAAAGCGGAAAATGAGCCGGAAGAAACCGAACCCGAAGACGAAACAGCCGAAGAGGAAATTTCCGCGCTAACCGAATTCAGCGCGAGAAAAATTAATCCGGCTCTGGACGCGAAAAAATTAAAAGCCAAAGAAGAGGAAAAGCCCTGGAAAACGAGCCATGTTAAAATTGACCTGCCTTTAGATTTACTTTCGGATAAGATAACTAAGCCGATGAGCGGTGATATAAAAAATAACGCCGAGGTAATAGAGCGGACCTTAAAGAATTTCGGCATTGCCGTCGGCATGGGAGAAGTTTCAGTCGGGCCGACCGTCACCCAGTATACTTTTAAGCCGGCCGAGGGGATTAAGCTCGCGAAAATTACGACTTTAGGAAATGATCTGGCCTTGGCTTTAGCGGCGCATCCGATTCGGATAGAAGCGCCGATTCCGGGAAAATCATTAGTCGGGGTGGAAGTGCCGAACCAGACTAAGGCCATTGTCGGTCTCCGGCAGGTTCTAGAATCAAAAGAATTTAAAGAAAGAAAAGCTAACCTCTATATCGGTCTAGGCAAGGATGTTTCGGGTAAGCCCTGGACTTACAATATCCCTAAGATGCCGCACCTTCTAGTCGCTGGCGCGACCAATTCGGGAAAATCGGTCTGCCTTAATTCTATAATCGTCAGCCTTCTATACCAGAATAATCCTGACGACCTGCGCTTTATTATGGTTGATCCGAAGCGGGTGGAACTCCCGATTTATAATGGCATCCCGCATCTTTTAACCCCGGTTATAACTAACGTTGATAAAACCATTAACGCTTTAAAATGGTGCCTGAATGAAATGGACCGGCGGTTTGACGAGCTGGCTAAGCATGGCAAAAGAAACATCCAGTCTTACAACGAATCGGCCAAAGACAAATACGAAAAAATGCCCTATATCGTTTTTATTATTGATGAATTGGCTGACTTAATGGTAGTGGCGGCCAGGGACGTTGAAACCGCGGTTATCCGCCTCGCGCAGATGGCGCGGGCCGTCGGGATTCACTTAATCCTCGCCACCCAGCGGCCGAGCGTTGACGTTATTACCGGCCTGATTAAAGCCAATATGCCGGCCCGAATCGCTTTTTCCGTCGCGTCCAGTATTGATTCGCGGACTATTTTAGATTCGCTCGGCGCGGAAAAACTTTTAGGCTCCGGAGACATGCTTTTCGTTACCGCTGAGTTATCAAAGCCAAAACGGATCCAGGGCGCTTTCGTCTCGGATAATGAAATTAAAAAAATCGTCCGCTACATAAAAGAAAACGGCGGGGAAACTAACTATATTGAAGGCATCACCGACCGGCAAAAAGTCAAAGGCATCGGCGGAGCCGGGATGTCCGGCGGAGACGCTGATTCGGATGATCTTTTTGAAGAAGCAAAGGAAATCGTTATTAACATGGGCCGGGCGTCAACTTCGCTTCTGCAAAGGCGGCTTTCGGTCGGCTATTCGCGGGCGGCCAAACTCATAGATTTACTTGAAGAAAACGGCATTGTCGGTCCGGGTAACGGTTCAAAGCCGAGAGAAATAATGGTTTCCCGGGAACAATACGAAGGTATGATTGAAACCGGTGTGTCCGGTGTGTCCCTGCATAACCGCGACGAGGCGGTCGCGCCGGATGAATATTTACCGGGTAGCATAGATAATGAAGACGAGAATGAGGAAGATGAAGGTGATGAGGACGCGGATGATGAGGACGCGGAAGACGATGATAACGATACTGGCAGGCCGGGCGCGAAAAAATCGGCGAAGAAAAAAATCCGATACAGCAAGGAAGAGATAAAAGAGGTTGATGATTTGCACGAAGACGATGAAGAGCCGGAAGACGCTTTAGAAAAAATTTCCCGAAAAAAGAAGACCGCAGGCACCGCTCCAGCGCCTGATGATAATAATGAGAAACGCGCGGAAGATGAGGACGATGATGACGGGATGTATTTTGCGAAGTAGAAAAAAATAGGGTAAAAATATAATTGCCGCATGAAAGACACTAACAGAAAAATTAAGATAAAAAGAGCGGATGAGTTTTTAGGGCTGGCAGAAGAATTGAAAAAAGCTCACTTAGAATATTTGAAAAGAATTGATGAGATAATAAAAAAGAGGGATAAGGCGATAAAGGCAAAATTGAGGGGATTTAATAAGATTAACCAGGTGAAATCTAAATATGGGAAGTGAACAGGAACAATTAAAACCGGTTTGGACGCCGGAGACGGAAAAACGGCTTGATGCTATTAATTCTGAAGAAATTCAGACTTTAATAAGTGATTTATTTGATGCGATTGACACCGCCCAGATTTATTTATATATAGAGAAAAAAGAATTTTTTGAAAATTTGAGCAATTCGGATAGGTATAATGAGGAACAATTAAGAGCAATAGAGGAGGACGTGAAAAAGTCTAATATTGAGATGATGAAGGAAAGCCAAAAATATTGGAAACACATAAATGATCGTTTAGAAAAAATGAAGGAGATTCTTGAAAGTGAGTCAGTAGAATCGGGGGAGGACAAAAATCAGCAGCTTAATGATTTAAAAATAATAATCGCAGGAGCATTAAAAAGTTTAGATGATTTTTATCAAAAACAGGAGAAGATGATTGAGAACTCAAAAAAGTCGTGGGGTGCGGAAAAAGAAGAATCACGCGAGGAGTCGGGCATTGATCAGAAGAGAAGTGCGTCAACGCTTCCATTCGCCCGAACGGAAAGGGTAAAAGCCGTGTTATTGCAGGATTTCAGGAGAAACCCGGATAAATACTGGAGACCCGAATTTGATGGCATGAACGAGGAAGAAATTTTTAGTAATATTTGGGCGGCCGAACAAGCGATTAATGTCAGGGATGATAAAGGAAAATTGGTTGACGCGCATTTAATAACTGCTAGTGAAATCGCCAGACACCTCGCGGGCGGCGATACCGGAGGCGATGGGCGGAAAAGAGCGGCGGAAAAGTTTAAAAGAGAATTTGAAAAGCTTGTCGGGGATTTGATAGAGAAAAAGAAGGGAGAAAAGGCAGCGGAAGATCCTGAGCCTGAGCCGGAAGCGGGAGCGGCGAAAGAAGGCGCTTTATTAGGTAAGGCCACGGATGAGAAAAAGGCGGAGTCAGAGTCGAGATTCCCGACTTTAAAAGAATTCGCAATCAGGCATCCCATGGGGCATATGCTTTTTGACCAGGAAGCGAACATTAAAGACGAAGATAGAAGTTGGATTCAAATACTTGAATATCAGCCGGAAACAGGCATGGCTATCATTATTAATGAGTCAAGCAAATTTAAAGATGGTGAATATGGGACTTCTAAAATCACGTTGCCGGAACTGGAAGAACTGAGAAAAAAGCATAAAGATTACGGCGAGAAGATTATGGAAGACCGGCAAAAAGATCCGGAAACGAAAAAGAAGGATGATGAGATGATTGAAAGCCTTGAAAAAGAATTCGGCCCGCCGGGGACGGAATATGTGATCTGGGAGAATGCTTTTGACGGCGGCGGTCAATTTGAAACGATGGTAATCGGCCGGTGTTTTTATTACTATTATGAGGAAAAATATAAATCACAGCACAAAGAAGACGGATATTACTCTTTTCCGGTATTTAAAGATCAAAATTACAGCGAAACGGTCTATAATATTACGCCTGAAGGAATCAGGAAAGATTGGATAGGAAGAGGAGCCGTGAGAATGGACGCGGCCGAAAGATTGGCCGGTGAGAGAGGCGTAAAACTATTATCTCAAGAAGAGTTTGCTGATCAATATGGCGAGTATCTGGGAGACGGCAAAGAATTGCCCGGGAAACATATTTTTCAGGTTGTTGACTACAACGAGGCGGCCGGGGTCGCGGCCATTAAAGAATCTTTTGATAACGAAGCCGGTTCCGCCAGGGCGGAAACGGTTGTTCTTAGTGATCTTAATCAAAGGATCGCGGCGTTTACCTCCAAAGCGGAAGAGAAAGCGCCGAGGCGGGAAGTAATAGCCGATCTAGCCAGGAGCGTGCGCGCTTCATTGAATTTTGAAGAATCACATTTAGGAATAGGAACAGAGATTAAAACAAAGAAAGAATTAGAAATAGCCATTTCTGATCTTGCCGTCACTACAGGCAGGTATAATAATAAGTTTGAAAATTTAAAAGTAACGGACGCGGAAATAGAATTGGCAAAGCTGGAAGTGGTAAAATTGTTTGAAGAAGAAAGAAACTTATTAGAAGAATTAACGCCCGAGATGAAAGCGGAAAGAGTTAAAAAAATAATACGATTATTAGTGAGAACGAATATCAGCCAGTATTATTATGTTTTAGAAAAGGCGAAAGATGATAAAGTTAATAAAGAAGAGATAGATGATTTTTTAACTAAATCAGGTTATTATTGGTCTTCTGTTCCCGAGTGGGCAAGGATCGGAATTACGGCCGAAGATATAGATATTATTCAGGCAAGGGTAAAGGAGTTAGTCGTTAAAGAGCTGGAAAAAAGAGCGGCGAGTAGAGCCAGGGTTCAAGAGATTGCGGCAAAAGTAGAAACTACCGGCAGAGCTGAACCGTCGGATGGATTAATCACTCCGGGTTTAGCCGGTGAAGCGCCTGTTGCGGACGAGGCGGCAGAACAAGCTCCTATTTCGCCTGCTGAGGTTTTTGCCAAAAGGGACGAAATAATAAGGAGAGATTTGGAAGAAATGAATGTGGATAAAATGGCGAGCAGTAAATTTTTACTTTTGCCGGATGAAGAGCAAACCGGGGTTAGGCTAGAAGAAATAATTAATGAAGCTTTGGATTTTTATCGCGTGAATGGCGCGGAAAGAAGAAAATTTTTGGTGGAGAAAACCACTGCCTATATAGTGGAAACTTTACGGCATAGAAACTCCAGGGCGCCGATTGTGAACGAGGCGGAGGCCGGGGAGTCCGCGGCCGCGGAACTGCCGAACTCGGAAGCTTCGCAAAAAACGCCGCCGACCGGATCGGAAGTATTAGAGCCTGCCAGAGAACCTGAGGAAGAAACCTTGGAATCGGAGGTCGCGCCAGCGAGCGAAGGGGAGCCGGACGCGCCGGTTTTAAGGACTGCTGAAGGAATCAGGAAAGAACGCGGCGAGGCCGTGGCTTTGGAAAAAGAATTATTTGATAAAATAGATGGCTCCCCAGAGAGTGAAGTTTTTAATATTGAGGCGCAAATCAGAGCGCAGACAGCCAGAATAAGGAAACTGGATAAAGAACTGCGCGAGGCCGAAGAGAGGGAAGAATCGAAAGAAAAGGAAGAGGAGCTTATTGGGCTGGATGAAATAGTAAGAGAAGCTGATGAAATTTCAGCCGAACTGGAAGAAGCGAGAAAACAGGAAAGCGAGCTAGCGATTAAGGAAGAAAATTTAAGCAAGAGCTTAAATAATATAAAGGCGGAAAGAGTCGCGTTATTGGAAGAAATAAATTTATTAAAAAAATCCAGAAAGAAAAAAGAAAAGAAAGAGATTCCTGGAAAAGAAAAAAATATTAGAGAAATAGACAGGCAGATAAAAGAATTGGAAGCGGAGTTAGCGGATTATCAGCTCCAACTTCAGGAAACCAGGGAAAGAATTAAATTATTGGAAAATGAATTAAAAGAAGCGGGAGAAACAGACGCTCGGATCGAAGAAGAAAAAAAGATTGAAGAAGAAATTAAGGGCATGAAGCCGGAAAAATTAAGAAAGGTAGGCCGGGCTATATTGAATCTTGGTTTTCACGTTGAAGAAAAAACGGATAACTTTTTCGCCAAGAGTTTAAAGGGATTAGCTAAAAAACTATCCAAAGGCAAAGAGGATAAGAAGATAATTTCGGAGAATAAGATGGTTAGATTTCTCTATGCCATGGGCGAGAGCTATTCTAAAAACGCTAATTCGGCCAGGGGAAAAATGGAAACTCTGGACGAGCTAAGGAAAAATCGCAAAGGAAAAGGGTTAAAAGGAAGAGGCCGGTTTTTCGCGGGAAAAGAGTCTAACTTACTGTCCGTTTCTAACGCCGGTTATGTTTCTTCTAACGTTATAAAAACAGCAAGAGTTGTCGGCGATGTCGCGGGTTACACCGCCCTCATGCCTTTGAGATATGTAATGATGGGAGGCATGTTTTTCGCGCAGGGAGCGGAGGCGATAAAAGAAGCTGAATTAAACAGCGAGAAAGCAATGGATAAGACCAGGATTCACGATATTGATTTTGCCATGGATGAAGCCTGGAATATATATAATAAAGCCAAAGCCGGAAAAAATGAAGTTACGCTGGAAGACCTTAAAAAGGCCTACCAAAAAGAAATGCCAAAAGATATTCTTGATCGGCTGGAAAGCGAGCCGCTGGCTGAAAATTCTTCCGGATTAGTGATGCGCGGCGTTCAAAGATTAATGCATTGGGACCTGCAAAGGTCGGCGGAAAAAATTATTCGCCAACTGGATAAAGTGGAACAGCAAAAAGATATTAGTCCGGAAGAAAAGGAGTTACGCAAAGAAGCAATTTTAAGCAGATATTCTAGCCACCTGGAGGATCTGGATCGCATGGTTTCCCAATACGGAACCGTTGACGCTTTGGCCATGGGAATGCGATATTTAAGCACAGCCGGAAGAGCCGTAACCGGGGGAGTGGCTCTTGAGACAGCCGGGTTTACGGCGATGAAATTATGGGAAAATTTACCCAGGTATTTTCATGAATTTGATAAGTTTATCAGGCCGTCTTCGCCCGAGGGAAAGCCGTTTATAAAGCGTCATATATACGCGCCTAAAACGGTTAAACCGGCCGCGCCGACCGAACCAGCGGCGCGACTGCGGCCGGAAAGTCCGGAAGCTAGTTCGCAACGCCCGGAACAACCCATTACTCCTTCCGCTGTAACGCAAGAACCCGTTACTCACGTTTCCTCCGAACCGCAAAGCGCGTCCGGAAGAGTTGAACCGCTTCCAACTCCCGAAAAAAGAGGTCTTAAAGAAAATTTTGCCCTGAATTTAGGCAAAGGCAAAACCCCGGTTGAATTGGAGCGGACTTTCCAGATGATGGCCGTTGACCATATGAAAAATGTCCTCGGTCAGGATAATATTTTCGGCGATGAGGAAGGCGCGAAAAGCCTAAACATAGCGGCTAATCTCGTCCGGCTCGCGGAAGGCAAAGGAACGGCCGGAATAAAGCCGGAAGATCTGAAAGAAATTTTAAGCTGGAACCCTAAGACTCATGAATTGAAAATTATTAATCATGAAAAATTTAACGCTTTAGCCGGAAGACTGGAAGCTCACGCCGATGAACTTTGGAAGGAAGGAAAATTGGAAAAAGGAGCCGGGAAATATTTAGGAAACATAAAAAAAGGAATCTGGGAAAAAATCGTAAAAGCCGAAGGGCTGGAAGAAAAAGTTGCCGGGCATGATGAAATAAAGCCGGAGCAAATAAAAGATTTTGGTCATGAGAAAGCGCACGGCGCCGGGATGAGAGGGGACGGCAGGCATCTAAGCGCTAGAGAGCGAGCCATGGGTATTAAGGAAACGGATATAGCGGCTGGCCGCGCCGGAATTGAACATCCTTCAGGCCGGGGGAAAACCGGAGCGCATGTTTTAGAGCAGGCTGGTAAAGCCGGGAAGCCGGGCGATATTGAGGAACTGATCAGAAAGCCCCAGTGGCCGGAAGGAAAGGGCGCGCGAAAAATAGAAGTTGACTTTGATAATAAATACGGCCTTAGGTTAAGGATAATAGATCAAAACGGCGATGGCGACGCGGATGTGGCGCAAGTGATAAACAGAGACGGCGAGATAATGGAAATTTACCGGGATGAAAAAGGACTTGTCAGGGCGGGTGATCAGAATGTCGGCAATTTCGCCAATCAGGTTAAATATGAATTTGATAAGTCGGTAGAGATGAAGGAAACCGTGATTGATGACGCGATTAAGGAAATAGTTAAAGCCGGCAAAAGCGACGTTGATCCGGCCGCGTTTACTCCTGATACTCTTTACCGGGCGGGAATAAATATTTGGGACGGGTTTAGCAAGGCGGAAGGGCTAAGACTTAAAGTTTGGATTGATAACAAAGACATCTTCCCGGTCAGTAAGCCCGGATTGATAAGGAATTATTGCGAACTGGCCGAAAAATCCGGAGTGTCTTTCGGGGAAACGGCGACGCTGAAAGCTTACCGGGAAATGCCCGAAGATATATTTAGAGCTGAAGGCAAAGCCGGAGCTTATCTCAAGGTTTTTGCCGGAAAATTTTCCGACGGACAGGTAAAAAAGGGCGTAGCCGATCTTTTAGGCTTAGATCGTCTTCCTGAAAAAGTCGCGCCTTCGGTTGATGGAACTCTATTAGTAGACCATAAAGGCGCGCGGATCGTTCTCGGGCCGAAAAGCATTGACGTGCGCCATCCTTCCGGCTGGATTCTTGATAAAAGCGAACTGGAAGGAAGGCTAGGGGAAAAGGGGCCGTATAAGTTAAACCCGACAAACATAGACGAAGTGATGAAATGGACAAATGAAAAAATTAAAGTCATGGGAGGCAGTCCGCAAGATGCTAATCGTGGAAATATTAATAAACCTGTTATTGCGGAGGGACAATCTGGAACGAGATCAATTTTTCGCAAAGCGCCCGTGGCGGCAAAAACTGTTCCCGAAAATCCGGCGCCAAGGCCATCAACTCCTTCTATATCGTCCAGAGCGCCGGAGCCCCGTGTTTGGTAAAATTTTAAGGATTTTTCACGTTGACATCCCTCTCCAATCTGCTATATTAAAAATAGGTATTTAAGCCTATTTTTTAATTGTCAGAACCACTGATTAACACTGATTGAGTTTGATTTCACTGATTAGTCAACGAATATCTCATCAGATCAACTTTGAATTTTTAACTTTAAACTTTTAACTCAAAATATGCATATCACCTGGCTCGGACATTCATGCTTTAAAATTCAGGATAAAACCGGTCCGGACGCGATCACTATCGTTACCGACCCTTTTGACGCTAATACCGGTTTTAAAGTGCCGAACTTTGAGGCGGACATCGTTACGGTTAGCCACGGCCACCATGACCATAATAACGCGGACGCCCTGCGCGGCAAGCCTTTTATAATAAACGCGGCCGGTGAATACGACGTTAAAGGAATTTCCATTGAAGGGATTGATTCGCATCACGACGAAAAAGAAGGCGCTGAACGTGGCCGGAATATAATTTACTGGATGGAAATGGAAGGGATCGCTATCGTCCATCTCGGCGACCTCGGGCATGTCTTAACCGATAAACAGCTGGAAAAAATCGGCAAGTGCGATATTCTCATGATCCCGGTCGGTGGCAAATACACGATTGACGCGAAAAAAGCCGTTGAAGTAATTAACCAGATTGAACCGCGGATCGTTATTCCGATGCACTATAAAACCGCCGGCGGAAAAATTACCGATATAGACGGGGTGGAAAAATTCGTCAAAGAACTCGGGATTAAACCGACCGAAGAAGAAAAGCTGAAAATTTCCAAGAAGGATCTGCCGCAGGAGGACATGGAGTTGGTGATATTAAAAATTTAATGTAAAAATTAAAAATCAAAATGTAATTCGTCATTCTGAGGCCGAAGGCCGAAGAATCTCGTGGTAATAGCTCTATTCACGGGATCCTTCGCTGCGCTCAGGATGACGATAAATTAATTTTTGAATTTTGCATTGTCATTTTACATTTTGATTTTCATATTTTAATTTTTTACTATGCCAAGGAGGAAAAACGAGGTAAAAAAAGAAACCCGGGCGAAGAAGGCGCAAAAGGCGTCAAAACCGTTAAAGAGAAGCCTGAAAGTTACCCGCCGCGCGCCGGAAGAAGAGGTAATGAAAGACAAAATTAACGCCGTGAACCTTAAATTTGAGGAACCGCTTGAAGTCCCGGTAGCGCCTGAAGAGGTGGAAAGGAATAAACGGCTGGTGATGTGGAGCGGGGTGACTTTTTTTATGCTGGCGATAATTATAATCTGGGCCATTAATATAAAAAGCGTTTTTAAAGCGGCGCCGGAAACGGCGGGAAGCGATTTAAACTGGGAAGAGATTTCGGAAAATTTTTCCCGATCCATGGAAGAGGCGAAAAAGGGGATTAGCGAAGTAAAAAATATTGCCGGAGAAGAAAACGCGACGAGTTCTCCGGCTACCCTGCCTTCGGACGGCGCGGCAAGCAGTACCCCGTCCGATGACGCGGCGAGCCCGGAAACCGGAAGCGGAATTGCCAGTTCCACTGACGCGTCAGCTGAGCAGGTTGATTTAAAAGAATTAAGGAAAAAAATTGAGGAGTTGGAAAAGAGGCTGGAGGGGAATTGATTCGCGCGAATCAATCTAAAAAAAGAAAAAAATAAATATGGCAAAGAATGTTAAAAAAAATAAAGAGCCAGGAGCCGCTAAAAAACCGAAAAAGAGGGATGATGAAGAAGTAGCTAAGGCTCCGGAAGCGAAAGATGAAAATGGATCGGCTGAAAAAGAAAACGGCGTTAAACCGGCGGCTTCTTTGGTGATTGAAAAAAAGATGGAAACGGCTTACGGCATGGTTGAACCGCATTCAATCGTCAGGGAAATGGAAAAATCTTATCTGGATTACGCCATGACGGTTATCGTCGCCCGCGCCCTGCCGGACGTCCGGGACGGTTTAAAGCCGGTGCACCGGCGGATTCTTTACGCCATGTGGAATTTAGGGCTCCGCGCCAACGCCAAATTTAGGAAATCGGCTACCGTCGTCGGAGAAGTTTTAGGTAAATATCATCCGCACGGCGACGTGGCGGTTTATGATTCCATGGTCCGGATGGCTCAGGATTTTTCCATGCGCTATCAGCTCATCAAAGGCCAGGGAAATTTCGGTTCTATGGACGGCGATCGGGCGGCGGCCATGAGATATACCGAAGCGAAACTGGCGAAAATCGCCGAAGAAATACTTTTTGACATAGACAAGGACACGGTGGATTTTGTTCCGAACTACGACGGATCACAGAAAGAACCCCGCGTCCTGCCGGCTAAACTGCCGAATCTTCTCATGAACGGAGCGATGGGCATCGCGGTCGGCATGGCCACTAATATCCCGCCGCATAATTTAGGCGAACTGATTGACGGGATAACCCATCTAATAGACAACCCGGACGCTACGGTTGAGGATCTTATGGTTTTTATTAAAGGCCCTGATTTTCCGACCGGCGGAATTATCTATAACCGGCGGGATATATTACAGGCTTACGCGACCGGCAAAGGCGGAATTGTTACCCGCGGCCGGGCCGAAATCGTTGAAACCAAGGGCGGGAGTTTCAGGATCATAATCACGGAAATTCCTTTCCAGCTTAACAAAGCGACTTTGGTGGAAAAAATCGCCGACCTGGTAAAAGACAAAAAAATTGAAGGCATCAGGGATTTGCGCGACGAATCGGATAAAGACGGCGTCCGCGTTGTTATTGAACTGAAAAAAGACGCTTACCCGAAAAAGATTTTAAACAATCTTTACAAGATGACCCAGCTTCAGGAAACCTTTCACGTTAACATGCTCGCTCTCGTGGACGGCATCCAGCCGAAAGTTTTAAACCTCAAAATGATCCTTGAGGAATATATAAAGCATAGGGAAGTTGTAATCCGGCGCCGGACTGAATTTGAACTTAGGAGAGCTAAAGACCGGGCTCATATTTTAGAAGGTTTAATGATTGCCCTGGCGAGAATTGACGAGGTGATCGCGACCATAAAGAAGTCAAAGGATCGCGAAGAGGCAAAGGTTAACCTCATAAAGAAATTCAAGCTGACCGAACGGCAGGCTATCGCCATCCTGGAAATGAAGCTGGCGACGCTCGCTAACCTCGAGCGCT
This sequence comes from Patescibacteria group bacterium, assembly GCA_041671125.1. Taxonomy (GTDB): domain Bacteria; phylum Patescibacteriota; class Patescibacteriia; order Patescibacteriales; family JBAZCA01; genus JBAZCA01. Next base: position 35,490 of record JBAZCA010000007.1, on the reverse strand, counting down.
TAAAAATTGAAACCGAGTTAAAGGATAAGAAAAAACTCATAAAAGAACTGGAAGAGCTTTTGAAGTCAAAGAATAAAATTCGCGGCGTTATTAAGGACGGATTAAAGGAATTAAACGAAAATTACCGCGACGAGAGAAGAACCGCCATTGTCGCCGGCGACATAAAGGAATTTAAGATGGAAGATCTCGTTCCGGACGAGGAAACCATGGTGATGATGACCCGCGACGGCTACATAAAACGCCTGCCGCCCGATACGTTTAAGGCTCAGGCGCGGGGAGGCAAGGGCGTAATCGGCCTTACGACCAAAGAAGAAGATATGGTGGAATTCATGTTTATGACCAACACCCACAGCGACCTACTGTTTTTTACCACCAAAGGCCGGGCGTTCCAGCTCAAAGCCTATGAAATTCCCCAGTCGGCCCGAACCGCCAAAGGACAGGCGATTGTCAATTTCCTCCAGCTGGAAGGTTCGGAGAGCGTAACCTCAATCCTGCCGTTAAATAAAATTACGTCAAGCAAATATCTTTTTTTCGCCACGGAAAAAGGGCTGGTTAAAAAAGTAGAGCTTTCGGCTTTTGCTAACGTTCGCCGGTCCGGCCTTATCGCCATAAAAATTAACGCGGATGACCGGTTAATCTGGGCCAAGCCGACCGGCGGCAAGGATGAAATCCAACTCATAACCGCTAAGGGTCAGTCCATCAGGTTTAAAGAAACCGATGTCCGGGACATGGGCCGGGGAGCGGCCGGGGTAAGGGGTATCCGCCTTAAAAAAGACGATCTCGTTGTCGGCATGGGAGTGATAAAAAATGACAAGGAAAAATTAAAAAAGAGCATGGCCCTCGTTGTCATGGAAAACGGTTTTGGAAAAGTTTCTCCCCTGGATCTCTTTAAAATCCAGGGCCGGGGAGGGTCAGGGATAAGGACCGCCAAAGTAACGGCTAAAACCGGAGACATCGTGAACGCTTTTATTGTGGATAAGGAAAAGATGAGCGATAAGGACATGATCATTATTGCCGCGAGCGGCCAGGTCATCCGCCTGCCGTTTAAATCAGTGCCGAAGCTTGGGCGGGATACCCAGGGCGTCCGCCTCATGCGCTTTAAAGAAAAAGGCGATAAAGTCGCGTCTACGACATGGGTGTAAACTAATTATCAATTGCCAATGATCAATTTTAAATTTTCAATGATTCAATTTTCAAACGTTTGAAAATTCATTGATCATTGTAAATTGATAATTGATAATTGAATACATGCCTTTAATTGACAAAAAAAGATTGGGAGTGTCCATGGGAAAAATCATTGCTTTTCTTTTTTTCGCGCTTATCGCGGTAATTGTTCTACTGGTTATTCTGTAGCAGAATCTATTTTTGCGCGCCGCGCGATTTCATGGTATGATAGCCAATTAAGAATGATAGCGTTTAAAAAATAATAATATAAAGGAGAAAAAAATATGAAAACAATCATTGCGAGATGGGCGAAAATCGGAGGGATATCAATGGCGTTAGCGTTAGTTTTAACCGGTTGTTCCTTGGCGGATTTAAAATCCTCCAAGGCGAAAATTTTAAAGCCCGAAGAAGCTAAGGCCAAAGCGGAAACTTACATAAATGAAAATTTAATGCAGGGTCGGAAAGCCACGGTTGATTCTATCGTGGATGAAAACGGGCTTTATAAGCTTTCGGTTAATCTCGGCGACGGGCAAAAGGTTGATTCCTACATTACGAAGGACGGGAAGACTTTCTTCCCGCAGGCCTTAAGCGTTGAAGGCGCCCAGGCGGCCGGCAATACGGAGAATGAGGATACCGCGGCCAGTGAGCCCGCTCCGGCTAATATTGCTAAGAGCGATAAGCCGGTGGTTGAGCTTTTTGTCATGAGCCATTGCCCCTACGGCACTCAGATCGAAAAAGGCATAATCCCGGTCGTGGAAAAACTCGGCGATAAGATTGATTTTAAATTGAAATTTTGCGATTACGCCATGCACGGCGAAAAAGAGCTTAAAGAAGAGTTAAACCAATATTGCGTCCAGAAAAATGAACCGAATAAGCTTATAAGTTATTTAAAATGTTTTTTAAAGGAAGGGAACGGCGAAGCCTGCTTAAAAGAATCCGGAGTTGATTTGGCGAAAGTCGCTTCCTGCGCGGCCGAGACTGACAGCCAGTTTGAAATCATGAAAAAATTTAATGGAAAGATTGATTTTAAAGGCAGTTATCCGTCCTTCGGAGTTTACGCGGCTGATAATGAAAAATACGGGGTAGGCGGTTCACCGACCCTGATCGTAAACGGCGGCGAAGCCCAATCCGGCCGGAGCCAGGCCGATTTGATGGCGACTATCTGCGCCGGCTTTAACAACGCGCCGGAAGAATGCAAGGAAAAACTTTCATCCGACAGTCCGGCTCCCGGTTTCGGGGAAGGAACCGTGGCCGGAGGTTCGGCGGACGCCGGGTGCGCGGAGTAGGGAATGAATTAAGAATTGTGAATTAAGAATTAAGAATAATTTTTTGGTTTGAAAATTTTGTGTTTAATTCCCGGTAATTCATAGTGAGGCCAGAAAAAAATTACATCAAGGAATCTTCTATTTCTTCGGGGTTCCTTGATTTTTTTTGGTATTTATGTATAATTAAGGAAATTCATAACGCCTTTAATGAAATCTTCGGTATAAAGGCGGCCGAAGAGCTTTTGCCAGAGGCAGAGGTTAAAACGTCTTTTTTTATTTGCGGGAATAATAAAGACTGGCATAGCACTTATGGAAGATGATAAGAACAAATCGGCAAACAGCGATTTTCAGGCTTTGTTGGAAGAGAATCCGATAAAAGTCCCCAAAGTCGGGGATATTGTAACCGGAACCGTGGTCTCGGCTTCCAAAGCCGAAGTCAAATTAGATATTGACGGTATCATGACCGGCGTGGTCCGCGGCCGCGAGCTTTACAACGAAGCTGAAGAATACGCGAACCTTAAAACCGGCGACACGACCGAAGCGACTGTGACTGAGGAAGAAAATGAAAACGGCGAGCTGGAACTTTCATTCCGCCACGCGGGCGAGGAAAAGGCCTGGCAGGTTTTGCGCGACGCTTATGAAAACAGGAATAATATCAAAGTGAAAATCGTCGCCGCTAACAAAGGCGGATTGCTTTCCAATTTCAGGCAGATTGCCGGCTTCCTTCCGGTATCCCAGCTTTCGCCGGAAAATTATCCGCGAGTTGAAGGCGGGGACAAGTCAAAGATTTTAGACAAGCTCAGAACTTTCGCCGGAAGAGAATTTGAGGTGAAAGTGATTACGCTTGACGAAAAGGAAAACAAGATTATTTTTTCGGAAAAAGACGCTTGGCTGGAACGGAGAAAAGACATAATCGGCCAATACCAGATTGGATCGTTGATTGATGGCACTATTACGGCGGTAACCGATTTCGGCGTGTTCATAAAATTCGGTGAGAATCTTGAAGGACTGATCCATATTTCCGAGCTGGCCTGGCAAAGGATTGAGAACCCGTCTTCGCTTTATAAAGTCGGCGATGCGATAAAAGCCGAAATTATTTCCATGACCGGCTCAAAGATATTCCTCTCCGCGAAGAAACTCATGAAAAACCCCTGGGAAGAGGCCGGTGAGAGATATAAAGTTGAGCAGGTGGTAAAAGGAAAAATCTTAAAAATTAATCCTTTTGGCCTTTTTGTCGCCCTGGACGCGGACATCCACGGCCTCGCTCATATCAACCAGCTTGGTCTCGCGCCGAACCAGAAAATTAACGAAATCTATAAAGAAGGGGAAGAAAGGGAGTTTACCATTATTTCCCTTGAACCAAGAGAGCATCGCCTCGGGCTCACCGTGAAAAAAGAGGAAGGCTCTGAAGCCGGGCAGGTCAAGAAAGCCAAGGCTGACGAAGCCAAAGCGCCCGGTGAGGAAGCTGACGAAAAAGCCGAAGAACCGAAAAAAGCTAAAAAAGCCCCGAAAGCTAAAGCGGAAAAAGAAACAGCGGCCGAAGGTGAGGATGATAAAAAAGAAGCTCCGGCAAAAAAGCCGAAGGCGAAGAAGGAAGCTAAGAAAGAAAAATAATAGAAATTCTCATAAAAACATCCCATTGCGTTTCGCGGCGGGATGTTTTTTATTGAGAATTTTGCACTTAATCCGGCATTCTTGTTTTTTTTGGGTTAAAACTATATACTGAGGGTAGTTATAAATTACTTAATGTTCGCGTCTTAATATAGCGTTGAGCGCGCTAAACTAATATAAAACTGGCTTGCCAGTCCGCTAATCATATGTCCAACCTGATAAAAAATTTCTTTATATTTTTTCTAATTTTTGTTTTAATAATCAGCCTGTTCAGCGTTTTTCAGAACGGCTTTAATACCGGGAAAAAACCCGAAACCGTCGGTATACCGGCTTTGGTCGGCCAGATCAATAACGGGGAAGTTGATAAGATTTCCGTTGAAGGCGACAGCCTGGAAATAACCCTGAAAGACGGGAAAAAGGAGAGCGTTAAAAAAGAGATTGGAGAAAGTTTTTCCGATATCGTAAAAAATTACGGCATCGCTCCGGATAAAATCGCCGCGATTAGCGTTGAAGTAAAGGGCGAATCCGGCACTTCGTTCTTGCTCGGTTCAATCTTGCCTTTCCTTTTGCCTTTATTATTAATCGGCGTCTTTATTTATTTCATGATGCGTTCGGTCGCGGGAGCGAACAGCCGGGCTATGATGTTCGGGCAGTCCCAGGCTAAAGAATTTGGCAAAGAAAATAAGGTGAAAGTTACTTTTAAGGACGTGGCCGGCGTGAAAGAGGCGAAGGAAGAATTAAAAGAGGTAGTGGACTTTTTGAAATACCCGAAAAAATTTATTGAACTCGGAGCCAGGATTCCCCGCGGCGTCCTTCTTTTAGGCGCGCCGGGCGTCGGAAAAACTTTGCTCGCCAAAGCCGTGGCCGGCGAAGCCAACGTGCCTTTTTACAGCATCTCCGGCTCTGAATTCGTTGAGATGTTCGTCGGCGTCGGCGCTTCGCGCGTCCGCGACCTTTTCCGGCGGGCGAAAAAAAGTTCGCCCTGTATAGTTTTTATTGACGAAATTGACGCGGTCGGCCGAAGGCGGGGGGCGGGGCTCGGCGGATCGCACGACGAGCGGGAACAGACCCTAAATCAGATTTTAGTGGAGATGGACGGTTTTGAAGAAAATGAGAACGTGATCATCGTCGCGGCGACCAACCGGCCGGATGTCTTAGATCCGGCGCTACTTAGACCCGGACGCTTTGACCGGCGGGTGATACTGGACGAGCCGGACATTGCCGACCGGGAAGCGATTTTAAAAGTCCACGCGAGAGAAAAGCCGCTCGGCAAAGATATTAATCTAAGGCGGGTGGCTGAGCGGACTCCGGGATTTTCCGGCGCTGATCTCGCTAACCTCTTAAACGAAGCCGCTATCTTAGCCGCCCGGCGCGACAAGAAAATAATTGAAATGCCCGACGTTTTGGAATCAATTGAAAAAGTCATGCTTGGACCCGAAAGGCGCTCGCGCGTCCTTTCGGATAACGAGAAAAAAATAACCGCCTACCACGAAGCCGGACATGCTGTCGTCGCCCACTTCCTTCCTCATACTGACGCCGTGCATAAAATATCCATTATCGCTCGCGGCCGGGCCGGAGGTTATACTTTAAAACTTCCTTCGGCGGACAAACATTACCATACCCGGACAGAATTTCTTGAAGAAATCGCGGTTCTTCTCGCCGGCCATATGACCGAAAGAGAAATTTTCGGCGAACCGTCAACCGGCGCCCAGTCGGATCTTCGGCGCGCGACTCAGGTCGCTAGGCGACTCATAACCGATTACGGCATGTCGGACGAACTCGGGCCAAGGACTTTCGGCGAAAAAGACGAAATGATTTTTCTCGGGCGCGAAATTCACGAACAAAGGGACTATTCGGAAAAAGCGGCCGAGCAGATAGACAAAGAAATATCTTTATTAATGAAAGAAGGCATGAAATTAGCCGCGGAAATTATTTCCGGGAAAAAGGATCAGCTGGAAAAAGTCGTAAAAGAACTGATGGAAAAAGAAACCATTGAAAAGGAAGATTTTGAAAAACTAGTCGGCGAAAAACCCGCCATAAATTCTAAAAAAGAGGAAGCCGTTCCCAAAGTTGTCTAATCATGCCTGGAAATTTTTATACCCCCTTTTCAGCTTTTCCGATAAATGGTATAATTATTGTATCTCGTATCTTAAATCTCATATCTCAAATTTTTCTCAAAAATTAAATTATCGTAAAGATGATACGAGATACGAGTTATGAGATGCGAGATTGAAAAATTATGACCTTTTATCGCCACATAATAAAAAAAGCCTGGGAAATTACCTGGAAATTCCGGTTCCTTTGGTTTTTTGGCCTCTTTACCGCTCTTTTAGGGAACGGCGGAGAGTACGAAATCATTGTTAAAACTTTTGGCGATGAAGAAGGCGCCGGACTTTTTCCCGGACTAAGGACTCTCGCAGATACTGGAATTTTTACCATGGACGGAATGAGAAATGTAGCCAGAACCGCCGCCACTGATCCGATAAATTTTTCCATTATCATCATCGTCCTTCTATTAACCCTGGCGGCCGGCGTTTTTCTTGTCTGGCTGGTAATTATTTCCCAGGCGGCTTTAGTAAATTCGTCGGCTAAAATAATCCAGAATAAAAAGACGGCTTTCCGCGAAACGCTCCAGTCGGGCATAAGTAATTTTTGGCCGGTTTTTATCCTGAATTTATTTAACCGGCTGATTTTTTCCGGAATTTTCATTTTACTCCTTATTCCGATAGCCGTTAGCCTCAGCCTTGCCGCGCCGCTTTATGTCATTTTATTTATCATCCTCATTCCGGTTTCAATTTTTATTTCTTTTATCATTAAATATTCAATCGGCTACGTGGTCATAAAAGGCCAGCCGCTTTTTGCCGCCCTTGGAAACGGCTGGAAACTATTTAAAGAAAACTGGCTCGTTAGTGTTGAGATGGCTTTACTTCTCACTTTAATAAATTTTGCCCTCGGTCTTCTCGCCATCTTCATCGTTCTTGTTTTGTCCGTGCCCTTTCTTTTTCTCGCGGCGATTTTCATTAATTTTGGGTCAGTCGCCGGTTTTTGGCTGGTTGCGTTACTCGGTTTTGCGGGCTTTATGGCTCTTCTTTTCCTGGCCGGAGCCATCCTCGCGACTTTTCAGGTTTCGGCCTGGACCGGGCTGTTTCTTGAGCTTATTAATAAAGGTGGAACGAGTAAAATCGTAAGGATGTTTGGTAAAAGTGAGTAATTTTATTTTATGCTCATATACAAAAAAATTGAAAAAAAAGCTGACCATTTTATTTATGGCTTGGTCGGTAACGGGATTATTCTCCTGCTTCTTGGCATTCTTATTGTCTGGACCGATTTTATGCTCCGGCTGGTCGTCGGGCTGGTAACAATTATTATTGCTTACGGTTTTTTCTACATGGCTTATAAAATTCATGCCATAAAAAAGGAAATTAATAAGTTTATTAAGATGTAGCCGGACGTTGAATTCTTAAACTCGCGGATCATAACTGAGCCCTCTTTAATAAAGGAGGGTTTTTTGGCGCTTCGTTCGCGTGCCAGGTTCCGCATGTCTTTGGCTACGGGATAACCTGCCTGCCTGTCGGCAGGCAGGGCAGGCAGGTTTGCTCGCACGCAAATTAATTGATTTTTAACCCGTAAAATGATAAGGTGGAGTGAGATTGAGATAACTAATGGAGACACAATTTATGCAAAATCCCACTTTATCCCGCAAAAAAACCGAAAACGGCCTTATTATAGACGACCGGGCAAAGAAGCTTTTTGGCGTTATTTATGACGCGAAAGAAAAAGTTGAACCTGAGACCGGCGAGCCCAAGATAAAAGTCTCCACCCTGATTTCCAAGATGGCGTTTTTTTACGAAAAGATAAGGAATTCGGTAGACTATAAAGACGAGCATCTGTTAAGGAAATACGCGATTGAAAGGATATTAAAAAGACAGCTCGTAATCCAGGGCGCGCTTTCCGAGCAAAGGGTAGAGGAAGTGTCCCGCCATCTTTTAACCGAACTTATCCGCGCCGATTATCTTCCCAATAATAAAATTCCCGAAACAAAAATCGGTGAAATTGCCGCGACCATCAATAAGTATGTTTTGTTAAAGCTTTATTCCCCCAAAGAGGGCGGGGAGAGGAAAAGCGGCGGCAGCCTTTCCGACTGGATTATCGGCATGGCCGCCTCGGAGATTGAGGAAAAGCTCGGCCGGAAGGAATCGGATGGAATCCTTATTAATTATATATTTGATATTTTAGCCGGAAACATAGAGCTCGCGGACTCCGCTTTTGACCGGGATAAAGATATCCAGATTTATACCGGCATCCACCGGAACTATTTTCGTTTTGACCGGGACATGATGGAATTTATCCTTTTAAAATATTACAACCAGGATTGGAACGAAGCCGGAGAGGATGAGATAAAAAAAATTGCCGCCAACATTTTTTCTTTAAGGGAAGCCATTGATTACCAGCTTAGCCATCCGCTCGCGAAAAGGCTTGACCGGATAATCGGGCGCTATACGGTTTTCTTTTCCGTCCTTTCCGAGGTGATTGAAGCCGATCCGGTCGGCGCTTACCATAAGCTAAAAAGCGATTTGCCGGAGTTTGAGAAAACGATTAAAGAGATTTGCGAAAAAAAATATAAAAACACCCGCTCTAAGCTCTGGCGGGCGGCCGTCCGGAGCATTATTTATATTTTTCTGACTAAGATGATTTTAGCTTTTATCCTTGAGGTTCCGGTGACGAAGATACTCGGTCAGACCATAAATTTTGAATCGCTGGCCGTAAACATCGCTTTTCCACCGTTTCTTCTTTTCCTTATAGTCGTTTTTACTTCGGTGCCTTCGGATGAGAATACGAAAAAAATCATTGAGGGGATAAAAGAAATAATTTTTCCCGAGTCAAAGAGAAAGGAACCTTACAGGATAAGGACGCTTCCGGGCAAGAGCGGCGGATTGAACAAATTTTTCGGCGCTTTATACGCGATAACTTTTTTCGCCACTTTCGGGGCGGTTGTCTGGTCGCTTGATCAGATTAATTTTAATTTTATAAGCATAACTCTTTTTCTCTTCTTCCTGACTTTGGTAAGTTTCTTCGGCATCCGCATCCGCGCCCGGGTTAGGGAGCTGCATGTAATAGAAACCCATGAAAACATCCTTGGCCTCTTGGCCGACTTTTTTTACACCCCGATCTTGGCGGTCGGGAAATGGCTGTCAGAGAAATTTTCCCGCATGAATGTTTTTGTTTTTATCCTGGATTTCATAATAGAGGCGCCTTTTAAAATACTGGTGGAAGTAACCGAAGAATGGGCGAAGTATGTCAAAGAGCGGCGGGAGGAGATTGGATGATTTATCTCATAACTCATAACCTGTCACATTTTGACGGTAGTTAACCCCCCTGTGCCATAGAAATGAATGAATAATGAATAAAGAATTATGAATTACGGTAGTTGGCGACATTATAATTCCATTATTCATAATTTGTAATTCATGATTCAAGTTTTTACATTTTACATTTTTTATGTCTACTTTATATATCGTCGCCACTCCAATAGGAAATCTTGAAGACATAACCCTGCGCGCTTTGCGGATATTGGGCGAGGTGGACTTTATCCTTTGCGAGGATACAAGGATTACCAAAAGGCTTCTTGATCACTATAAAATTGCCACCCAGGCGATTTCCTACCACCAGCATTCGGATTTGAAAAAAATAGAGTATATATTGGATTTGCTCGCCCGCGGAAAAAACCTGGCCTTAGTTTCCGACGCCGGCACGCCGGGAATTTCTGATCCGGGCGGAAAACTTGTCCAGGCGGTAATTGAGCGTTTCGGATCTGACCAGCGGCCTAAGGATGAAAACGGCGGGGAATTCGGAGTTGCCGGTAAAAGTCTGGAAAAAGCGCATCAAGGCGCGACCGTTCAGATTGAATCCGTACCCGGACCTTCAGCTGTTACCGCGGCGCTTTCCATTTCCGGCATTCCGACCGATAAATTTATATTTTTAGGATTTCCGCCCCATAAAAAAGGCCGACAAAAGTTTATTCGGCGGGTTTTAGAGAGCGATTATCCTGTTGTGGTATACGAATCAAAGCACCGGATCGTAAAATTCCTTGAAGAACTAGAGAGCCTCGCGGCCGAGCCGGAAGAAGCTGTCGCTCCCGAAACGGAAGGGGCGGGGTATTATAGGCGGAACAAAAAAGATAAAAAGGAAAAAATGAAGAAAAAGGAAATTACCTCGGTGGTGGTCTGCCGCGAATTATCAAAAATGTTTGAAACCGTTTACCGCGGAAGCCTCCCTAATATCATAGAAAAAATAAAAGCCAGCCCGAGCGACCAAAAAGGCGAGTTTGTTGTCATTATCGGGTGAGGTTAGATTAAAGCATGAAAAACAAATTTTACATCACAACCACCCTGCCTTACGTCAACGCTGATCCGCATATCGGGTTCGCGGCGGAGATCATTAAGGCGGACGCGATCGCGAGATACCGCGCGCGGAAAGGCGACGAGGTTTTTTTTAACACCGGAACCGACGAGCACGGTTTAAAAATTTACCGTAAAGCCCTTGAAGCCGGTATGGATCCGCAAGGCTATTGCGACAAGTACGCGGCCAGGTTTGAAAATTTAAAGAAAGCGCTTAATTTAAGCTATAATAATTTCATAAGGACTACGGATGAACATCACGTCAAAGCCGCCCAAGAATTTTGGAAAAGATGCGATAAGAACGGCGACATTGAAAAAAAGATTTATAAGGTAAAGTACTGCGTCGGCTGTGAGCTGGAGAAAACCGATTCTGAACTTATTGACGGAAAGTGCCCCTTGCATCCGAACCAGGAGCTGGAAATTATTGAGGAAGAAAATTATTTTTTCAAATGGTCAAATTATCAGAGAAAACTCCTTGAGCTATATGACGAAAATCCTCTTTTTGTCCTACCCGGCCACAGGCTTAATGAAATAAAAAATTTCGTTCAGTCTGGTCTCCAGGATTTTAGTATTTCAAGATTGAAGTCTAAGATGCCCTGGGGGGTGCCGGTGCCGGGCGACGAGGAGCACGTTATGTACGTCTGGTTTGACGCGTTGGTAAATTACATCTCCGCTCTCGGCTGGCCCTGCTCCGCCTCCTCCTGCACTGAAGCTCCGGAGGACAAGAAAGCTACGCAGGGCAAGCCCGATTTGTTTACCGAATTCTGGCCGGGAACGCAGGTGGCGGGTAAGGACAACCTGCGTCAGCAGTCGGCCATGTGGCAGGCTATGCTTATGTCAGCCGGCCTGCCAACCTCAACGCAGATTTTAATTTTTGGATTTATAACTGCCGACGGTAAGAAGATGAGTAAATCTTTAGGCAATGTTATAAATCCCCATGAAGTAGTGGAAAAGTATGGAACCGACGCTCTGAGATACTATCTTTTAGCGGAAATCACCCCTTTTGAAGACGGCGATTTTTCTTTTGAAAAATTTGAGAAAAAATTCAATGCCGACCTGGCGAATGGGCTCGGGAATTTAGCCGGCCGGACAGCGACACTGCTGGAAAAAAATGGGATTGAGCTGGATTTGGCTGGAGTTAATGACCGGGAGCTGGAACGGCGGCTGGATGAAGAAATGGAAAAATTCCAGTTTGACCAGGCTCTGAAAATCATCTGGGAAAAAATCGCCGAAAGCGACGCGTTCTTAAGCGAAAAGGCCCCCTGGAAAATGAAAGAAAAAAATGAGATAATGGCAGTATTGAAGCCGGTGGCCGAAAATATTTTAAATATAGGTAAACTGCTTTTGCCTTTTATGCCCGAGACAGCGGAAAAAATTGTCCGGCAGTTCAGCCAAAGACAGGTAAAAAAAGAAGCGCCGCTGTTTCCGAGAATATAATCTTAGTTTGTCATTTCGAGCCTGAGGAACGAAGGCGAGAAATCTAATAGACTAGAATTGTCGTAATTAGATCTCTCACTCCGCTTCGCTCCGTTCGAGATGACAAGAATCTTATGTCCGGTTTTGACATTATACTCATCCTAATTATTGCCGGTTTCGCCTTTTACGGCTTGTTTAACGGCCTCATTAAAACCGTCGGCGCTATTGTCGCTCTGGTTTTAGGGGTTTGGATCGCGAGTTTTTTTTACCTTCCGATTTACTCTTTGGCGGAAAAATTGTTCTTCGGTTTTGAAAGTCTCGGGCGGGCGGTGATTTTCATGGTGTTATTCATAATCACCAACCGGCTGATAAACTTTTTCTTTATCCTCGTTGAAGGAAGCTATAATTCGCTTTTTTTCATCCCGTTTTTAAAATCCATCAACCGTCTCTTAGGAGCGATATTCGGACTGGTATTAGGCGGACTAATAATCGGACTGGCTTTGTATGGCCTTAACCAGGTTGGGCTCGGGACTAAACTATTAGCCGGATACGTAAAAACTTCAAAAATAGCGCCGATTCTCCTAAAATACGCGGGTTTAATAGTTCCGCTTCTGCCTAACTTATGGGAGAAAATTAAGAGTTTTGGGGATGATAAAAGCGCCGGTTTGAAGAATATAGATTTTAAAGGCATTGATACGGATAATTTTAACATTGAAAAATTGAAAGACACGGGCGGATACTTAAAAGAAAAAGTATGGAATGGATCAAAATAAATTTAAAAAATCCCGGTAAAAAGGAAATTGACTTGATAGTCAATTTTTTAAATCAGGGAAAAGTGATTGCTTGTCCGACTGACACGGTTTACGGGCTCGGCTGTCTCGCGACCGACGCCAAAGCGATCCGGCGGATCTTTAAAATAAAAAAGAGGGAAAATAGAAAGCCGCTTTTAATCCTCACGCAAAGCCTCGCAATGGCAAAAAAATATTGCCGGATAAATAAGAAGCAGGCGGTCTACCTGAAGAAGGTCTGGCCCGGTCCGGTTTCGGTTGTTTTGGAAGACAGAAGAAATCTGCCCAAAGAACTCTCGGCCGGACAGGGGGCGTTGGCTGTGCGGTTGCCTAGAAACGATTTTCTTCTTAAAATAATTAAGAAGCTCGGCGAGCCTCTGGTTTCTACAAGCCTGAATTTAAGCGGCGAGCCGGTTATATCGGATCTCGGGAATGTGGAAATAATTTTTAAGAAAGAGAAACCTGACTTGATAGTGGACGCGGGAGTTTTAAAGGGAAAGCCGTCCAGGCTGGTTGATTTGAGAGATGCGGGTAACATTATGGTTTTGAGATAAGATATAAGGTTTTTTAGGTTTTGTGGATAAATTAGGCAACCTCGTCCCTGTCATTCCCGCGAAAGCGGGAATCCAGGATTAGGAGCTCTGACCGAATTTTCAGGATTAAAGGCATTATTACCTCTAAATCCCTGCCTGCCGGCAGGCAGGCTGGATTCCGGATAGCCTAACGGCTTCCGGAATGACAGAAGGTTATAAATTGAAAATTAAAAATTTTATGTTCATAGACACTCACGCCCATGTAAATTTTCGCGCTTTCCGCGAAGACGCCGATGAGGTGATAAAGCGGGCATTGGAAAATGATACCTGGATGATTCTTGTCGGATCCGAATACCGGACTTCCCGCCGGGCGATTGATTATGCCAATAAATACGAAAAGGGGGTTTACGCGGCCATCGGCATCCACCCGATTCATCTTCATGAAACCGAAGCTGAGGAAGAAGGCGAAGAAATTAACACAACCGGCGAGGAATTTAATTATGATATTTACGAGAAACTTGCCACCTTTGAAAAAGTAGTTGCCATCGGCGAAGTCGGCCTGGATTATTTCCATTTGCCGAAAACAGGGGATATTAGCGCGATAAAAGAGAAGCAGAAGGAGGTGTTTCTTTCGCAGGTCGCTTTGGGGCGGAAAAAGAACCTGCCGGTTATTATCCATTGCCGCGACGCCCATAATGATATGCTTACGGTTTTAAAAGATTTTAAGCGGAAAAACCGGGAGCTTTTTCCGGCCGACGGGCGGCCTTGGGGGGTGATGCATTGTTTTTACGGGTCAGAAGACCTTGCCTGGCAATACTTCAATCTCGGACTTATAGTTTCTTTTACCGGTCTCGTAACTTTTAGCGACAAGGCCGACGCGATTATCCGCAAAGTCCCTTTGCATAAATTCATGGTTGAGACCGATTGTCCGTTCATGGCGCCCGAGCCTTTCCGGGGAAAAAGGAATGAGCCGCTTTTAGTTAAATACGTCGCCGCGAGGATTGCCGAGGCTAAAGGATTGACCCTGGAAAAAATCGCCGAGGTAACGACTAGAAACGCGAGGGAGTTGTTCGGAATTTAAGACGGCTGAACCAGCGGCAGGCGGCGTTATCGCGAAAAAAACCACTTGACTTTTGTCATGATTTAAGATAAAAAGAAGAGTAAGAAGAGTAGGGACCCTCGCGCCCCTATTCGTTTGGTATCGGGTCTGTCGCCGAATACCATTCTGGCTGCAATTCCCAAAATCCGGCCAAATTTTCCAAAAAATTTTTCAGCTTATATTCCATATAAACCTCAAAATTTGTTTGAAAAATTTGTCTCGGATTTTGAAAATTTCGCTTCAAAAGCGTATTCGGTGACAGACCCTATATGAGTGATAAAGGTAAAAAGCCAGTAGCATTGGACGCGGACAGGAAGGGATCCAAAGACAACGCCTGGTGGCAACCGGCGCTTATTTTATTTTTCCGCTTTTCCGGCTGGATTGCCGCGCCGGTCCTTCTCGGAGCGCTAATCGGCAACTGGCTGGACAGCCGGTATAATAATGAAAATTCTTTTTACATTTTTTTCAGCGTCGGTTTCTCTTTCATTATTTCAATATTCGGCCTGGTAAAGGAAGTCGGTCGGGAGTATAAAAGGATTGAAGAGGAGGAAAAAGAAAAAAAAGGCGAAAATAAACCAAAAGTTTAAAATATGGAGCATAGCGAAACAAAATTGGCCCAAGAGAGCGTTGAGCACGAAATTGCCAAAGATGGAATTGAAGAGTCGGGAACCGAGACGCCGGCCGAGGTCGGCGACGCTAAAGAAGGCGTGGAAGAGCTGGTTCATGAAAATACTCTTTTCGCCGAGCCGATCGCCCATTTTGGCAATTTTAGCATCACTAATTCTTTAATCAATTCCTGGCTGGCGATTATTATCATCCTGATAATAGCCGTCGCCGTGAGAACTAAAATTAAGGCCGTTCCGCGGGGGATCCAGAACGCTTTTGAAATGATTATTGAGGGATTTTTGGGAATGTTTGATTCGGTTACCGGGTCGCGGGATAAATCCCTTAAATTTTTTCCCATAGTTTTCAGCTTTTTTATTTTAATATTAGTAAACAACTGGCTCGGGCTCTTGCCGGGAGTCGGCTCAATCGGCCAGGTAGTTTCCGAGCACGGAGAAAAAGTTTTTGTCCCTTTTTTACGGGGCGGAACCGCTGACCTTAATACAACTCTGGCGCTGGCGATTATCGGCGTGGTAGCAAGCCATATTTTTGGGGTCATGGCCCTTGGGGTCTGGAAATATTTCAACAAGTTCATTAATATAAAGGCGTTTTTGGAGATACCGAAAAAGATCAGGAAAGATCCGACGATCATAATCGTTAATCCGATTAAGGCTTTTGTCGGCCTCATAGAAATAGTCGGCGAAGTGGCAAAAATCGCGAGCCTTTCTTTCCGGTTATTCGGGAATATTTTTGCCGGGGAAGTTTTACTCGCTTCCATGGCGGCGATTCTCGCTTTCGGCCTGCCCGTGCCTTTTATGTTTTTGGAAGTAGTGGTCGGATTAATTCAGGCTTTGATTTTTTCCATGCTGATCCTCGCGTACCTGACAATGAATACCATGGAAGAAGAGCATTAGATCGCATAACGCGTAACCTGGAACCTGCCTGCCGGCAGGCAGGCGCGTAACGCGAATTATGAATATAAATAATTAAAGGTAATATCGTTATGCGTTATGCGTTACGAGTTACGCGAATAAAACTATGGACACAATCATGTTGGCCAAAGCCCTGGCTATCGGCCTCGGCTCAATCGCTCCGGCGCTCGGAATCGGAATGATCGGAGGAAAAGCCATGGAATCAATCGGGAGAAATCCTGAAGCGGCCGGAAAAATTCTCGTTCCGATGCTTCTCGCCGCCGCTTTTGCCGAAGCTATTGCCATTTACGCGCTGGTAATTGCGTTTTCAATTAAGTAAGATTAGTAGACTTACTGACTGCTCCACTCTTTAATAAGAGCGGGGTAGTAGTAAGAATATTAATCTAGCGAATCAACGAATCTGACAACGAATCTGACAACGAATTTCACGAATATAATATTTGTTGTATAATTCGTTGATTTGCTAGAAAATTTATATGGAATCGCTAATTGAAACTTTTCACATTGACCTAAAATTAATAATCGCCCAGGTAATAAATTTTGCCATAGTCCTGGCGATTTTGTATTTCCTTATTTTAAAGCCCCTTTTAAAGACCATGGGAGAGCGGACGGAAAAAATTGAAAAGAGCCTTTCGGACGCCGAACGGATTGAAAAAGAATTAAAGAAAACCGAAAAAGAGCGGGCGGAGATATTAGCCCGGGCGAAAAAGGAAGCTAATGATTTTATTGAAAAAACTAACGCTAACGCCGAGGAAAAAAAGAAAGAAATGGTAGTTAAGGCCCGGGAGGAGATCGGAATAATAATTAACAAAGAAAAGGAAAAAATGCAGCTGGAGAAAGAAATTACTTTAAAGGAAATAAGGAAAGAAATTGGCGAGCTAGTCGTTCTCGCGGTGGAAAAAGTGCTTGATAAAAAGATGGACGCGAAAGAAGATAAAGAATTGATTGAGAAAATGGTCAAGGAAGCTAAAGGCTTGTAAATTTCAAATTCCAAAAATTTGCATGAAAATATCGGCCAAACAATACGCGCGAGGATTATATGAAGCTGTTCAGGAAAAAAAGGACGGGGAGGTTAAGGGCGTCTTAAAAAAATTCATTGAGGTTTTAGTAAAAAATAATGATTTTAAAAAAGCCAAAGACGTAATCAGGAACCTTGATAAAATTTTTCGGGAAGAAGAAGGCATATTAGAAGCGGAGATCGTCGTTGCCAGCCCGCTTAAAAAAGAAATGGTAAAAATCGTGAAAGATTACGTAACGGAAGCGAGCGGCGCGAAAAAAGTTGAAGTTGCCGAAAGAGTGGATAAAAATATTTTGGGCGGAATAATTATCAAGTATGAAGATAAGATAATTGATGGCAGTTTAAAGAGCCGGTTGTCCCGGCTTAAAATGGAATTAGCTAAATAATTACCTATAATACCAATATGGCTACAAAAGATTTCATCATTGAGCAGTTAAAAAACGAAATCGCGGGGTTTAAGACTGAAGCGAAAAAACAATCGGTCGGCACTGTTATAGAAGTCGGGGACGGCATCGCGAGAATTTCCGGCCTTTCCGACGCGTTAGCTTCGGAAATGCTTGAATTTGTTACTGCCAGCGGAAAAAAAGTTTCCGGAGTGGTTTTTAACCTTGAAGAAGATAATGTCGGCGCGGTAATTTTAGGGGATTATACGGAAATTAAAGAAGGCGATCAGGTAAACCGGACGGAAAAGATTCTTTCGGTGCCGGTGGGCGAGGGAGTAATCGGAAGAGTAGTGGACGCCCTGGGTCAGCCGATTGACGGCAAGGGACCGATTGATTCCAAGGATGATTATCCGGTTGAAAAAATCGCTCCGGGCGTAATTACCCGCGAGGGCGTGCGCCAGCCGGTTCAGACCGGAATTAAAGCCATTGACGCCATGGTTCCGATCGGCCGGGGACAGCGGGAACTTATTATCGGCGACCGCCAAATCGGAAAAACCGCTATTGCCATTGATACGATTATCAGCCAGAAGGGTGAGAACATGAAATGCGTTTACGTCGCTGTCGGCCAGAAAGAATCTAAAGTCGCCAATATCGTCGCTAAGCTGGAAGAAGCCGGAGCCATGGAATATACGACCGTGGTTTTAGCCGGAGCCTCGGATCCGGCCTCGTTATTATATATCGCGCCTTACTCGGGAACGGCCATTGCCGAATATTTTCTTGATAAAGGCGAAGATGTTTTAGTTGTTTATGATGACTTGTCCAAACACGCTGTCGCTTACCGCGAAATATCGCTTCTTTTAAGGCGGCCTCCTGGACGCGAGGCCTATCCTGGCGACGTTTTTTATCTCCATTCAAGGCTTTTGGAGCGGGCCTGTAAATTAAATAAAGATTTCGGCGGCGGATCCATCACCGCCTTACCAATCATTGAAACTCAGGCCGGAGACTTATCCGCCTATATCCCGACCAACGTTATTTCCATCACCGACGGCCAGATTTTCTTAGAAGGCGATTTGTTTTACCAGGGTCAGCGTCCCGCGATAAACGCCGGACTTTCAGTCTCCCGCGTCGGCAGTTCAGCGCAGATTAAGGCCATGAAAAAAGTAGCCGGCCAGATGCGGCTTGACGCGGCTCAGTACCGGGAGTTAGCGGCTTTCGCCCAGTTCGGATCGGATTTGGATGAAGAGACTAAAGCCAAGCTGGAGCTCGGAAAACGGCTCATGGAAATTTTAAAGCAGGATCAGTATGCGACCGTTCCGGTAGCCCGGCAGGTATTAATATTCTACGCTTTGATTAACGGCTATATTAACGACGTCGCGGTGGAAAAAGTCCGCGAGTTTGAGGCCGGTCTCCATAAATACGCCGTAAACAACGGGGAAGCGGTCTTAAAAGCGATTGATGAAGTAAAAGAATTAAACGAGCAGGTTGAAAGGGACGTAAAAAAATTGATTGAGGATTATAAAGCGACAATGTCATCCTGAGCGTAGCGAAGGATCTCGTGGAAAATAGACGAGATTCTTCACTCCGCTTCGCTTCGTTCAGAATGACGACGATAAAATGCCATCAACCAGAGACATCCGAAGACGCATCAAGTCTGTCGGCAATACAAAGAAGATTACCAAGGCCATGGAAATGGTCTCGGCTTCAAAAATGCGCAAAGCCATTGAAGCGGTCTTAAAGACCCGGACTTACGCCAATTTAAGCTGGGAGACGGTTTTGCATTTGTCGCGAACGGCTAATGGAAATGGCAACGGTGAAACTCTGCATCCGCTTCTTATCCCGAAAAAAGACATTAAGCGGGTCGGAATAATTTTAATTACCTCTAACCGCGGGCTTTGCGGCGGGTTTAACACCAACATCGTTAATAAAGTCCATGAATCCATAAAAAAATTCCATTACATTGGCGAAGAGAAAGTGGTTGAGCCGGAAATAATCCTTATCGGATCGCGCGGTAAAGCTATTGCCCGCTATTACGGCTACAAGCTCGGGGCAGAATTTTCCAAGGAGGATTTTGTTACCGAAGTGGCGGAAGTGATTCCAATGTCAAAGTTCGTAATTGACGAATATCTCGCCGGAAATTATGATAAAGTCATGGTTGGTTATACTGATTTTGTTAATCCGGCCAAGCAGGTTCCGCGGGTAAAACAATTACTTCCGGTTGAAGTGGAGCAGGATGACGAGTTTTTAGGCGTGGTCGGGGGTGACAGCCGGGTGGGGATTGATAAAAAGTTCATGGAAGATAAAAAAGCTAAGCATTTAAAAGCCGAAGAGTTTTTATATGAATATACTTTTGAGCCTTCGCCCCGGGAAGTTTTAGACGAGATGGTGCCGCGGCTCATAGAAGTGCAGCTTTTTCAGGCGCTTTTAGAATCAAACGCGTCCGAGCACTCGGCCCGGATGGCGGCCATGCACCAGGCGACTGAAGCGGCCGGCGACATGATTAGCGAGTTAACATTATTTTACAATAAGGCCCGGCAGGCGGGAATTACGAGAGAAATTGCGGAGATCAGCGCGGGAGCCAACGCGTTAGCGGAATAATTATTCCATAAAAAAAGCCCGCCGATCTCCTTAGTTCGGCGGGGAATAGTTTCATTGAATAAGTCGCCACCATACGGCGAACATGATAACCAAAATAATCGCGTCCAACATATTCTTCACCTCCTTTCGTTGGATGATTTAAAAGGACTAATATAGTTAAAGCATAACATTAAAATATTGTCTATATGAACAAAGTAAACACGGGCAAAATCAAACAGGTTATCGGCGCGGTCATTGACGTTGAATTTCCGGGCGAGATGCCGGAAGTTTTTACCGCCCTGGAGACTAAGAACAATAAGGGGGAAAAGATTGTTTTAGAGGTTCAGCAACATACCGGCGGAAACACGGTCCGGGCGATCGCCATGGGATCAACCGACGGCGTTAAACGCGGATCGGACGTTTTAAACACGGGCGAGGGAATTACCGTTCCGGTCGGCGACGAAACTCTCGGGCGTATTTTTAACGTTCTCGGAGAAGCGGTTGACGGCGGCGCAGAGGTAAAAACTAAGAAGCGCTACCCAATTCATAGGCAGGCTCCGAGCTTTAAAGAGCAGTCAACCAAAATTGAAATCTTAGAAACCGGCATCAAGGTTATTGATTTAATCTGCCCGATCGCCAAAGGCGGAAAAGTCGGCATGTTCGGCGGCGCCGGCGTAGGAAAAACTGTAATTATTCAGGAATTAATAAACAACATCGCCAAACATCACGGCGGCTATTCGGTTTTTGCCGGAGTCGGGGAACGAACCAGAGAAGGAAATGACCTTTACCATGAAATGAAGGATTCGGGCGTAATAGATAAGTTATCCATGGTTTTCGGGCAGATGAATGAACCGCCTGGCGCCCGCGCCCGCGTAGCATTGGCCGGATTGTCAATCGCCGAATATTTCCGCGACGAGCAAAACCAGGACGTGCTCATGTTCATTGATAATATTTTCCGTTTTACGCAGGCCGGCTCCGAAGTATCAACGCTTTTAGGACGCATGCCTTCGGCCGTAGGCTACCAGCCGACCTTAGCTTCGGAAATGGGTGAATTGCAAGAACGGATTACTTCAACCGATAAAGGCTCCATTACATCTTTCCAGGCCGTTTACGTTCCGGCTGACGATTTAACTGATCCGGCTCCGGCTACGACTTTCGCTCACCTTGATTCAACTATCGTCTTGTCGCGTTCTTTGACCGAGTTGGGAATCTATCCGGCTGTTGACCCGTTGGATTCTTTTTCAATTATCTTAGACCCGAAAATCGTCGGCGAAGAGCACTACAAAGTCGCTCTCGGCGTGCAAAGAATCTTACAGCGCTATAAGGATTTGCAGGATATTATCGCTATTCTCGGGATGGAAGAATTATCCGACGAAGACAAGCAGACCGTTACCCGGGCGAGAAAAATCCAGCGCTTCCTGTCCCAACCCTTTCACGTCGCCGAAACTTTTACCGGCCGGCCGGGAAAATATATTAAACTCGCCGATACGATCCGAGGATTTAAGGAAATTATTGAAGGCAAGCACGACGCTAAAAACGAAGGCGATTTTTATATGCGGGGCGGGATTGACGAAGTCGGGAAATAATTTTTCTGTTTTTTTGTCATCTCGACGACCGCAGGGAGGAGAGATCTAAGTAATTGAACGTTATTAGCCTGTTAATAATAATTTTGCCACTTTTTTAGAAAAAGTGGCGCAAAAAGCGCTCGCTAGTGAAAAATTTTGGATCACTCGCTATGAAAGCTAGCAAAATTCCAAACTCGTCGCCTCCGCTTTGCTCCGGCTCCTCAAACAGTGGAATTTTGTACGCTTTCTACGCTCGTGATTATCACCGAAATTTTTCAATGCTCGCAATAATATTATAGTTTAAGGTATGAGTAATTTAAAAACAATCAAATTTGAAATAGTCACTCCCGAGCGGGAAGTTTTTAAGGAGATGGTCGCGCAGGTAACCGTGCCGACGAGAAACGGCGAAATTACCATTCTGCCGCACCACATCCCTTTAGTTTCCATTCTCGCGCCCGGGGTGATTGAAGTCCGACAGCCGGACGGCAACATTGAAGTGATGTCTGTTTCCGGCGGCTTTATTGAAGTTTTAAAGGATAAGATAATAATTCTCGCCGATACAGCCGAACGGGCGGCGGAGATTGATATTTCTCGGGCCGAAGAAGCCAGGGCGCGGGCGGAGAAAACCCGGGAAAACCTAGAGCGTCAGGATGTTGAACAGTTTATGAGCGTCGCGGCCAAGATCCAAAAAGAACTCGCCCGCAGCCGCGCGGCGAATCGCTGGAGAAGGATAAAAGGGATGGAAAAATAAAATTTATATTTAAGCAAATATTTATGATTGAGAAAGAAAACGTTAACGAGCAAAATATGGAACAAATCGCTAAGGACAATTTTAAAAAATGGAATGAGTCTCTTTTATTAAAAAACGCTAAGAACGTAGCGGCTCATTATACAGACGGAAATACTTTTTTACCCACTGTTTCTGGAGACTTTAAAAGAGGAAAAACCGGGGCTGAGGAATATTTTAAACATTTTATTGAAAAAGATCCTGAAGGCGAAATTGTTGAGGAAAAAATTGATGTTATTTCATCAGATTGCTATGTCCATTCAGGAAAATATAATTTTACAGTCGGTCCGGAAGATCAAAGAGAGGTAGTAGAAGCTGAATTTACTTATGTCTGGGTTAGAAATAAGGAGGGTGAGTGGGAGATTGATCACCATCATTCTTCAAAGAAAAATGATGAAAAAAAGGAGAAGTTGGAGAGCGGATTCAAACCGGATGCCACACTTTCCGGAGAACCTAAAGAAGGTGACGAGGAAGCATTTTTTAGTAAATATTTTAAGGAAAATAATATCGGAACGATTGTTGAAAAAGAAAACGCAGTCCAGAAACTTTCAGATGACAGCTATCTTCATTCGGGAATGTATAATACCGAAGAAGGTGATAATGCCCGGTTTACTATTACCTGGAAAAAGAGCGGAGAAGAGTGGGAAATTATTCAACATCATTTATCAATGAGGCCGGAATCAAAATAAGTTGTTCGCGTGGATTCAAGATTCCCCGAAGGCAAGCCCGTCTTCGGGGTTTTTTTACCCCTTGACAAGAAAATTTCTTCGGGCTAAAATATGGTTGAATTTAGCAGACGAGGAGTTAGAGTGCTAACGCATTTAGATAAACAGAAAACACCTGTCCGAATGGCTGGCATCCGGTCGGTCGGGGACAGCAGATAACAGGATTTTTTTTACGTTACTGGCTGTCAGTGGTTAATTTTACATTTATAAATATCGCCCGGCCATAACTTATAACATGTCCTAAGTAGTGTTATGAGTTATGCGTTATGGGTTATGAGAAAAATTATGAAAATAAAACCTATTCACGCCAATGTCGTGGTAAAAGCCATGTCAAAGGAGGAGGTAACAAAATCGGGAATCGTCTTGCCGGACACCGTTGATAAGGAGCGGCCAGAACGGGGCGAAGTAATCGCGGTCGGAGAAGGAAAGCTTCTTGATAACGGAAGCCGGGCGCCGATGAGCGTTAAAGTCGGCGACAAAGTCATCTTTAAAAAATATTCGCCGGACGAGATTAAGATTGATGATGTTGAATATCTGGTATTATCGGAAAGCGATATTATAGCGATACTTGAATAATAAATAAAATTTTTAATTTTGTAATTTTTAAATTTTTAAAAATTAAAAATTACAAAATTCAAAAATTATCTCATATGGCAAAACAAATTATCTTTAACGAAGAAGCAAGGGCGAAACTAAAGGCCGGTGTGGACAAGCTCGCCAACGCGGTAAAAGTAACGCTCGGGCCCAAAGGCAGGAATGTCGTAATAGACAAATCCTACGGTTCGCCGACTATTACCAAAGACGGAGTAACCGTGGCCAAAGAAATTGAGTTGGAAGACAAATTTGAAAACATGGGCGCCGAAATGATAAAAGAAGTGGCCTCAAAAACCAATGACGCGGCCGGCGACGGAACGACTTCGGCGACGGTACTCGCCCAGGCTATGATTGAAGAGGGAATAAAGCTCGTCTCTTCCGGAATCAACCCGATTGAAATAAGAAAAGGCATGGAAAAAAAGATCGCTGAAATCGTCGCTAACTTAAAGAAAATGAGCAAAGCCATTTCCACCAAAGAAGAATGGGCTAAAGTGGCTTCAATAAGCGCCAACGACGCTGAAATCGGCAACATAATCGCCGAGGCCATGGAATCGGTCGGCAAAGACGGTGTAATTACGGTTGAAGAAGGGCAATCCTTTGGCGTAGAAAAAGAAGTCGTTGAAGGCATGCAGTTTGATAAGGGTTATGTTACTCCTTACATGGTAACGAACGCCGATGAAATGAAAGCCGAGTACGCCGAGCCGTATATTTTAATTACTGATAAAAAGATTTCATCCATCCAGGAAGTTTTACCGGTATTAGAAAAAATCGCCCAGTCCGGAAAAAAAGAAGTCGTAATCATCGCCGACGATATTGAAGGCGAAGCTCTGACCACTTTCATTGTTAATAAACTGCGCGGCACGTTTAATGTTTTAGGCATTAAGGCTCCGGGATTCGGCGACCGGCGGAAAGCGATGCTGGAAGATATTGCCATTTTAACCGGCGGAAAAGTTATTACCGAAGATATTGGTTTAAAACTGGACAACATTAATATTGAAGATCTTGGCAAAGCGAGAAAAGTCATAGCGACCAAAGAAAATACGACCATCGTTGAAGGCGCCGGAGACGCCAAGGCGATAAAAGAAAGGGTGGCTCAGATAAAAAAAGAAATGGAAATGACTGATTCGGATTATGATAAAGAAAAATTGCAGGAACGCCTGGCTAAACTCTCGGGCGGCGTGGCGGTCATTAAAGTCGGAGCCGCGACCGAAACCGAAATGAAAGAGAAAAAAGACCGGATTGAAGACGCCCTAAACGCTACCCGGGCGGCGGTAGAAGAAGGAGTCGTTCCCGGCGGCGGATTGGCTTTAGCCATTGCCGGAAAAGCCTTTGATGAGTTAATGGAAAAGAAAAACGCCGATGCCGGAGCGCGGATCGTTGACCAGGCGATTTTAGAACCGATTAAGCAGATTGCCGCGAACGCCGGAAAAGACGGCTCGCTCATCCTTTACAATATCATCCGCGAACATAAGCAGGGGAACGCCAATATCGGTTATGACGCCGCGGCTGATAAATTCGTTGATTTGATTGAAGCCGGCATTATTGACCCGACCAAAGTCGTGCGTTCAGCTTTAGAAAACGCCGCTTCGGCCGCGATGATGTTTTTAACGACCGAAGCTGTAATAGCTGACAAACCGGAACCGAAAGATGCCGGACACGGACATGGCGGCGGAATGCCGGGTATGGGCGGTATGGGTGGTATGATGTAGGACTCAGAAAATAGACGACAGAAGAAAGATAACAGAATTCATTTAAAAGACGCCCCATCATCGGGCGTCTTTTAAAATTCAGCTTTTATTGCGTGGTAGGTGTTTTTAGGCGATTATCGTTTCCCGCGAGGTGTTTGGCCGGACGAAATTAAGCTGATTCATTATTGCTTATGAAGGTGGAATGGCGTATAATGAACCTATAATGGATTAATAAATATGAGAAATAACATGGAATCCAACCGCTATACCAACATAAATATTTCCACGGTTACTCTGATAAAAGTAATTTTGATCGGTTTTTTAATTTATATCATGTTTTTAATCCGCGATATTCTCGTGGTTTTTTTCGTTTCATTAGTTTTCGCGGCCGCCATCGGGCCTTTAGTAGACTGGATGCAGAAAAGAAAAATTCCGCGGACGCTCGGGGTAATATTCATTTATCTGGCTTTGCTAATATTAGTCGGTTCAATCATCTATTTAATGATTCCGCCGATTTCGGCCCAGATTCGGGATTTGTCCGAAAACTTCCCTGATTACATGAATAAGATTGTCAAAGGTTATTCATTTTTCAGCGTTCAGGAAGGCAATACTTTTAGCAGTATTAAAGGCGCCTTGGACGCCGTCCGGTCAGGACTGGAAACTAACGCCGGTAATGTTTTTTCTACCGTAACCGGGGTGTTTGGGAGCATTTTCTCCTTTTTTCTGACCTTAGTCGTAACTTTTTACATGGCGGTTGAGGATAATGCCATGAAAAAAATCGTCCGCTCAATAATCCCCTTTAAGCACCAGCCTTACGCCTTGGATTTGGTCGGCCGGATGCAGAAAAAAATCGGCCTTTGGCTCCGGGGCCAGCTCATATTATGCTTTGCCGTCGGACTGCTCGTTTACATCGGCCTGAAAATCCTTGGCATAAAATATGCGCTGGTACTCGCCCTAATCGCCGGAATTACCGAATTTATCCCTTATCTTGGGCCGATTATGGGGGCGGTGCCGGCGGTTTTAATCGCTTTTTCCGTTGCGCCTATGCTGGCGCTCATAACGGCGGTTTTCTATTATCTCGTCCAGTTTACCGAAAATAACGTCTTAGTTCCGAAAATTATGCAGAAGGCCGTGGGGCTGAATCCGATTGTCAGCATTGCCGTGCTTTTAATTGGTTTTCAGCTGGCCGGGATCGCCGGCGCTATCCTTTCCATTCCGGTGGCGACAGCGGCCAGCGTTTTTATCCAGGATATTTTTGACCAGCGGATGGCTGAGGATAATTAATGAATTTTCAATTAAAAATTACGAATTAATTTTAACAGGCGGTAAGAATTTTAATCCATAATTATAATCATTCTATGTCCTTTAATGAAATTTTATCAGGCAATTCGCGGAGCAAAAAAACCATCCTTTGGGCGGCCGTAATTATCATGTCCGCGATCCTAATATTGATAGTTATTGATTTTCTTTTTTACAGCACGAAGAAATTTAACCGCCTTTCCAACTGGGTCAATCCGGAACGATACCAGGCGATATTTTTATCAAACGGCCAGGTATATTTCGGCCGGGTGGCTGACGTTACTCCGGAAACCCTTTTGATTGAGGATATATATTATTTAAAAACCGTGCAGACCTTGCAGGCGAGCGAAGGGAATTCCGGCGCCGAAAAAGAAGCCGGGGAGGCGGATCCGGGAATTGACACGGATAGTTTTTCTTTGGTAAAATTGGGCAATGAAATCCACGGACCGGAAGATAACATGTCCGTGAACCTTGAGCATGTATTATTCGTGGAAAACCTTAAGCCTGAATCAAAAGTGGTTGAGGCGATAAGGGAATACAAGGATAGAAAATAGACAATAGTAGAGACGCGCCGCGGCGCGTCTCTACCGGATCGCATGATTGAAATTAAAAACCTTACTAAAAAATTCGGTGATAACATAATCCTGGACAATATTTCATTCTCCGTGAAAAAAGGGGAGATTTTGGGTTTTCTCGGACCGAACGGCGCCGGTAAAACCACGACCATGAAAATTATCACTTCCTTTTGGTCGCCGACTGGAGGAAGCGTTTTAGTTGATGGAATAGACGTAAAAGATAACTCGCTTGAGATTAGAAAAAAAATCGGCTATTTACCGGAAAATGTTCCTTTGTATGATGACATGAAAGTGAGTGAGTATTTAAAATTCGCCGCGGAAATAAGAAAAATTCCGAAAGAAAAGAGAAAAGAAAGGATCAGGGAAACGGTCGCGTCTTGCGGCTTAAAAGACGTTTACGACCGCCCCGTAGACGAGTTATCCAAAGGTTACCGCCAGCGGGCGGGTCTCGCTCAGGCGATAATCCATGATCCGGAAATCCTGATTTTAGACGAGCCAACAACAGGCCTTGATCCTAACCAAATCGCCGAGATCCGTGAACTTATTAAGAAGCTCGGGAAAGAAAAAACCGTTATTTTTTCCACCCACATCCTCGCCGAAGCGGCGGCTATTTGTGGTCGGGCGGTGATTATTAATAAGGGAAAAATCGTCGGGGAAGGGACGCCGGACGAATTGCGTGGCCAATTTGCCGGAAAGGATTTGATTTACGTAAAAATCAAAGGCATTCGCGACGCGGTTTTAGAAAAAATCAGGGCTATGGAAAACGTCATCCGGGCGGAAGTAAAAGACAGGGAATCGGATGAGATTTACGGCTATGAAATTGAGCCAAAGACCGGCGTTGATTTAAGGGAATATTTGTCCATGACGATTATGAACAGCGGCTGGAGTATCCTGGAATTTTCAAGGAAATCCGTTTCCCTTGAGGACGTGTTTAGGGAACTGACGAAATAAATTATCAATTATCAATGATCAATTTTCAATGAATTTTCAATTTTACAATGACGCAATTTTTAAATTAAGAAATTGATAATTGATCATTGCGCTTTGACTTTATGTTCAAAACTGAAACTGTTAAAAACATCTTCATACTGTTTAAAAAAGAGCTGTGGTCGTATTTCAATTCGCCCATCGCCTATATTTTTATCGCGGTTTTTTTAATCGCCGGTAACTGGCTTTACTTTAATTCCTTCTTTCTGGCCGGCCAGGCATCCATGAGGAATTATTTTTCGCTCCTCCCCTGGATGTTTTTGTTTTTCGCGCCCGCTCTTACCATGAGGCTTTGGGCCGAGGAGAGAAAAAGCGGAACCATTGAGTTTTTACTCACCCTGCCCATAAGAGACAGGGAAGCGGTTTTAGGGAAATTTTTTGGCGCTCTGGCGTTTCTGTTAATCACCCTTTTATTATCCTTGAGCCTGCCGATAACAATTTCGTTCCTCGGCGATATTGATCTTGGCCCCGTAATCGGCGGATATTTGGGCGCTCTGTTTTTGGGCGGGTCATACCTCTCGCTCGGGCTTTTCATTTCTTCCTTAACCCGCAACCAGATCATCGCTTTTGTCCTGGCTTTAGCCGCCTGTTTTATCGCTTTTGTCGTCGGCGCCGATTTTGCCGTTTCCGGAGCGCCGAAAATTATTCAGCCAATAATGCGCTTCCTCGGATTGGGCAGCCATTTTTACAATATTGCCAAAGGCGTAATTGACACGAGAGACATCCTCTATTATTTATCTTTTATATCCTTGTTTTTATGGCTGAATGTTAAAGTGATTGAGGAAAGGAAATAATTATGAAAAAAATTTTGACAAAACTGAATAAGTCCCTGACCATAATCCTCGTTATCGCGATTTTGGCGGTAATTAACTTTATTTCTTACCGGTTTTTTTACCGGCTTGATTTAACCGAGACCGGCGTTTTTTCAATTTCTAAAGCTTCCCGGGAGACGGTCGGAAATATTGACGACGTTGTTAATATAAAAGCGTATTTTTCCGAAAATCTTCCGGCCCAGTTCATCGCCCTGAGGCAGGAAACGGCCGACATCCTCGCCGAATACGAAACTTACGGCCAGGGGAAAATAAAAGTGGAATTTATTGATCCGGGGGATGACGAAGAATTAAAATCCCGGATTTACTCGGCCGGAATTCCACCCTTACAGCTTAATGTCATGGAA
Organism: Patescibacteria group bacterium; assembly: GCA_041671125.1. Lineage (GTDB taxonomy): Bacteria > Patescibacteriota > Patescibacteriia > Patescibacteriales > JBAZCA01 > JBAZCA01. Next base: position 6,309 of record JBAZCA010000007.1, on the reverse strand, counting down.
AAAGATAAATACCAGATTATGGAAGGCTACATGGGCATGACTATCGGTTACGGCGATAAAACCGAGGTTATTCCGGTAATCCAGGGAACCGAAGATCTTGAATATCAGGTTACGGCGGCGATAAAAAAAGCCTCGGCCAAAGAAACTCAGGGCTTAGGCTGGCTTACGGGTTACGGAACCATAGCCCCGGAAGAGAGAAGCGCGGCCGCGAAGAATCTCGCGCAAATTTATTCAGCCGAAGATGTTGACTTAAAACAAATCGGCGAAATACCGAAAAATATTAAGACTTTAATCATTGCCGGACCGACGGAAAAATTTGATGAAAAAGCGCTGAAGGCGGTTGACGGCTTTCTTTTTGGTGGCGGAAATTTACTGGTTTTGCTGGACGGAGTGAAAGTCGGCGAAGGGCTTAGCGCCGAAAAAAACGTTACCGGACTGGAAGGATTATTGGAAAAATACGGGATAAAAGTTGAAAATAACCTGGTTTTGGACGGACAGTCGGGCATTGCCTCGTTTAATCAGGGGTTTATTACTTTTTCCGTTGAATATCCGTATTGGCCGAAAATTTTAAAAGATGGCTTTGATAAGGAAGTGTCCGCGGTTTCCAACCTGGAAACCGTTGTATTGCCCTGGGTGTCCGGCGTGGATGTAATTAAAGATAAGTTAAGTAAGGAGTCAAACGTATCGTTTCTCTTAATGAGCTCTGATAAAGCCTGGAAAGTCGCGTCCGGTTTTAATTTAAGTCCGCAAAATATTCCCGCTCCTGCCAGTAGTAGAGGAAAATACAGCCTGGCCGTTCTCGCGACCGGGAATTTCCAGTCCGCCTACGAGAGCGGAAAGACTTTTTCTTCAAGAATCGCCGTTGTTGGCGACAGCGATTTTATAAAAGACAGCTTTTTAAGGAACGCGCCGGATAATCTCGCGCTGTTCCAGAATCTTACCGACATATTAAGCCTTGACGAGGATCTCATAAACATCCGCTCTAAAGGCGTTACCAGCCGTCCCGTGAAAGAATTATCCGAAGCCGGGAAAGCCACCGCGCGATACGGCAATGTTTTTGGGGTGACGGCCATAGTGATTGCTTTGGGAGCAGTGAGGTATATATCGCGGAGAAGGAGAAAGGAAAGCGGAATATAACCCCCTTAATTCCCCTCCTCGGAGGGGTGCCCCGGAGGGGCGGGGTGGGTTGGAATGACGAATTTCCGCCCGCCACCCTTACACACCCCGGCCTTCGGCCACCCCTCTCAAGAGGGGAATTGCTACCCACGGAATTATTCAAGAAATAATAATTATGGCTAAGAAAAATTTAAAACTACTAGTAATATTAATCATTCTAGCCGGCGGCGCTTATTTACTTACCGGTCCGATAAAAAATTGGGATGAGAAAAAGCGGGCGCCGAAGAATTTTTTAGTGGCAATAGATATTAACCTGGCTGAAAGAATCGAAATCGCGCGAAAAGAAAAAACCGTTAAGTTGGTAAAAGAAGGAGAAGGATGGAGAGTGGAAGGCGAGGGAAAATTTTTCGCTGACCCGGAAGCAATAAAGACTTTAAAAACCGAATTTAAAAAAGCCCAATCCGCCAGTCTGGAAATCGCGAGCGCCAATAAAAATAAAAAGAGCGATTTTGACTTAGATAAGGAATATGGAACAGAAATAAAATTCTATCAGGGCGGGAACGAGTTTGGAAATTTTCTAATCGGCAAGATGACCAGCGATTACTCCGGCGTTTATATCGGAAAAGAGGGCGATGATAATAGTTATGCCGTTCCGATCCGGTTATCCGCGGCGTTCTCGCCTTATGAATGGCGGGACAGGATGATTTTGTCGCTTGATAAGAATAAGCTGGAGCGAATAAGGTTCCATTACCCTGACCGGGAATTCGTTTTGGAGAAAAAAGACGGAAAATGGAAAGGCACGGCGCCCGCCGCTTTTGACGCGAATGAAGAAAAACTGGAACCGGTATTAATCGCCTTGGCTAACCTGCGAGCTGAAGTCATTCCGGCTCAGGACTTCAAAGGCACGGATTTAGAAAAGAACCTGATAATCGTTGAATATAAAGGCGAAGGAATTGAAGGCGCGCTTATGGTCGGCAAAGACAATAGCCAAGGCCAATACTATGCTAAGCGCTCTGACAGTGACAATATATATTTAATTGCTAAATCCGAACGGGATATGTTTAATAAGAAGATGGAGGATTTGAAATGATAGTCTTTATAGAAGCGGCTGTTTTTGATTAAAATCCCGATTTCCGGGATTTTTTATTTAATGCAAAATATGATATAATTTTATAAGGAAAAGAGCCCGAATTAACCTTATTTTACTTATATGAAACATGATTTAATTTCTATTGGCGGCGCGACCGAGGACATCACTTTTTACACTAAAGAAGGAATACTGATGGACAACAAAAAGGATGTTTTAAGGCAGAAATTAATCTGCTTTGAATACGGCGCGAAGATCAAAGTTGATAAGTCGCGCGCGACTTTTGGCGGCGGCGCGGCAAACGTCGCGGTTTCAGCTTCGCGGCTCGGGCTTAAGTCGGCGGCTTTGGCAACCCTTGGGAATGACGACCGGGGAAAAAGAATCAGGGATAATTTTTTAAAAGAAGGCGTGGACGCGGGCTTCCTGCAATACTCGCGGAATAAAGAGACCGGATTTTCTTTTCTTATTACTGGACAGGAAAATGAGCATGTGGTTTTTTCCAACCGGGCGGCGAATGACGAATTAAAAATTATGAATTATGAATTAAGAATTCTAGGGAAAGCCAAGTGGATTTATATTACCTCTCTGTCAGGAGAGTGGCAGGATGCGTTAAAAAAAATTTTTAAAGCCGAGGGGCCGAAAATCGTCTGGAATCCGGGGCACCGCCAGCTGTTAAAAGGCTATAAGACCCTGGGAAAATATTTAAAAAAAACCGAAGCGCTTATCGTCAATAAAGACGAAGCGATTGAGCTGGTTAAGTCATGCGGTGATTTCGCGTCTAAAGGCGGCGCATTTTTAAATGATATGAATAACCTCCTTGGCGTTATTAGTTCCTGGGGGCCGAAAATTGTTGTAATAACCAACGGTAAACACGGCGCTAGCGTCCGGGCGGGAAATGAAAATTATTACCAGAAGATTTTAAAAGAAAAGAAGCGGATCAATACCGCCGGCGTCGGCGACGCCTTTGGATCATCTTTTATCGCCGGATTGGAAATTTACGCCGGGAACATTAAAAAGGCCATGTTTTTAGGGGTTAAAAATACCGCCTCAGTCGTCGGCCATTACGGGGCGCAGACGGGGTTAATAAAAAGAAAAGATCTTAAATAGGCTAAGTGATTATAATTATTCACAAATTAACTAATTCCTTTGAATTATGAAACGCCTTTTTTATCCCGTCATTCTGAGGCCGAAGGCCGAAGAATCCCATGGTATTTCCGCTAAACACGAGATCCTTCGCTTCGCTCAGGATGACGTTTCGTAATTCGTAGAATTTATGAAAATACCCATAGAAATTTCAGCCCGGCACGTTCATTTATCGCGAAAAGATGTAGAGCGGCTTTTTGGCCGGGGTTATGAGTTAAAAAAATTTAAAGCTTTAAGTGAAATAGGCGAATTCGCCGCCCGGGAAACGGTTATGGCTGAAGGAAAAAAAATGGCGTTGAAAGTTCGGGTTGTCGGACCGGTTCGGCCGCGGACTCAGCTTGAGGTTACGGCCACCGAAGCCTATCACCTCGGGATTAAAGCTCCGGTCCGGCTGTCAGGCGATTTAAAAGGCACCCCGGGGATTGAACTTATCGGCCCAAAAGGAAAAGTCCGGATTAGCGAAGGGGTAATTATCGCTCAAAGGCATTTACACGCGAGTCCTGAAGAAGCGAAAAAATTAAGGCTCGGTCACCGGCATAAGGTAAAAGTGCGAACCGAAGGCGAAAGAGGAGTAGTTTTTGAAAACGTGATCGTCAGGGTAGCGAAAAATTTTCGGCTTTCCATGCACATTGACACGGACGAAGCTAACGCCGCCGGAATCTGGAAAAAGAAAAATTACGGAAGATTATTGTTGAATAACTAATTATCCTCTATGTCTAATATCTTAGTCCTTAATTCGGGCTCCACTTCAATAAAATATAAAATTTTTGACAGCGGGGAGGAATGTTTAAAGAGCGGAATTATTGACGGCGCGGCTAACCATGAAAAAGCCTTAAAAGATATATTGCGGCAAATCGGCGATTTGCGGGGTCTCGCGGCCGTCGGCCACCGGGTAGTGCACGGAGGGGATGATTTTTACGAACCGCTGATTCTAAATAACGATAATATTATTCGGCTGGAAAAATATAATGAACTCGCTCCGCTTCATAACCCATATAACCTCGCCGGCATCCGGGCGGCGATAAACTTTCTTCCGGAGATTCCGCAGGCGGCGGTTTTTGACACCGGATTTTTTCGGGATTTACCGGAAGAAGCGAAAAATTATCCTTTGTCAAAAGACCTGGCCGAACGCTTTAATATCCGGCGCTATGGCTTTCACGGCATTTCTCATGAATACGCCGCCGCGGCCGGAGCAAAAAAACTCGGGCTGGATTTAAGAAAAGTTAATCTGATTACCTGCCATCTCGGCGGCGGCTGGTCAATAGCGGCCATAAAAAAAGGCAAGCCGGTTGACGTTTCCATGGGTTTCACGCCGATGGAGGGACTAATGATGATGACCCGGTCGGGCGATATTGATCCGGGGGTTATTTTTTATCTTTTAAAGCAAGGCAAACTGCCGGAAAAAGATAAAAAAAGGGAAGTTGTCATGGATTTCAGCCGGTCGCGAAACCATCCGGCCGTAGCTGAACCCGGCGACAATGAGACGGTTCTAAGTCTGGAAGAAATTCTAAATAACAATTCGGGAATTAAGGGCGTATCCGGCGGAATCGGGGACTACAAAGAGCTTTTAAGGCTGGTTTCGCTCGGTAACTCCGCGGCCAAACTGGCCTTTGACATGGCCGCCTACCGACTGGTAAAATACATCGGTTCATACTACGCGGTTTTAGAAGGCCGGCTGGACGGCATTATTTTTACCGGCCGGATAGGAGCCGGCAATCCGATGACAAGAAACGCGGTAATGCGCAAGCTGAAGTTCTTAAAATGCCCCCATATCGCCGTTGAAGCGGATGAGGAGCTCGCGATCGCTAAAAAAATAAAATTATTGGTAAGAGGCTGATTAAAATTTCCTATGGTATTAAGAATATTAAGGGAGGTATATAAGAGAAAGATTATTGTTAAATTTATTATCTCCGGAGGAACGGCCGCGTTTACTGATTTGGGTCTCTTATACGTTTTAACCAGCTTGGCCGGGTATTGGTATTTATTTTCCGCGATTTTAGCTTTTATCGCGGCTTTTTTCGTTAGTTTTTTCCTGCAAAAATTCTGGACTTTTCGGGATAACGACCGGAAAAAAATGTATTCCCAGATGAGAAGGTATTTTTTTGTCGGTCTCGTTAATCTTGGAATTAATACTTTAGGCATGTATCTGGTAGTAGATATTTTTGGTATCTGGTATCTCCTAGCCCAGATTTTAGTAAGCATTGTCATTGCCGCCGAAAGTTTTTTAATATATAAGCATGCCATATTTAATGGAAAGGATGCGCCTCCCGCGGATAGGGGAGAAAAAAAATTAAAAATTCTTATTGCCACCGGAATTTACCCGCCTGATTACCGCGGGCCGGCGACCTTGCTTGAAGCCCTGCCCGGCGAGCTCACGGGGCGGGGAATGGAAGTAAAAATTATTACCTATTCGCACATAAAAACCCGGCCGGAAGAAGTTGGAAGGGTTTACCGGATACTTAACCGGCCGGTCAGAATAATTTCCCAAATCCAGTATTTTTTAACTCTCTGGCGGCTCTCCGACCGAGCCGATGTTATTTACGCCCTGGACGTTTACAGCGCGGGATACTTTACTTATCTTATGAAAAAGATAAAGGGGATAAGCTACGTTGTCCGCTTCGTCGGCGACAGCGCCTGGGAAACCGCGGTTCGGGCGGGCTGGACCCGGGACTATATCCTTGATTTTCAGGACAAGGTTTACGATAAAAAGATTGAAAAGCTAAAGGCACGGAGAAAAAAAATTCTCCTTGAGGCGGACAGAATAGTCGCGCCGAGTGATTTTATCGGCCTAGTTTTAGAAAGAATTGGCGCTAAAAAGGAAAAGATAAAAGTCATCTATAACTCTTTAGATTTTTCCCGCTATCCTTTTAATGAAGCTTTTATTTCTTCCATAAAGGAGAAATACGGCCGGGACGGAAAAATTATAGTTTCTCCGGGACAGCTAAACCCGTGGAAGGGCTTTG
>JBAZCA010000006.1:0-85924 GCA_041671125.1 Patescibacteria group bacterium | reverse complement strand
GTCAGAGTCCAGGGTATTGTCTATGTAGAGCTGGTATTTAGCTATTCCTGATTCCGTGTCAGATGAGGCGTTCCAGCTGAGGGTCGGGCGGGAGTCGGAGTTAACCGTATTATTGGCTGGCGAAGAGACAGTAAAACTCGCCGGGCTGGTTATATCTTTTTCCAGTTCAAATGTATGGGTAGAATAGCCGCCGGAGTAGATGAATTGGACAATGCCCGAGGAGTCGGAGAGGCAGGTCAGGTTGGTGCCGTTTCCGTAACTGGTTTGGCAGGTGGTAGCGCCATAACCGGTGATGGCGGTGGTGGTAGCGGTATTGTCAATTTTGAATGTGTAGTAGCTATCCGGGATTAGATCGCCAATGGTGTAAACCGTAGAGGTGGCGTGGGTATTTCCCGCTCCCTCGGTTGAGGTCGCGGTCCATGATTTATTCTTGTCGCCCGCGGTTTCCCAGGTATTAATACTTAAATCCATGAATGCCGAGGTAGAGGCGGTGTAGAACCCGCCTCCGGCGGGTACTACCGAGAAGTTAGAGGTAGTAATGGTGTCAGCGGTGGTAGTGGCGACGAGAGCCCGGTATTGTCCGTCAGAATATATCCGAATAGAGCCGGTTTGAGGGACTGGAGTAGAGCCCACGGTATATGGCGGCTGGTACTCATATGCGCCGATGTCGGGAGTGCCGTAAATCGGGTTCCCCGCGTAATCGGAGGTGAGGGAGACGTCGGTGCCGGAGTCGATGGCGGGGCTATTGTAGGAAAGCTGAAAATTGGTGTCAGGGGTAACAAACAGAGGATTCCCATACTGTGAATTTGATTCTCTGGACTGATAATCACCCCATCCAATCATTGTCGATCCTCCATCCAATGTAGCGAAGGTGGATTCGGTTACTCCATTTCCTGTGTGAAAATATTGATTATAATTTGTATCAGTTGCTACCCATCCATCGCTCGTTGTGGAAACCTCGTATGGGTAGCTTCCACTAAAGACATTATTCCTTATACTCCAAGCGCCAGACGTGCATTGATTGAAATATCCACCTCTCGTCCCTGCAAAAGTAGAATTACCGTTAAAATAACATGCATTATTCCACGCTCTACCGCTACCAGAACCAACAACGGCGATACAAGAGTTTTCGTTGGAGTATACTATGTTGCCATAAAAATAAATATTTGATGAGGCGTCATGAGAAGTAAGGCCATCTCCTGAGTTGACTTGACCGTTTGTACCATTTGAGTAGATTTCACAATTTTTTACAGTAACGTCTGTTGTTGCGTTATCTGCAATAGAAATTCCATCAAAAGGATTTGAATAAACCCGCATTGATGAAACATCAATAAATGAAGATCCTCCTTTTATTCTTACTCCACTACTGGCTGACCCAGTGTTTAAGTATGAGCTACCAGATAATTCAATACTGGTTGAACCAGTGTCTACTAAAAATCCGTGTCCAGCATTAGCTGTTGCGCTGGCCTCAATAGCTACGTTATCGTTATTAATTACTGCAACACCGACATTACCGTTACTTGCAACAGTTGAATCATTTATATATGATCCTTCTGCTAAGTTTGAATCTAACAAATAAATACCATAGCTAGTGTTAAAGGATGCGTTTATATTAGTCGCATTTAATATACCTGAGCACGAATTTATAAATAAGCCATACAGTGTGTTACCATCGTCATTCTGACCCAAATTGCATGATGTTAAAGTAATAGCTCCACTAACATTTCTTAACCCAAGTCCAGATGATGCCGTGCTACCATACGAGGTAACATCACTGATAGACACATTTGCATAGTTTTCAATGTAAAATTGACCATAATTTGCGAGCCCGCCACAATCCGACACTGTAAGTCCGTCTATTGTAAGATCGGATGGAGTTGTCACGCCTTGAGTAGAAAATGCAACACCATGCCCACTAGCACCTGATACAACACTATCTGTAAGAGATGAGTTTGATTTGTTTCTCAACCATATACCATTTACTCCGCCGGTAGCTGTAATATCAGCAATAATAATTCCATTTTGTAAGGCGCCACTCGCTCCCTCGAGCCAAATTCCTCTTGATACATAATTACTTAATATAAAGTTTTGAATGGTAATATATGCAGATAATTCATTTGCCGCTGTGATACTATAATTTCTAATACTACCACCATCTATAGCAACAATATCTCCTTCCCTACCACGTAATACTACCTGTCCATTAGCAGCACCATAATCATTAGTGCCCCATGTAACCATCTCATTATATGTCTTACTTCCTCCTTCCGTATCCGCCCGCACTTCCACAATATCTCCAGGAGCTAAATCATAATTATCAAAGGCGCCTTGGATTGCAGTTTGGTCGCATCCGCTTGAACAAACTGTATAAGTCGCCGCATCCGCCTTCCCCGCTCCGAAAACAAAAAAACTTCCCAAAAATAACAGGAAGAAAAAAACAAATCTGGAGAACTTTAGATTTTGAGGTTTAGTTAAGAGAAAAAGAGAGTAAGTGCGGGTAAATATACCTTTCATTTTTTTGTATTTACCCCAACGCTTATCCGCCGGGCGGGTTTAGCGGGGGTTCTGTTTTATTAATTGGCCTATTGTAGAGACGAGGCAATGCCTCGTCTCTACAATAATATGGTTATATTATACCCGATTGGCGAGACCGGGGCAATGGTTTTATTTCACATCCAAATATTCTCCACGTTATTCCTGTCACGTTCCCACATCTTCGGATTGTTTATGATATATTCGCGGATTTTGTTCAGTTCGGTTTCGTTGCGAATGATATGATCGTAAAAACGGGATTGCCAGGCGAAATTAGGATATTTGGATTTCCAAATTTTTTTCGTGCAGACCGATTTAATTTGATTTATAATTGAACCCAATGAATTTGGTTTCCATTGCGGATTATATCCGCCGCGTTTCAATTTATCATCAACCGCAACCATCACGGTAGAGACGCCCCGCCGGGGCGTCTCTACGGATGATTTGATCTTGCACAAAATTTCCAAAATTGCGTGCAAATGATTCGGCATTATTATTTGTTCATCCAAAATTACATTCTGGCGAATTATTGGCGTTCGCGACAATTCCTCCTGAACGATTTTCCCGATGTCATTCAAAATTATTTTTCCATTTTCCACCTCTCCAAAATAATGCTCTCTGTCTTTCGCGCAGATCGTTATGAAATATACGCCGTTTTGGCTGTAATCATAACCTTCTAATCTGGCGGATTTGATGGTGTATTTATTTTTATATTTCGTCGCATCCGTAGAGACGCAAAATTTTGCGTCTCTACATATCGTTGCGTCTTTACTAAATAATCCTAAACATCCCCTCAGTGTTAGCGCAGTCGGTTTCATATTTTTTTCCATCAGAAGACTGCAATTTAATTTTCCATGAATTAATTATATCATGATTCCCTTCTATCACAAAAAACACCCTTTCCCGAATTAACGAAAAAAGGGTGTTTTTGTAGAGACGTAAAATTTTGCGTCTCTACCGTATCTGGATAAATTCGGCTAAAACACTGCCGTCCGAATTGGCCGTTCCGGTGATCATAACATTCACGCCTTCGGTTAAATCATCTTTAACGCCGTCTACTGATTTTGATACGGTCGTCGTGTCGGCGATATAGACGGTTTTTGAGCCGCCGTCCGGCAGTTTTACGGTAACGGTCTTATCGTCTTTTTTTAAAATTTCGCCCGAAACAAAACCTCCGCTGTTTCCCGCCGCCATTCTTCCGCCGCCAGCTCCCTGCCCGCCGCCTTGTCCGCCCGTTCCCTGAAACCTCATCGCTCCGGTTCCGTTTTTTTGAAAATTAGCCAAAGGGCTTTTGCTAGCTTCATACTGCATGCCGCCGTAAAAACCGCCAGCGCCGGCAATAACAATCGCTACTGATAGCGCGATAACCAAATTTGTTTTACCCATACTTTTTTAATAATAGTAAATTATTTAAATAAACTTTTTGTCGTACTGATAATCCAGCGGCTATGCTGAAGCATATGGACAGCGGTAAGAAAAAGAAACAGATAACCGGTAAACTCATGGATCTTAAAATTTCTAACCAGCGTAACCGACAAAATATTAATAACCAGGACTAAAAGAAGCAAGAAATCCACCAGATAAAAAAATTTATTTTTATTCATATGGTTCGCTTTAAGCATTAAATTATTCATACCGCAGAGCCTCTATCGGATTTAATTTTGACGCTCTCCGAGCCGGATAATAGCCGAAGATTATTCCGATAGCGGCTGATACCCCGAAAGCTAAGACGATTGAAGAGGCAGAAACTGTCGTGGCAATATTGGCGAATTTTGACACTGCCACGGATACGAGCAAACCAAGAATGATCCCGAGACCGCCGCCGATAAAAGTGAGCATAACAGCCTCGCCCAAGAATTGGTTAGAAATATCGTTCCTTTTCGCGCCAATGGCTTTGCGAAGGCCAATCTCGCGCGTCCGCTCGGTTACGTTTGTAAGCATCATGTTCATGATACCGATTCCCCCGACGATTAAAGAAATGCCGGCAATGGCGGCGAGTAGCATGGTAAAAGTGCCGGTAACCGAAGAGGCGGTCGCGACAATATCGGACTGGTTTAATATCTGGAAATCGGCGTTCGCTGGATCGGAAATCTTATGGCGGGCGAGAAGCAGTTCGGTTATTCCGTTTTGGGCGGCCGTAAGCGACTCCTGGTTCTCGGCCTGGACGTAAATCGTTGAAAGATAACTACTGCCGGAAAGATAGGCTTTGGCCGTCGCGAGCGGAACAAAAATCATGTCATCCTGCGATCCGAACCCGCTCCCGCCTTTGGATTTTGTAACCCCGATTACCCGGAAATCAACCTTGTTTATCCGGACGGTCTCGCCGACGGGATTGGCGCCTTCGCCAAAAAGGTCGTCCCTCGTCGTCGGGCCGAGAACCGCGACCTTGCTTAACCCTTTAATATCCTGCTCAGTTAAAAAATTGCCGAAATCAACTTCAACGTTCCGCACTTCCGGGTATTCGGCTACTGTCCCGACTACTTGGGTATTAGTATTATTGCTTTTGACTGAAACCTGGTATCTTCCCGTCAATTCCGGCTCAACCGCTTTAACCGAAGCGGTTTCTTTTTTAATAGCTTCGGCATCTTCCAGGGTTAAGGTCTGGGCGCTGCCTCTTCCGGCTGAAACCCCGCCGCCGCCCAAACCCTGCTGGGAGCCGGGCATGATGATAAGAAGGTTAGAGCCGATGGATTCAATACTCGCTTCAATGGATTTTTGCGATCCCTGGCCTATAGCGACCATGGCGATAACCGAACCAATGCCAATAACAATGCCGAGAACGGTAAGACTCGACCGGCCCCTATTAGCCTTAATGGCAAAAAATGTTTCCTTGTATAAGTCGGATAATAGCATAAAATCAAAATGTAAAAATCAAAATGGAAAATGTTAAAGATAATTTCAAATTTCAAAATCTAAATTTCAAATCAAATCCAAATGCCAAAACTCAAAACATAACTTTTGTCATTTGGATTTTAAAATTGATTTGACATTTGAGCTTTGAAATTTGAAATTATCTTTACCTTCTTCCACAATCACCCCATCCCTTATAAAAATCACTCTATCCGCGTATGCCGCGACATCCTTCTCGTGAGTGATTAAAATAATGGTGTGGCCTTCTTTTCTATTTAAATCGCGAAAAGTTTTTAAGACTATTTCGCCGGTTTTCGTATCAAGGTTTCCGGTAGGCTCGTCAGCGAGGATAATTGACGGTTTATTGACGAGCGCCCGGGCGATCGCTACTCTCTGCATCTGCCCGCCAGATAGCTGGTTAGTTAAATTATTCCATCTTCCTTCTTCCAGTCCGGCGGACGCGAGGGCGGTTTTCGCGAGCTCTTCCCTTTTCTCCGCCGGAGTCTCGGCGTAAACAAGGGGCAGGATGACATTCCTGAGCGCGGTTGAGCGCGGCAGGAGATTAAACGCCTGAAAAACAAAACCGATTTTATTTTTTCTTATGTCCGCCAGCTCTTCGTCCGATAATTTAGAAACGTCCTGGCCGTCTAAAAAATATTTGCCGTCAGTCGGGGAATCAAGGGCGCCGATTATATGCATGATCGTTGATTTCCCTGACCCCGACGGCCCGGTGATGGCGACAAACTCGCCTTTATTAATTTTAAAACTCACATCCTTAAGCACCCGCGTTTCTATATCGCCGGACGTATATACCTTGTTTATTTTAATACATTCTAACATCTATATTTCTTTAAATTACGAAACGTCATCCCGAACTCATTCACTTCATTCAGGACAGACCCCGTGAAGAATCTCGTGTTTAGCGGAAATACCCCCTTTTTTTGTCATCCTGACGACCGCAGGGAGGAAGGATCTACGGACATAATAATCAAGCTATGGGTAAATTTATAGACTGATTTTATCTATAGAATTACCCTTGGATTAATTATCGCATCCGCAGATCCTTCCCCCGATGACTCGGGGTCAGGATGACAAAGAAAGCAGTAGTTGCCGGAATGACAAAATGAGTTTATTTTTCAAACGCGAAAATTCTAATGCAAATAAATTTCAAATGACAAAATAAAAATTAAATCTAATCGGCTACCTCATCACTCTCACGCCGGCTCCGCCTCCGCCGCCGAGCGCGCCAAAAGCGCTATTCTGCTGGGTAGCCTGCGCGCCGGCGCCGGCCGATGAAACAGTCTTAGTAATTATCAGGTCGCCCGCGGAAAGCCCTTCAATTATTTCCGTATTGGCGTCGCCCGTCAGGCCGGTCTGGACGAATTTAATTTCCGGCGCTTCTTCAGAAGCGATGCCATTACTGTCGGTAACCGCTGTAGCGCCCTTTAAAGTTTCCACGTAACTTAAGCCGTTCGCGTCGCTTTTTATGGCTGAATTTGGAACTAACAGCGCGTCAAATCTCTGATCCGTGGTAATCGTGGCTGAAACGCTCATCTCGGGTTTTATCCGCGCGTCCTGGGTATCTAGCGCGATCTGGACTGAATAAGTAACCACCCCTTGGGTAACCGTGCCGACGCCGTCCATTTCTACGACACCACCGGTGATTTCCAGGCCGTCAATAGCAGAAAAAGTTAAAGCGGCTTTTTGTCCGGCTTTGACTTTGGCCGCGTCAACCTCGTTAAGATCAACGGTAGCGAGCTGGTTGTTAGTTACTATGGTTATTAGAGCCGTGGACTGCGAAACTGACGAGAGGTCGCCCGGGTTCTGATACACTTTGGCGATTACCCCGTCAATCGGGGAAATAATTTTGGCTTCGCTTAAATTTTCCAAAGCCGTATTGTAGGATTCCCGCGCCTGCTGAATCTGGATCCGGCTGGCAGCTAAGTCAACGTCCCTCGGTTTAGCGACTTTTAAATCATACTGAGCCTGCGAATTTTCCAAAGAGATTTTTTTTGATTTTATGTCTGACTCGGCCGACTGGATGCTTTTCGCGTTATCAAGCTTTACCTGCTCCAGGCTGGTTTTCGCGGTTTCCAGGGACGACTTAGCGCTCGCGACCGAACCGGAAAACGAAATGTCGGATGAATTTTGGTTCAGTTTGGCGCTCGCTATGCTCTGGGTCGCCGACTGGAGACTCGTAATACTCGTCGCGGACGAAGATTCAGCCGAGCTGGCCGAAGATTTTAGGCCGGAAAGCGTTGTTTCGCTCAAGTCGGTTGAAGTTACCGAGTAAGTTAGCATGGTATAAGTATCCTGAGCCATCTTTCTCGTTGCCTGCGCCGCGGAAATAGCTTCTTTTAAAAGGTTCTCTATTTCCTCGCTGGTCCAGCCTGATGCCTGATAGCCGGATTCAAGTTTTATCAAAGTGCTCCGGGCAAGATCGTAAGAGTTCTTAGCAATAGTCAGGGTCTGCGGATTCCTGATGCCAATAGAGCTTTGATAGGCATTATTGCTATTGTTATAATTATTCATGCCGAGCATTCCATCAATCGTTACTATTGACGAGCGGACTGAAGTATAAGCCGAGCTCACCGCGTTTTTCGCGCTAATATAGGCGTTATCAATATCGGTTGTTTTTGAATCCGCGGTAAGTCCCTGATTAGCTACTGCCGTGTCATAATTTCTTTGGGCGTCCTCTAAAGAACGTTCGGCTTTTAAAAGATTATCGTCGGCGTCAGTTTTCGCGTTCGCCAGCGCGGTTAAAGAATTTTCATAAGCCAGCTTGGCTGACGCGACTGAATTTTTCGCCACTTTTTCGTCTTCAGCTGTTATTCCGGCGACTTTCAGGTTATAGTTCGCCATGGCGCTGTTTAATGAATTTTTCGCGTCCCGAACCTGTTTTTCCAAATCCTTGGAATCAAGGACGGCTAAGAGTTCGCCGACCTTTACTGTTTGTCCGGATTTTACGTTTATGGAAACGATCTTGGCGGAAATCTGCGGCTTTAAATCAACCTGATTCGTCGCCGAAACCTGCCCGGTGCCGGAAACTGAAGTCATGATCGCGCCCTTTTCCGCCTGGCCGATTACATAACTCGCCGGAGCCGCGCCTGAATTTTTTGAATTATAAAAAAAATACCCTCCACCCGCGAGACCGATAATAATAATCCCCGTGATAATTTTATGTTTTTTTATTGTTCCAAAAATTTTGTTTTTCATCGGTTTGTTTTATTTTTTACCATTTTATGTTATGAGTATCCCGTTAACGGCGATAACTTTCTCCGCCGGGAAGAAAGTTATCGCCAGTTAAATGTTATAATAATTTCGCCGGCATCCCTTTAACGATTGCAATGGATTTAGCGGTTCATTATTCCCTGACCCGCCATACCAGAGCCATGCTTCATGCCCATAAATCCTCCGGACATAAATCCTTCGCCCTGCTCAATCCCGAGTTCAGTCATTTTTTCCCGGGCTTGCTTCATTAAATTGTAAGCTTCAACGAACTTTGGAAAGTTGTCTTTGGTAATTTTATCCGCCAGCGGACAATCAGTCCCGACCGCGGCGACCCAGGCGTCATAATCACCGGCCGCGATCGCCGAGTCAATTTTCGTCTGCCGGGCCTCGGCCTCGGCTCGTCTTTCTTCCATTTTTTTCTCCAACTCGGCCTTTTGCTCCTCGGTCATGTTTCCTTTATTAAAGAAATGACCGGCTTTTCTTATACCCCCGGCAACGGCGCCAGTAGCTGTATCGGCGTAAACCGGTAAGGCGGCCAGGCCGACTAAGCCCAAAAGGGCGAAACTCGCGATATAAAAGTAGGATTTTTTCATAAGTTCAATGAACCGCGCGACGCTTTTAATCCACTAATTTAAATTTTTAAATCAGGCTTCACGGATTAAAAGAAACAGCGCGATTCGGGTTTTTAAGGACTTTTGCGTTTGGATGCAGTTCAAGGCGGCGCCGAGAAACGGAACGAGGCGTACTTGCTGCTACGGCGAGTGAGTATCGCAGGCGCCAACGAAGAAATGCGCCAAACGCGGAAGTCCTATTAATTAAATTTGATTGGACGTCCATGCCCGTTAATACGCCCGGTAAAAAAATTTCTTCGGGCCGCCTTCCTCTCCGGGAATAATCATTCCCTGGCCCGGTTCGCCAAACATCATATCAGGCGTTCCCGGCATCGGCCTCATCTTCATGATAAAACCGCGCCCGGGTCCGAACGATAAAATCTCTTCAGCCCTAAATTCATTTTCCGAGACCGCCTTGCCGAACGCCCGAACCGGCCTGCCAACCTCAATCATCTCCCGATCGCCGATACTGCCTTCCGTATATAACAGCCACTCTTTTTTCCTGATATCAAGAACCCCAAACTCGTCATCTGATCTTTTAAAAATTACGAGCCCCATCAGCCTGCCGTTTTCTGGCTCTGACCAAAACTCAATACGGGGGTTGATGACATGCTTATAAAACGCTTCCGGCGCGCTTTTACCGATCGCATCATCAATCCTTTCTCCGAGGCCGGCTCCAGCGAAAATTATTCCTAATCCCGCGCTCGCTACGAGCGCCGCCCCGATAATAGCCAAGGGTTGATAACGATAGCCCTTCCTGGTCTTTTTAAAATCATAATAGACAATAGCCACAAACACGGCAAGCATGATGAGCCAGAATACGGGAATAATAAGCATTAAAAATTCCAAAGGGCCATGAGCCGCTTTCTGGTAAAACCCGAACTCCCTGAAACGGAACAGGCGCACCATGTGGATGATTAAAGAAAAAGAAACCGCGCTCACGATTAAAAACGCCGCTCCGGCGATCCAGATGGCGTATTCCTTTAAAATAAAATGCCATCTCGGTTTGGGCGCGACTTTCCTCTCCTTAATGGAGTTAAGCAGTTTTTCGTCAAAATTTTTATCCTCAATCATATTTTCAGGGTTTCGCGTTCGGCGGCTTAGGCTTAACATCCGACTAAAGCGCCATGCTAACCGCTAAACAATTAGCTTAATATTTTGCTTTTCCAGCTCCTTCCTGAACTCGCTTTTAGCTTTATTCATGAGCGAACCAACGGTTCCGATCGGCTTTTTAATAATATCGGAAATTTCCGCGTAGCTCTTCTCTTCAAGAAATTTTAATATAAGCACTTCCCGGTATTTTTCGCTGAGGCCTTTTAAAATTTTGCGAATATTCAGTTTCAGAATTTCGGCGTCCGCGAGCTTTTCCATATCCAGGCCGGAGATGAGCGAGCGGACCATTTCTTCGTCAAGCGGCGTTTTATAGCCTTCGGCCCGGGCTTTTAATTTCCTATGGTTGGAGATAACCTGGTTCCGCGCGATCTGATAAATCCAGGAAGAAAATTTAAAACCATGGTTAAAGTCATTCAGGTTCAGATAGACTTTTAAAAAAACGTCCTGCAGAATATCTTCCGCGTCTTCGTCTGCCACGCTGGTAATTCTTTTAATAAAATTGAAAAGCTTCTGTTTGTAGCGCTGGATTAGGTATAAAAAATTATCCTGATTTTCCAGGCTGGACACTAAAAGCTCCTCGTCGGACATTTTACCGGCTTGGTCAATTGGAAGCATACGCGTTATTTTGATAACCAGGTCATTTTATAATACGCAAAGATAAGCGAAAATCTTCAAAACGCGGGTTTTAACGCGCTTTTAAGCGCGTAATTATCTTATACCATTGGCCTTAAAAAGCAAGAAAACGACAAAAAATGAAAATTCCTCCGATAAGGAGGAATTTTTGCAAAACCATTTTGCCGGCGATAAAAGCCAAAGCGTCTATTTTTTATTAATTTTCTTCCGTGGTCTTGCCGTCAAAATGTTCGTCATCGGCCGTGGCTTCTTCGCGGGTGGCGTGGATTACGCCGTCCCGGTGCTCGGCCGGAGAATAGACGGTATAAAGCTTCATCGGTTCGCTCTGGGAAGTATTAACGATATTATGATTCACGCCGGCCGGTATCACTACGGCGTAATCATCTTTAAGCGCGTATTCGGCGCCGTTTAAAATTGCCTTACCCTCGCCTTTTTCAATCTTTATAAACTGATCCAGTTCATGGACCTCCGCGCCTATCTCTTCTCCGGGTTTTAGGCTCATGACAACGAGCTGGCTTGACGGCGCGGTGTAAAGCACTTGGCGGAAATTTTCGTTTTCCAAAGTCGCTTTTAAAATGTCGGTTACATAGCCTTTCATAGTTGATTTGCGCAAGAAAATTGAAAATTTCAATTTGCAATTTCCGAGCGAATGAAAATTATATCATCAGATATAGTTTTCAAAATTAATTATTAATAAAATTTTACGATTATCTTTTATCCTTTCCCGTTTGCCAGTCGGCTAAATTGTCTTACAGTTAAAACTTTCAAAATCACATAAAGTTAGTTCAGCAATAATCTTATTATAACATTTTTAACGTTTTTATAATAATAAAGATTTAAGATTAAAATACGATTAAGTACGCAGAATTTTCAAGAAAAACCGCCATATGCGCGTACGCCGAGTACAATATTTGACAAACCAGCGATTTTACGTAATAATTAATGAAAGCAACCCGAAATTATCAGCTTATCAGCTCTGTCTAAAATTTTTAAGCCGATATTTACCCGCTTTAAAAAGCCGGGTTTTATTTTTTTAATCTCGCTTACTCTGCAATTTAACGCTATGGACATAAGAAACATTGCAATTATAGCCCACGTTGATCATGGCAAAACTACCCTGACCGACGCGCTGATGCGGCAGACTGGTATGTCCGGAGCCGGCGTGAGCATGGACTCAAACGCCCTTGAACTTGAACGAGGCATTACGATTTATTCAAAAAACACCTCGGTTTATTACCCTCCGAAGGGTGGGGAAAAAGAGACCACAAAAATAAATATTGTTGATACCCCCGGCCACGCCGATTTTGGTTCGGAAGTAGAGCGGGTTTTAAGATCCATTGATTCAGTACTTTTAGTCGTTGACGCCCAGGAAGGCCCCATGCCCCAGACAAAATTCGTCCTGAAAAAATCTCTGGAACTCGGATTAAAGCCCATCGTGGTAATCAATAAAATTGACAAACCGGCCGCCCGGCCCGCCGAAGTGGAAGAGATGGTTTATGAATTATTTTTGGATCTCGGCGCTTCGGACGAACAGCTGGATTTTACCACGATTTACGCGATCGCCCGGGAAGGGATTGCCAAAGCCAAGCTGGAAGACGATTCAAAAGACTTGTCGCCTTTACTGGACTCTATCCTGAAACAGGTTCCGGTGGCCTCAACCAAAGGAGCCGAAGCCATGCCGCTTCGCATGCAGCCTTTTAATCTCGGTTATGATAATTTTCTCGGACGCCTCGCGGTTGGCCGGATTTATGAAGGAACAATTAAAAACGCCCAAAATGTTATTGTCCGGCGCGAAGGAAAAGAAAACCGGATTGGGAAAATCGCTAAACTTTTTACCTTTGAAGGATTGCAAAGAAAAGAAGTAAACGAAGCCAGCGCCGGCGACATAGTCATGATTGCCGGGCTCCCCGACATCTACATCGGCGAAACCATCTGCGAAACGCCCGAGCAGGAAATCCTGCCGGCCATCAATATTGACCCGCCGACTATTTCCCTTAATTTCATGGTTAACAATTCTCCTTTCGCCGGAAAAGAAGGAAAATTCGTTACCAACCGGCAGATTAAAGAAAGGTTGGAAAAAGAGCTTGAAGTCAACGTCGGTTTAAAAATAGATTTTACCCGAGCCGACTATTACAAAGTTTTCGGCCGGGGTGAAATGCATATTGCCATTCTTTTAGAAAACATGCGGCGTGAAGGCTATGAACTGCAGATTTCCCAGCCGCACGTCATTATAAAAGAAAAAGACGGAATAAAAATGGAGCCGTTTGAAGAAGTGACTATTAACGTCCCGAATGACATGTCGGGCGCGATTATTGAAACTCTCTCTAAACGGCGCGGCAACCTGACGGAAATAAAACCGGAACACGGCAACACGCGGATTATCTTTGAAATTCCCACCCGGGGAATCTTAGGCTACCGGAACGAATTCGTCGTCCAGACCCGCGGCGAAGGAATTATGTACACCCGGGTTATCGGATTCAGGCCGCACACCGGAGAAATTAAAAAACACGAAACCGGATCAATGGTTTCCATGGCGACCGGCAAAGCCTTAGGCTTCTCGCTTTTTAACCTTCAGGAACGGGGCGCGTTATATATCGGCGCTAATACCGAGGTTTACGAAGGCATGGTAATCGGCAATGTTTCCAAGGGCGAAGACTTAAGAGTTAATCCGACCAAAGGCAAGCAACTAACCAACATGCGCGCTTCCGGTTCGGACGAAGCTATCCGCCTTACCACGCCGGTTGATTTGTCTTTAGAGCGGGGCATGAGCATTATGAAAGACGACGAGTATCTTGAAGTCACCCCGAAAAGCGTCCGTTTAAGAAAAAAATACTTAACCGAAAACGAAAAAATCAAGGCTGAAAAAGAAAAAAAATTAAGGGAATCCAATAAGCAGGTGTAGCCGATTTTACCGGAATTAATTTCCTGGCGCAAAGATATTAAAACGTCCCGCCTCTTTAATCAGAGCGGGACGTTTTATTTTATGTTGTTTTGATTTTATTCTCAGTTAGTCCGGTTATTTTTCCGCCGCCAGTTTTCATGTTCTGCTGAGCCGTTAAAAAAACACCGTCATATATTATGACGATGTTTTAAAAATTTTATTACATTTATTGCCGCACTCTCCCGGGATTGCCCGGGCCATTCGTCCGCCTTGCTCCATTCAGGCTTTCTTTTTCCGTTATATCCGAAAAATCCCTCAACTCACCCCATTTTTTCCGAAAATTCTCAGCGTCAAGATAGTCAACAAACCTCGGATATTGGGAATGGGGCTTTTCCATCCTCCGCGCGTATTTTATCGGGCACCAGTACCGTTCGGTCCGGCCGCCGATTTCCGCCGCGTAGCGGATCAGGTTATTGACGTAACTGCAATAAACGCAGTTAAACTTTTCAAACCAGTTTAAGTACGGAAGAAGCTGGCGATCATAAATAAAATATTCATTGGCTTTTACTAAAGGAATCCGGTAAATCCGGAAACAGACCTGATGGTAAATTTCAAGGCCGATGTGGAAAAAAAACGCCGGAATAATCATCCCGTAAATAAACGGCATGGAAAAAACATATTTCCAGTTTATCGGAAAAACCGTCCGATAAAACCCGCGCCGCCATTTTCTTAACTGTTCCCTTTTTATTTCAATCTCTTTTAGGATGTCTTCGCGGCTCGTAAGCGAATCAATAGCGCTGTCAAAAGCCTTTCTCGCCTCGGCGCTTAAACGCTCCAGCTTTCCCACTCCCACGCTCCTTTCAGCAAGCGCTTTCTGAATAGCCTGCAATTTCGCGATTAATTTTTCTCTCATAAAATAAAATTATTCAGTAATTCTCCATTTAAGTATCTCTCCGCCCCTAAACACTTTAACATTCCCGACCATCTCCGGCGCTACCCAATCTTCTTTTATCAGTTCCACACTGCCGGTATTTAAAGGCAGGCTGTAAAACTCCGCTCCGAACCGCGACACGAAATTTTCAAGATTTTCCAGTTTGCCTTCAGCCTCAAAAATTTCCGTCAGTCCCGGTAAAATCACCGGAGCCGTAAATATTCCGGCCGGCGGATTTTCGCTTTGCTTTTTATAAAGAGGATGCGGCGCGGAATCCGAGCCGAAAAAGAACCGCGAATTGCCGCTCGTCATCGCGGAAATTACCGCTCGCCGGTCGTCCTCGGATTTAGCAACAGGCATGCATAAGTTAAAAGCGTTTATTACTTCCCCTTTACCATCCAAAACATCTTCGGTCGTTATTACCGCGTGATGATAAGTAAGACCGGCGGCCACATTCGGCCCCGAACCCTTTACCAACTCAATCGTTTCACGGTTGCTGGCATGCTCAACCACGATTTTTAAATCCGGAAAATTTTTAATTAATTTTTTCAAAAACGGCAATGCTCGCTGTTCGCGGAGAACCATCGGAATCGCGGCGCCGTCGGGTTCTATCGCCAATTCAAAATGGACGGAAAAAATCATCCCGAGTTCCCGCGCTTTTTCTAAAACCGGATAATATTTTTGGAGTTCATGAAATGACACTCCTTGATCCGAACCGGTAGAAGTATTGCCGGGGATAAGTTTTAACACCCGAATGCCAGCCTCGCGATAAGCCGTTTCAACGATTTCCGGAGTTGTTTTATTAACGAGCATGATAGCCATTATCGGCTGAAATCCCGGCGCGGCGCAAGCTATAATTTCATTCCTGTAGTTTATAACATCCTCAGCCTTAGCGATCGGCTCCGGCAGGTTGCCCATAACGAGAGCCCGCGCGAAAACGCCGTCAGTCGCGTGAATGACGTTTTTAAGCATCTCCCCGCCCCTTAAATGGACGTGAAAATCATCAGGTTTTCTTATAGTAATTTTATTTTTCTTTGTCATCTATATTTATTTATCTCATCCCTTAATTTCCTTGCTTCTTCTTTCGGGTCATCGGAAAAAATTATCGCCCGGGAAGAATTGATTATTAAGCCTTTTTTTTCGGAACTTAACCCCGCTATAATCCATTCCCCTAAATCCCCACCCTGCGGCCCAAAACCAGGACAAAGAAAAGTCATGTCCCCGGCAATTTCACGGGCCTTTTTCATTTCTTCCGGCCAGGTAACGCCCATCACCATCATGCAATTGCCATGCTCGTTCCATTTATTTACTACGTTCTCGGCTACGATTTGCCATAAAGGCTTTTCTCCTCCCCTTGCTAAGGGGAGGGTTAGGGAGGGGTCTCCGACCAATAAGTCCTGAAACTCCCCGGCACCCGGATTGGAAGTCCGGACTAAAATTATGCAGGCTTTATCCTTCCGATCCAATAGACATTGTAATGATTCCTTTCCCATGTACGGGCTCATAGTCAATCCGTCCGCTCCCAGCCAGTCATAAGTAGCCTTTAAATATCCTTTATTAGTATTCCCGATGTCTCCCCGCTTGCAATCAACTATTAAAAACACATCCGGATATTTTTCCCGGGCGTAATCCATGGTCATTTTTAGTTCCCTCAGGCCCTTATCTCCCCGCTCTTCGTAAAAAGCGTTATTCGGCTTAAAAACCGCGGCGTATTCATGCGTCGCGTCCATGATATACTTATTAAATTCAAACTGCGGAAATTCCATTTTCTTAAACCGCTCCGGCAACTTCTCATAATCCGGATCAAGTCCGACGCTTAGAAGTGAATTTGCCTTATCCATCCGCTCGTTTAATTTTTTTACGATGTCCATATATTATTTTTTAAATTATTAAAACATATTTTGTTTTTCTCTCCACTCATTTACCAGCTGAAATAATGCTTCTTTTTTTTCATGATATCTTTTATCTCCATCAGTTATATAGCTTGAGCGTCCCCCATCCATTCCGATTTCGTCCATAAGCGCTTTTTGGAATCTCGCTTCGCATTCCGATTCCCACTGAGATCGGTTAAACCCATATTTTATTTCTCCCGCCTCCTTAACTACGTCCCGGACAATATTCCCCAGAGTAAAAATATCCCTTGTCGTAACCTTCAAAACGGATTTTTCTAAAGCATGAATCAAGCGTCTATAAATTTTTTCAGCCAGTTTTTTTTCGTCTTCAGTCTGAAAACATCCTTTTAAGTCTTCCTCCCGCGAGCATTCCAGTTTTTCAAAAAATATTTCTTCAGCCCTTTGCTTTATTAGCTTGATGTCCAAATTTTCCCCCAACTCTTTAACAGCTTCAGTTACGCTCCTCTGAATCAACATAACTTCTTCGCTTGCGAGGCGTGTAAGGCCGGAAATCTTGCCACCTTTAATAGCTTCTGTTAATTCATTAATAACTCTGTTCTCAAACTCCAGTTTCCGCATTTTATCCTGCATTAATCCATCTCGTTCTTTCATATTTTCGTCTGACGCCTCCTTTACGCTATTATTAATCCCTTAAATCACCTCTTTCGGATTCCAGCTCCATAAAAACTTTCTCCACTAGCTTGGCCGGATCTTCTTCTATTACAATTTTAACCTGGCTCGGCTTTTCCGTGGTTTTAACGAAATTAGTAAGATACTCGTCAACCACCCCGCCCGAGCCTTTTAGAAAGCCGGCTACATTACCCATTTCTCCGTCGTCGTAGAACATGGCGAACTCGCTCATAGTCCCGGTGCGGCCGGAAATAAAAATTGCCGCGTCGCAGGTTCGGGTGCTAATCATATTCCTTCCCTTTTGACCCATGCCGGTAAAAATGAGTATATACGGATCTGTCGGAGATTTATACTTATTCAAATGCTCTTCAAGGCTGATCGCGGGTGAAAAGCCGATGTTCATTCCGCCCTTTTCCGCCGCGCCCAAGGCCGCTTCATGAGGTAGGCCGCGGGTCGCCCCGGAAATAAGAATCCCGCCCCGCACGGCAATTTCTTCCCCGATTTTTCTCGCCAGCGGTTTTAAACTCTCCACGTTCGTCCCGGCCGCCGACCCGAATACCCCGATTTTAAATTTTTTTGAAAACATATAATTAATTTATATAATTTTCCGGGCCTTTTTCAGTTTCCAGCGCCAGCCTTAATAGCTCCTCGTTTCTAAGACAATTGTTAAAATATTTCCTAAAATCAGTTGACATCTTTTCGCAATTTTCAATGTAGTACTTCGCCCTGCTCTTGCCTTCGGCGAGCCTCTTGATCAGCGCCAAACTCATTTCTAATCCTCCCAATCTGTCCTCAAGAAAACAGCCACCAATAATATCATGCTCAAAATTATCTATTAGAGGAACTAACTTTTTTAGAGTTGCCCTTATAGCATGAAGATTATCGGTTAAAACCGAACATTCTTCAAATTTAGCAACTTTACCCACAGCGCCATTTTCCAAGAATTGATCAATCTCGGATATTTTTTCATCAAGAACCCTTAAAACCTTTCTCCTCCCCTTATCTTTTTCCACGTCTATTAGAGTTTCCGGCGGCGGATAAATATCCTCTTGTAAATATTCTTTATTGTTCATAATTTAATTCCTTTTTCACTAAATAGTCCTTTCCGCGCACGAGTTCAGTGCTAATCAGCGCGCCGCTTTACATCGGAAAAATTCCTATTTTGATTGACTAAAATTTTGCCGTCCGGCCCAACCTTTGGGATCCTTAAAAAAATCCATCACTGTTTCGCGCTGATCTTCCGCCAGTACTCCCTGGCTTATCACCTCATTTAATAAAGTCGGGAAATCCGTCAACGGGCGCAGATTAAGTTTGGCATTCTTAAAATTTTCAATTGTATCAGGAAAATTATAGCTGATGATTACCAGGCAGTCATCCACGATCGCGCCTTCATCGCGCAGAGCGTTAACGCCATTAATGCTGGACAGTCCGGTTGACGCCAAATCCTCAACCAAAAGCACTCTCTTGCCTTCAACCTTACCGCCCTCTATCCGGCTCTTAGTCCCATGGTCTTTTATTTTTTTCCGGATGAATATTGACGGCTTGTTCATGGCGTAACCTAAGGCCGAACTATAAGGGATGCCGCCGGCTTCAATCCCGGCGATAATATCAAATTCCAGCTCCTCTTTCTTTATTATATCCCGAAACCCCTCAATCACGATCTTAAACTCTTCCGGATAAAACGGAAACTTCCGGTTATCAACGTAAATCGGCGAAACTAGTCCCGAGACAAACGTAATCGGATCGTCCGGCCGAAACCCGACCGCTCCGATCTTAATCTGCGCTTTGGCTACTTCTTTTTGGTAATTCATAATTGATATGAGCGAGGAAATGGAGCTTGCTCCAATTTCCGAGCGAATGAGATTATATCATTGATATAAATTTTATTTTAGTTCCTGTCAAAAAATAGATTACACTCACCATCTCCCGCCATATGATTCTCTTGCCTACAAATTTTTATTTTAAATCATTTGTTTTGTTCCACTGCCATCCCTTTTATAGGCGCCAAACTCCTTTGAATTGAGGAGCGTCTTAGCTTCAAATACCGGCCCTTCATGGCAGACTCTTAAGCCAGTATCGTCAACGCAACACTGTCCGCATACGCCAAATCCGCACTTCATATATCTTTCCATTGATATTTGGCACGGTATATCGTGCTCCAGGGCGATTTTACCAATCGCGACAAGCATTTTTTCCGGTCCGCAGGCGAAAATCTCGTCAATCTTTTCTTTCTCTAATAACATTTTCAAGGCGTCGGTGGTAAAACCTTTTTCGCCGTAAGAACCGTCGTCGGTAACGAAACTGGCCTCAACCGGAAGCGATTTAATTTCATCCGCCTTTATAAAAAGATCCTTATTACGGCAACCGCCGATAAAATAAACCTTTTTTCCTTTGCTTATCGCGTCGTAAATCAGGAAGTTTACCGGAGCTATGCCGCAACCGCCTCCGACAATTGCTACATTTTTTCCTTCATTAAAGCTAAAAGGTCGCCCATATGGCCCTTGGATGCCTAAAAGATCCCCGACTTTCATTTCAAATAACTTTTCGGTAAATTCTCCCACCTTCATCACGGTTATATGAAATTCATTTTCGGTCTGATTTGAAATGCTGAACGGTTTCATGTTGACGCGCGGAAGCCAAAGCATTATGAATTGACCGGGTTTCGCGCCCAGTTGCCCGGAAAAGACAAATGTCCTAAAGTCTTTATTGTCCTTTATTATTTTTTTTATTGGCAACATTATCGGCTGCTCCACCCTACGCTGTATTTCCATAAAATTTCAAAAATTAATATTTAGACCGTAGAACAATATTTTGTCATCTCGACCGGAGCGTAGCGGAGGGAGAGATCTAATTGCTATGAACGCGTTTTCACGAAGATTAGATTTCTCGCCCTCCTTGCGTCGGGCTCGAAATGACAAAAGAGGGGTTTTAGTTTAATTCTGCTACATTCTAATATTACAAATTTAATTCATTCATGCGCCGCCCCAATAATCTCTTCTATAGACTTAACGCCAGCGCCTTCCATCCATTCTTTCATTTCGTCGCATATTTGTTTAAAAACGCTTATGCCGCGGTAATAAACGGCAGTACCAACGCCAATCATGCTTGCCCCGGCCATCATCATCTCAATCGCGTCTTTTCCGGTATTAACGCCCCCGGTACCTATGATCGGGATTTTTACGGCCTTATAAACGTCATATACGCATCGGACAGTAATCGGACGAATGGCCGGTCCGCTAACGCCGCCCACTTTAAAGTCAAGAATGGGTTTTCTAGTTTCCAAATTTATAACCATCCCCGGCCCGTGAGTGTTTCCCATATTAATAGCGCTCGCTCCGGCCGCTTCGGCCGCCTTGGCCACTTCGCCCAAGTTTTGCGAAATGGGCGACAGTTTGATGATTATTGGCAAGTCGGTCTTTTCTTTGATAGCTTTCGTTATATTAAAAACCGCCTCGGGAGTCCCCTGGCCGGCAAGGGTTCCGAACCCGGGAGTATGCGGACAAGACAAAGGAACTTCAACTGCCGCGTACTCATCCGATAAAAAATTCTCCGCCATGTAGGCGAAGTCTTCCGGAGCGGTTCCTATAATACTCGCGAAAACCGGCGCTCCGACTTCGTCTAGACCAGCGAATTCTTCCTTAGCCGCGTCTAGACCGGGATTTGAATATCCGACGGCGTTCATCATGCCGGTCTCAAACGTAATAATGATGGGATTATTGTGGCCTTTCCGTTTGTCTTTACTTATTGATTTGATAGTTACCGCGCCCGCCCCGTTTAAAACGACATTCCCTAGTGATGCTTTCGTTACTCCCAATATTCCGGACGCCAAAACGATGGGGTTTTTCATTTTTGTGCCCAGAAACGTCAGTGAAAGATTTGCCATAAATACGTAGTGATGGTTAAAATCTTATCTAAATTTAACTCAAAATTTATGAAAAGTAAAGTTATTATTTCCTGGTTTGTACTATATAGAGCCCGAGAAAGATTAAGCCAGCCCCAAAAAGTTTCAACGGCGTGATGGCCTCATGAAGAAAAAAAACCGAAAAAAATACGCCGGAAGGGGCGTTTAAAAGAAAAAATGAATTAGCCTTAATAATTCCGATTTCCCGCATGGCGCGAAAAGAGATAACCCAAGTAAGGGCTATAGTCGGGACCCCGACCCAAAAAATCAATAGCCAGTCTTTTGAATCAATACTAATAATCCGGCCTAAGTCTCCGGAAAAAAAAGTGAAAAGAAATAGAAAAAATGAACCAAGAAGAAAATATATGAAATTAATGTTCAGGCTGCCGTATTTATGGTTAAAATTTTTGCTATAAATAGTATGGATGGCAAGAATGAGAGCGCTAAGAAAAATAAGCAGATTCCCAAGAAAATATTGGGACTGAAAAACCATACTCAAATTGCCTTCGGTCACCACTATTATTAAACCGGTAAACCCGAGGAGTAAGGCTAAGTAAGTCCCTTTGCCCACTCTTTCCTTAATTAAGAGCGGAGCCAAAATGGCCGTCATAAGGGGCCAGCTATGGAGGATAATCGCCTGATTAACCGCTGTCGATAACTTTATCCCTATCACGTTAACCATGGCATAAACTGCCACGCCAAAAAACCCCAAAAAGGCGATCAATTTCATATCTTTCCTTTCGATCGGCTTTCTATCCTTGGCCAGTAAATAGAAAGGCAGGAGGGCGAGCATGGCCATAAAAAACCGAAGAAAAGTCAGTAACGGGAGCGAAACATGTCCTGAAACCGCTTTTAGAGCCGGCACCTGGGTTCCCCAAAAGATGTGGTTTACTATCAATACGAGGTACCAAAATATCAATTTTTTTTGCATAAATTAGCCGGGTTGGATGTTAATGATGGGTTTAGC
Source organism: Patescibacteria group bacterium (assembly GCA_041671125.1). Classification (GTDB taxonomy): domain Bacteria; phylum Patescibacteriota; class Patescibacteriia; order Patescibacteriales; family JBAZCA01; genus JBAZCA01. The sequence goes on along the minus strand of JBAZCA010000006.1, from coordinate 63,752 downwards.
GGTATTTTCAGTATAACATGTCTTCACAAGGCTTAAAATATGTGATATGTTATTTAAAGAATATTTAAAGCTTCAATAGAGATAATAGCGCCCCTTCGCCTAGGCGCTATTACTTAAAAGAACAAGATGACTGGCAAACTCATATTAAAAGACGGAACTGAAATTTCCGGTCATTCTTTTGGCAAAGAAAAGTCCATTGCCGGAGAGGTGGTTTTCGCGACCGGCATGGTCGGTTATCCGGAAAGCCTCACCGATCCTTCTTACGCCGGACAAATCCTGGTCATGACCTACCCGCTGGTCGGCAACTACGGCGTTCCGGCCAAAGAGCATTGGGAGTCGGATAAAATCCAGGTGGCCGGTTTAATTGTTTCTTCTTACATAGACACGCCGTCCCATCACCAGAGCGAACGAACGCTTAGCCAATGGTTAATGGACGAAGGCATTCCGGCTCTGGAAATAAAAGACACCCGGGGTTTGACCCAAAAATTAAGGACAAAGGGCGTAATGCTTGGAAAAATTGAATTGGGAGAAAAAATTGGATTCGCGGATCCGAATAAGGATAATCTAGTCGCTAAAGTTTCAACTAAAGATATATATGAAAAAGGCAACGGTCAAAAAACCGTTGTTTTATTAGATTGCGGGGCTAAAGCCAATATCGCTAATGAACTATCAAAGCGCGGCGTTAAGGTAATTGTCGCCCCCTGGGACTGTAACCCTTTAGAGGCCGGCATCAAATTTGACGGATTGATGATTTCAAACGGCCCGGGCGATCCTAAGATGGCCGACAAAACAATCAAGAGCATAAAACATCTTATGGCAAAAAAAATTCCAATCTTTGGCATTTGCCTCGGGAACCAGATTTTAGCCCTCGCGGCCGGCGGCGATACTTATAAGTTAAAATTCGGCCACCGGGGGCAAAACCAGCCGGCGGTGATAAAAGGCACGGATAAATGTTTCCTGACCACCCAAAACCACGGCTTCGCGGTCGGAAAAATTCCCAAAGGCTTTAAAGAGTGGTTTTACAACGCCAATGACAATACTAATGAAGGCATAATCCATCAGAGCCTCCCTTTCATGTCAGTCCAGTTTCATCCTGAATCCCGACCCGGACCGCTTGATACCGGCTGGTTGTTTGATGAATTCCTTGAGCATGTCATTCCTGGAAGCCGATAGGCTATGATTCACCTCCCACCTGTCATCCTGACGACCGTAGGGAGGAAGGATCTACGGATGAGAATTGCGAAATAATGAATCATAGCTGATTAATGTTATGAGAGACGAGCGCCGATATTACGTTTATATACTGACGAATTTTAATATAACGATTTTTTACACCGGAATCACAAATAATATTATAAACCGCATATTGGAACACCGGACAGGTGTTGGAGCTGAGCGAACGCTATAATAAGCAAACGCGTAAGACGCGTTAGCAGATCCTTCGCTCCGCTCAGGATGACAATAGGGAAATTATGAAAAAAATGAAGATAAAAAAAGTATTAGTGCTCGGTTCCGGCGCCTTAAAAATCGGCGAGGCTGGTGAGTTTGATTATTCCGGATCGCAAGGTTTAAAAGCCTTAAAAGAAGAAGGGATAAAAACGGTCTTAATCAACCCGAATATCGCGACGATTCAGACTTCCCCGCTTTTAGCCGACGAAATATATTTCCTGCCGGTTACTCCTTATTTCGTTGAAAAAATCATTGCCAAAGAAAAGCCCGACGGCATCCTTTTATCCTTTGGCGGGCAAACCGCCTTAAACTGCGGTTTAGAATTATATGACAAAGGCGTCTTAAAAAAGTACGGGGTAGAAGTTTTAGGCACTCCGGTCTCGGCCATTGAATTAACCGAAGACCGACAGAAATTCGCCGACCATTTACGAAACATTGACATAACGGTTCCGCCTAGCGCGGCCGCCACCAGCCTGGAACAGGCAAAAAAAATCGCGGAAAAAATCGGCTATCCGGTTATGGTTCGGGCCGCGTTTACCTTAGGCGGGCAAAAATCCGGCGTGGCTTATGACGAAAAACAGCTTACTGAGATTGTTTCCGCCGCCCTGGCCGTCTCCCCACAAGTGCTTATTGAAAAATACCTTCATCATTTTAAAGAAATTGAATACGAAGTGGTGCGCGACGCGGCCGGCAACTGCGTTACCGTCTGTAATATGGAAAACATGGATCCTTTAGGTATCCATACCGGCGAATCCATAGTAGTCGCCCCGTCACAGACCTTAACTAATGACGAATATCACGCTCTAAGACAGATCTCTATTAAAATAGTCCAAAGTCTTGGCATCGTCGGCGAATGTAATGTCCAGTTCGCCCTAAACCCCAAACCGGAAAAAAACGAACTGGAATATTTTGTCATTGAAGTAAACGCCCGGTTATCGCGCTCTTCGGCTCTGGCGTCCAAAGCCACCGGCTATCCTTTAGCTTACGTCGCCGCTAAGCTGGCGCTCGGCATTACTTTAAATAAAGTCCAAAACCAGGTGACCAAAGTTACGCAAAGCTTTTTTGAACCGGCTCTGGACTACGTTGCCGTAAAAATTCCGCGCTGGGATTTAGAAAAATTTTCCGGCGCCGAAGAGACCATCGGCTCGGCCATGAAATCGGTCGGCGAAGTGATGGCTATCGGCCGCTCCTTTGAAGAAGCCCTGCAGAAAGCCGTGCGCATGCTCGCTTCAAAAGCTAGGGGCATATCTTACGCCGGCTTCAATACGGCCACGCCTGACCTGGAAAGATGGATTAAAATTCCGACCCCGAAAAGAATTTTTGCTTTAGCCGAAGGCTTTAAGCGCGGAATGGAAGTAGAAAAAATTTATAGAATGACCGGCATTGATCCCTGGTTTCTCTATCGCCTTAAAAATATCATGGACATTGAAAAAGAGCTCGGCGAAAATAAAAAGCTTAATAAAGAAACCCTGTTAAAATGCAAGCAGGCCGGAATTTCGGATAAGATTATTGGCAAGCTCGCGGGAAAAACCGAAACCGAAGTCCGCGCCCTAAGGAAAAAACTGAAAGTAATACCTTCAGTTTTCCAGATTGATACTCTGGCAGGCGAAGTCCCGGCTAAAACCAACTATTTATATCTTACTTATCACGGCTCGCATCATGACGTTCGTCCGCTCGGAAAAAAAGCTGTCATGGTTTTAGGCTCCGGCCCCTACCATATCGGCTCTTCGGTTGAGTTTGACTGGTCATGCGTCAATACCGCTCTCTCATTAAAAAAATACCGAAAAAAATCAATCATCGTCAACTGCAATCCGGAAACCGTTTCTACGGATTATGACATGTCTGACCGGCTCTATTTTGAAGACTTAAACCTTGAAACCGTACTGGATATTCATGACTTTGAAAAATCCGGCGGAGTAGCAATCTCCGTCGGCGGCCAGCGCCCGAACAACCTCGCCAATAAGCTCCATGAAAATAAAGTGCCGATTCTTGGCACCGCGCCCGAAAATATAAACCGGGCCGAAGACCGGGGAAAATTTTCGCGGTTATGCGACGAATTAGACATCCCTCAGCCCGAATGGGCCAATTGCGCTTCAATCGCCGAAGCGAAAACTTTCGCCGACCGGGTCGGTTATCCGGTTCTCGTCCGGCCGTCTTACGTCCTTTCCGGTTCGGCCATGAGCGTTTGTTTTAACGACGCTGACATAGAAAATTTCGTGGAAAAAGCCCTGGGACTGACCGCAAAAAAATATTCGGTTACGGTGTCAAAATTCATGGTTAACGCCAAAGAAATAGAATACGACGCGGTAGCCCAGGACGGAGTTACGCTCGTTTACGCTATCTCCGAGCATTTAGAAAATGCCGGCGTCCATTCCGGCGACGCTACTATCGCCTACCCGACCCAAAAAGTCTTTTCTTCAACCGAGGAGGAAATAAAAAAAATCAGCCGCCGACTCGCCATTGCTTTGCGCATTACCGGCCCGTATAATATCCAGTTCCTCGTTAAAGAAAATAAAGTTTACGTGATTGAAATTAACTTGCGCGCCAGCCGCACCCTGCCTTTTATCTCTAAGGCCTCGGGAGTTAATTTCGCCGGCTTAATCGTTGACGCCTTTTACAAAAAAGGATCAAAAGTCCGGCTTTCTTATCCCGATTACGTAGTCGTAAAATCACCCCAGTTTTCTTTTGCCCGCCTCGCGGGCGCCGACCCGGTCTTAAAAGTTGAAATGTCTTCAACCGGCGAAGTGGCCGCCTTTGGCGCTGATCTTGGCGAAGCGCTCTTAAAAGCTATTCTCGCTTCTACGAACCTGACCGAAAAAAAATCCGCCCTCTTAACTCTTGGCGGCCCGGTTAATAAGCGCCGGCTTTTTGAAGCCATTAAGCTCCTCTCTGACGCCGGCTACAGACTCTACGCCACCGGCGCGACTTATGAATTCTTAAAAGAACGCGAAATTCCGGCTGAAATAGTTTATAAACTAAACGAAGGAAAAATGCCTAGCGTCATTGACCTTATCAACGAAAAAAAAGTCGCCTTTGTCATTAACATAAGCGAACAAAACGGCGATAGAATAAAAAAATCCGGCGGCGAAGTTACTGACGGCTATCTTATCCGCCGGGCCGCGGTTGATTCGCACATCCCGCTTTTTACCGATTTACAGCTGACCCGTTCTTTTATCAAAGCCCTGACCGAAAAATCGCTTGAGGATTTAAAAATTAAATCCTGGCGAGAATACATGCCTAAAGGAATGAAATCTGAGTTATAATTTTATAATTCTTAATTATGTAATTTTTAAATAATGCTTGAATTTTTAATGTTTTAAAAATTGTTTTATTGCCAAAATTCTTTAAAAATTTAGACATTAAAAATTATTTACAAAATTAAAAATTATAAAATTTAAAAATTATGTTCAATGTATTAACCGGCCAACAATTCGCCGATAAAAAAACCTTAAAAGAAATTTTTAACAAAGCCGCCAAACTGCAAAAACAGGACGAGCAAGGAAATATTAAAAAAGACTGCGCCGGAAAAATCGTCGCCACGCTTTTTTACGAATCTTCTACCCGCACCCGCCTGTCTTTTGAATCGGCCGCCTATAAATTAGGCGCCAACGTCCTTTCCGTAGCCAACGCCGCCGCCTCGTCGGCCTCTAAGGGCGAAAGCCTTACTGACACGATAAAAGTGGTTTCCGGCTTTTCCGACGCTATCGTTCTCCGCCATCCGGAAAACGGCGCGGCTGAAACCGCCGCTAAGGTTTCATCCGTCCCGATTATTAACGGCGGCGACGGATTTAACGAACACCCAACCCAGGCGCTATACGATTTGTACACGATTGAAAAGGAGCTCGGAAAAATTGACGGTTTAAAAATCGCTTTTTTAGCCGATTTCCGCTATCAAAGAAATATTCATTCGCTCATCCCGCTTTTCCCGCTTTTTAAAAAAGTAGAACTCTTTTTCATTTCGCCTCCGGAACTGCGCCTGCCGAACGAATACAAAGATATTCTTTCGCGGGAAGGCATTAAATACGAAGAGCTGGAAAACCTTGATAAGGTGATTGAAAAGCTTGATGTCCTTTACGTCACCCGGGTTTTTAAGGAACGGTTTTCCGACCCGGCTGAATACGAGCGGCTAAAGCAAACTTTGCACATCGGCATGGAACAGGTCAACCGAATGAAAGTCAAATCCATAATTTTACATGTCATGCCCCGGATTTACGAGATTGATCCGGCCGTGGACGCCGATTCCCGCGCCGCCTATTTTAGGCAGGCCCATAACGGCCTTTACGTCCGCATGGCGCTTTTACATAAAGCGCTGACAGGGAAATAAGCGTTTTCTTGCTTTTCTGTCATCCTGAGCGGAGTGAAACGAAGCGAAGGATCTAGGAATATAATTATCAGAAAGCGGTCAATTCATGGATCGGTCTTGTCTATAGATAAGGAAAATCCATGTATGCGGAATAGACACATAAGAATGAAAAACTTGTCCGCAGATCCTTCGGCCTAACCGGCCTCAGGATGACAAAATAGGCTAATTTTAAATAAATTCATAAATATCATCTATGCCAAACCAAAAAAAGTACTACGGCGAGCAGACCGAACTGGCTTTAAAAAATTTCGCGGTTTCGCGGCAGAAAGCCTCGCTTTACTGGGTGAAAAAAATCATCGCGGTAAAGAAAGCCGCTAACCAGGCTAATTTTGAACTGGGAAAAATCGGCGAAAAAGAATACCGTCTGATTGACAAGGCTATTTTAAAACTGGAAACCGGCGCTTACGACGACCAATTCGTCACTCCGGCGATTCAGGGCGGCGCCGGAACGAGTATTAATATGAACGTCAATGAAGTCATTGCCTCTTTGGCGGAAGAAATCGGGGGCGACAAAACCAAAATCCATTATTTAAACCACGTCAACCTTTCCCAATCCACTAACGACGTCCTGCCTACCGCCCTGAAAATGACTATTTATGAATTGATGGAAGATTGCATAACGTCGCTGAAAATTCTTGAAAAAGCCCTGGATAAAAAGGCTAAGGAATTTTCCGGCGTGATAAAAACCGGCCGGACGCATCTCCAGGACGCCGTGCCTATGACTTTGGGCATGGAATTTAACGCCTATAAAATGGTGGCTCGGCGCGGAATTGCCCGCTTAAACCGGGTTCGCCAGGGCATGCTTGATCTCTCTATCGGCGGCACCGCCATCGGCACAGGAGTTAACGCGGGAAAAGAATATAATAAGCTGGTTATAAAATATTTAAAAAAGAATACCGGTTTGCCGGTCCGCTCGGCCGAGGATCTCGTAGACGCCACTCAGAACGTTGATTCCTTCTCCGATATCTCAGCCGGAATAAAAACTACCTTAGCGGCTATAACAAAAAACGCCAATGATTTAAGACTTCTCGCCTCAGGCCCGACCTGCGGTTTCCATGAAATAAAACTGCCGGAGATGCAGAAAGGATCAACTATAATGCCGGGCAAAGTCAATCCGGTTATTCCCGAGCTTATTAACCAGATCGCCTTTCACGTTTACGGCAACGACCTCGCCGTAACCATGGTCGTTGAACACGGACAGCTGGAATTAAATGTTTTTATGTCAGTCCTCGCCCATAACTTAATTGAATCGCTCCGCTTTTTTGCCAAAGGCATAAAAATCCTGGCCAATGATTGTATTTTAGGCATTAAAGCCAACGTTAAAACCTGCGAAGGCTACGCTCTAAAAAATACCACTCTGCTCACTTCCCTGACACCGGTTTTAGGCTACGATAAAGTGGCGCAGATCATAAAAAAAATAAACGCCGCTCCCAACCTTTCAATCCGCGAGGCGCTTGAGAATGAAGGCGTGGATAAAAAAATCATTGACGATCTTCTGGACGTAAAAAAATTAGCCGCGTCTTTAAACGGTAAGAGATAAAATCATATCAGATGAATAACATTTATTTAGCCTCAGACCACGCCGGAGTGGAAATGAAAAAAACTCTAAAAGAACTGCTTGAAAGAAACAAATACGCGGTGTATGATTTGGGTACAAAAAATGACACTTCGGTTGATTACCCGGATTACGCCAAAAAAATCGCCAAAGCCGTCCAAAACGACACTAAGTCTAAAGGTATTTTAATTTGCGGCACCGGCATTGGCATGTGCATGACGGCTAATAAAATAAAAGGCATCCGGGCGGCCTTATGCTATAATGTACTTACGGCTAAATTAAGCCGGGAGCATAACGACGCCAATATTCTTTGCCTTGGCGCCAGGACGACCACCATAGACATGGCCAAAAAAATAACCGTCGCCTGGATAAAAACTAAACACGAAGGCGGAGAACGGCACGCAAGGCGGATTAAAAAAATAGGATGAATAAAAAGAACTATGCAAGAACCAATCAGCGAACTTAAAAAAAGAATCCTGAAAACTGTTTATGAAAAAAAAGAAGGCCATATCCCGAGCGCCTTTTCCATTTTAGACATCCTTTGGGTTTTATACGACCGGGTGTTAAAAATTGACCCGAAAAATCCGACCGACCCGGATCGCGACCGCTTTATTTTAAGTAAGGGTCATGCCTCAATCGGACTTTTCGCGATACTGGCGAACGCCGGCTTTTTTCCTTTTTCCGAATTTGATAATTTCGCCGCTTACGACTCTCCTTTAGGCGGCCACCCGGACAGGAATAAAGTGCCGGGCGTGGAAGCTTCAACCGGCTCGCTCGGTCACGGCATGCCAATCGCGGTCGGAGTGGCGCTCGGCGAAAAAATTAAAAAATCCGCCGTTAAAACCTATACCATCATCGGCGACGGCGAATCAAACGAAGGCACTATCTGGGAAGCGGCGCTACTGGCCGGGCATCACAAGTTAAACAACCTGACCTGCATCGTGGATTACAACCATTCAACCGACCCGGCCATAGAAGTCCATGATTTCACGGAAAAATTCAAATCTTTCGGCTGGGAGAGCTTTGAAGTTGCCGGCCATGACCAGGAGGCGCTTTACGAGGCTTTTATGAAAGACAGCGATGGCAAACCCAAAGCCATAATTGCCAACACTGTTAAAGGCAAAGGCATTAAAACCATAGAGGCTGATATGCTTACCTGGCACCACAAACGCCCAAGCGAGGAAGAGCTGGACGAATTTTTAAAGGAGCTGGACGGTTAACAAAATACCCATTCCCTCCCCCTTGTGAAGGGGGAGGCCAGGAGGGGGTAGTATAATCTCAGGTAAACCCCTCCCCATCCCTCCCCTTCGTAAGGGGAGGGAGTCTGCTTCGTAATTAAAAATAATTCTATATGCGTAAACAATTTTTCACCACAATCACCGACGTCCTGGAAAAAGACGAAAAAACCATCCTTTTGCTCGGAGACATAAGCGTCAAGGGTTTTGTTTCAGCCATAAAAAAATACCCTGACCGCGCCTATAACATCGGCATCCTTGAGCAGGCGACAGTAGGACTCGCCGCCGGACTAGCCATGACCGGCTTTACTCCGATTTTTCACACTATTGCCCCATTTCTCATAGAACGAACTTATGAGCAGTTGAAACTGGATTTCGGCTATCAGCGCCTTGGCGGCAATTTTATTTCCATCGGCGGCTCCTACGATTACGCCGCCTTAGGATGCACCCACCATTGCCCGGCCGACGTCGGCATTTTAAAACATATTCCAGGCATGGAGATAGTTTTGCCAGGCACGGCTCAGGAATTCCATGATTTATTTTTGGAGTCTTACGCGGACGGCCATCCGACCTATTACCGGTTAAGCGAGAAAAGTAATCCGGAGAGCTACGCGGTAAAATTCGGCAAAGCACACATCATAAAAACCGGTTCTAAGGCCACGGTTATTGCCGTTGGACCGGCTTTAAAACCGGTGCTGGAAGGGGCGCGAGATATGGATGTTACCATCCTCTATTACGCCACGGTCGCGCCTTTTGACGCCGAGACTTTAAAAGAAAACTGCGCTTCCAAAAAAATCCTCCTTTGCGAACCCTATTACCGGGGAGCGCTTCTGCCAGAGGTAATGGAAGTCATGGCCGGCCAGGCGGTTCGGGTGGAGTCAATCGGCGTACCGGTTGAATTCTTAAATAAATACGGCAAAGCCGAAGAGCATGACGAGTGCGTCGGACTTACTCCGGCAGGAGTGAAAGAAAAACTGGAAAAATTAATAAATTGTTAAAATTTTGGATCTGTTAGCGCCAATAAATTAAAAAAAGACTCAACATTGATAACATGGGCCTTTTATATTTTTTGCGCGAACAGGCTACCGTTTCGCCCCGGAATAGGCAATCGCTCTCACAATGTCCCAGGCCATCGCCGATTTCGGCGCGTAGCCGTAGATGTTTTTGAAGAATTGAATAGATTTTTTCTCTGAATTGAGGTTACGGCTGGCTGGCCGGAGGCCGTAAGAGATTATGGCAATAGCGTTATTGTCATGCGGATTGGTTTTGTCCGGTTCTCTTTGGTAAATCTTTTTGAAAGCGGCCGAGGCGTTAGCCTCGGTTTTTTCGTTCTTTTGGCCGGGCCATCTTCCGTTGGCGATTTTAATTACGTCCTGCCAGTCGGTTTCAGTAGCCGGGTTGCGGCCAAAGGCCGATTTAAACGAGGCGGTTACTCCGGCTCTTTCGCCCGCGCCGAGGGTTTTGGTAGTGTCCGTGCCGTTGGCGATGAAATTATTTAGGGTATTGGTTTTAATCGCGATTATCTCTCTGGCCTCGGACATTAGCTTTTCCAGCGTAGAGACGCCCCGCCGGGGCGTCTCTACGCTGTTTTGCTGGGTTGCTGTTTTGTTCTCCTGATTATCACTAACATCACTTCCCTCACTATCATCTCCTGACGCGTCATCATCCGGACTGGTATCGCTATTATTGTCATTATTGGTATTGGCAGTATTGTTATTATTATTCTGGCTGTTTAGCAAGTAGATTGGAATCGTATTACAGTCCCGGGTATAGTTAAACGTGTTGGAGTTAGTAGTATTGCCGTTATTGTCCACAGCTGTGACATACCAGCTATGGGAACCGCAGGCGAGGTTCTGACCCGGGGTTTGGGAGGTGGCAGTATTAGAAATATTGTCAGAGTCCAGGGCATTATCTATGTAGAGTTTATATTTAGCTATTCCTGATTCTGTGTCAGACGAGGCGTTCCAGGAGAGAACCGGGCGGGAGTCGGAGTTAACCGTATTATTGGCTGGCGAAGAGACAGTAAACCCGGCCGGGCTGGTTATGTCCTTTTCCAGGGAAAACGTATGAGTGGAATAGCCGCCGGAGTAGGTGAATTGGACAATGCCCGAGGAATCGGAGAGGCAGGCGATATTGGTGTTGTCCCCGATGCTCGGGGAACAGGTCGTAGTTCCGTAACCGGTGATAGCGGTAGTGGTGGCCGAACCGTCAATCTTGAACGTGTAGTAGCTATCCGGGGTTAAATCGCCGATAGTGAATACTGTGCTGGTGGCGTGAGTTTGGCCGACTCCGTCGGCCGAGGACGTTGCTGTCCAGGATTTATTCTTGTTTCCGGTCATTTCCCAATTATCAATGTTTAAATCCATGAATGCCGAGGTGGAGGCGGTATAGTACCCGCCTCCGGCGGGTACGACCGAGAAGTTGGCCGGAGTAATAGTGTCAGCGGTAGTAGAGGCAATGAGCGCCCGGTACTTGCCGTTAGAGTAAATCCGAACCGAGCCGGTTTGGGGGACGGCGGTTGTTCCTATGGTGTAGGGCGGCTGGTATTCATAGGCGCCAATGTCGGGAGTGCCATAGATCGGGTTGCCGGCGTAGTCGGTGGTGAGGGAGACATCGGTGCCGGAGTCGATGGCGGGGGAAGTGGATTGCAAGTTAAAGTTAGAGGAGGAAATAAATTTAGCATCGACATATAGGCTACTATTATCTAAAGCCGGGATAACTAGACCGGCCAGAAAAGCTGAATAGCTTCCAGAAAAAGTTGCTCCACCATCTAAAGAAAAAGATTCGTCTTCTCCTTCTGTGTTGTAATAGTTATTATTATAACCAATAAAATGGCTCTTGCTGTTGGTATCTAATTTTATTTCTCTGGGCCAATTTTTTGATATAATGCTATTTTTTACCGTCCAATTATCAGTGCTTTGTATCGCTAGTCCACCTCGATTTTCGTAAGGTCCGTTAAAACCTTCAACGCCATCATCATACCCATTGCCCGAAAGAACACAATTTATAAGGCTCCCTGAGGAAGTTCCAACGACTGCAGCACCGCTATTATGGTTAAGGGAAAAATCACTATAATAAGCATTTATGTCATTAGCAGATGAGTGCACGGTAAATCCATCCCCCGCGTTAGAAGGAATGGTCGTATCATCCAAATCTCCATTTAGATGCGCCTTGCACGTATAAAGATCAATACCTTGCGGAGCAACTGATGGAACCGTATCCACGAAAGTGAATCCGTCTTCTGAGTTTTCACTTGCCTCACATCCCCGCACAATACCATTTGAACATCCCGAATCAAATCTAATCCCACTACCAGTATTGATTCCATCACCATTATTATTTCCAGAACTATCTGTTATGGAAAAATTAGTGATATATTTAAAACTCAAGCCAACCTTATTGCCTGTAGAAGTAACCCTTTCCATGGTTAGGTTATTAATATTCTCAAAATTTCCTCCTACATTCGAATTATCCCTAATAATAGTATCTAGAATGGTCACATTTGTTGCTAATGTAGTAGAATTCAACCCTTTAACCTGTAATGCCGACTGGATACCTCCGGCATTTTCAAAGGTGCAGTCTTCTATTGTCACATCTGAAGGTGTACCGCTACTGGGTCTTATGTTTGCTCCATACAATCCGCCACTCACCTCAACGTGACTCATGGTAAATGAGCCAACCCAATATCCATGACTCACTGCGGTGCCGGTTATGTCGCCTCTTATTATCTCCAGATTTGAAAGAACATTTCCTCCCGAAGTAGAAACAGCAGTTGCTACTCCATAACCGGATGAAAAATTAAGAATAGCCTTATTACTTCCATCAGTTAAACGCAATCCGGTAGCCAAGTCATAAGAACCAATTTCTGTATTAGCGTTTGTAAAATTTAGATTTGTATTATAATTATGCGTTTTTCCTCCAGCGAATAAATAGATATTTCCAGTTGGCGTATTTGTTAAAGTATTATAAGGACCCTCTTCCCCGACAACATCAGCGCAACCACCGCCAGATTTATAGCTACCATTCCCATTTGTAACACAAGTTTTATCAACATAATACGTCGCCCCGTATGCCGGAGAGGCAAAAGCCAGTCCGCCGAGAAAAATAAAAAAACTGCATAACAGTCCAGTCAGAAGAAATTTACGCCAGCCGGCAACGGGGTAAACCGCGCTCGCCTTCCCCGCTCCGAAAACAAAAAAACTTCCCAAAAATAACAGGAAGACAAAAACAAATCTGGAAAATTTTAGATTTTGGGTAGAGACGCATTGCAATGCGTCTTTACTAAGAGAGAGAGAGAGAGAGTTTACCCCGTGGAATTTGCGGAGCAAGTATTCCACTGGGGAGAGAGACGGCTTTCATGTTTTTGTATCTATCCCGACACATATCCGCCAGGCGGGTTTAATGGGGTTTGATTTTATTATTTGACTAACTATATTATAGCCGATTATTTTTTCTTTTTCAACAACAGCAGCTTTTTCGCGTTATTTCAATTTCTTAACGTTTCTTTTCATCAAAAAATTCTTTCCGGAAATTACTTTCTGACCGGTTCTCTGTTCCAAGTCAATTCTGGCTCTTTTGGCTATTCCGCCGCCTCTTTTTCCGGCTAATTTATTCTCCGCCATTCCTTCCGCGTTATCGGTTTCGGCAATCTGCCGGGTTGACATTTCCGCCAGAGCCGTGAAAATCAATTCCGCCTCGCTCATATGGTCGCGCAAGTTTTGCGCTTTTAACCCTTTTAGGTTTTTGTGTTCTTTGACAGACAGCTCGGACCACTCTTTATGGATAATATTAGTGAGAATCGCGAATTCGTCTTTTTCTTTAACTCCGTGTTCATTCCAATAATCCGTCAGCTTATTTCTGGTTTCCTGCCCCATCATTCTCTGCTGGATCCATTTCTGGCTGCGACCATGATTTTTCCAGTTCTCTCTGGCCCGATTCAATGATTTTTCAGGATCGGACATTTCCTGAATTCGCTCATATCCAACCTTAGCCAGCCACAATTTAATCGGTTCGGCTTTCTTGGACGGCACCGATTGAATAATGCGTAAAATAGTTTCGGGATTGGCTACATCAGTAAGATACTTTTTCCCGTCAGCTGCCTCCAATTTCAGTCGGTGACATTTTGTCACCGACTCACTTCCTTCATTCTTAAGCCTCTCTTTGAGTTTGTTCCAGTATTTCCTGGCCGTTTGAAAATCTGGCTGTTCCAACAATGCCCGGATTATGTCCACCACAGAAAAATACCAAACCTCCGCCTTTTCGTCATAGTGACGACGGATTTTGAAGTTTTCAAAAATGGCAATTTTATTATCCATAACACTTTAAAATAAAGTTTTCAGTTTTCTTTTAAGAGAGCGGTGAACATATCTTTCATGTTTTTGTATTTATCCCGACGCATATCCGCCGGGCGGATTTAACGGGGTTCGATTTTATTATTTATCCTGCAGAGACACATTACAATGCCTGCCTGTCCGGTAGGCAGGCGTCCCTACCCTGCGCATATTATACCCGATTATTTTTTCTTTTTCAATAATTTCTTTCCTTCCGACTTGATTTTTCTTTCCACCTTTTTCACATCCTTTTCCGGCGGTAAATTTTCCGGCGTGATCCCACGGCTTTGCAAAGTTTTTCTGACACTGGAATTGTTCGTTATATGTTCCTTGGAAATTTCACTTTCCGTCCGCATATCTCTCTTTTTGGCGTTAAAAATCGTAATTTCAGCCGCGAAATCCTTGGCTTTGAGAAGAATAGTCGGCATAAAATCCGCCAAAGGCTTTTTGTCTTTTATCCCCCATCGCGCTTTCATATCCTGCGTCGTCCGGCCGAAAAGCGCTTTGTCGCCCTTGGAACGAATGAACGCAAAATTCCGGTTATCCCCAGTTTGTTCAAAAATAACCGCGGAAAGTTCTTTTTCGGTCTTCGCCAGTTTTTTCCTGGCTTGCACTCTTTCGGATTCCAAAATCCTTTGCTCGATAATTTCAATCTTTCTTGTTTGAACGGCAAAATACGTTTGGGCAAAAGCGATCTCTTCTTTTTTGGGATCGCCATTTTGGGCGATAAGATAGCAGGCGTAGCGGGTGAGCATGATGTCCGGCACAATTTTTTGGGCATTTTTGGGCATTTTTATCGTTTTGTTGACATCAACAAAATGATCGGCAATCTTTTGCCCCGAAACTTCGCAGGCTGTTTTCGCTTTGGATATGATATTTTGAAAATTCCTCCATTCGTCATATCCGAGCAAATGCTGCAAATCGCGCGCCAGCCAAAATTCCAAACCGTCATCGGTTTTTTGGCCGATTGATTCAAAATTTTTCGCCAGAGTTTTTATTATTTCTTTTTCCATGAATTTATTATATCAAATTACCGTCGCCCATTGGCGAAAAGCCGTGGCGATGGAACTCTTAACGCGGTAGCCAACGGAAATGATAAGATCTAGGTTATAAAATTCTATTTCCCTTTTTACCTCGCGATTGCCTTCTTTTTGAGCTGTAAAGAATTTCTTTACAGTTGAATTTTCTGATAATTCCCCCTCTTCCGTAATGTTTTTTATGTGCTGGCCGATGTTTTGTTTAGTGGTCTGAAATAATTCGGCTAAAGCGTTTTGCGCCAGCCAAACCGTATCGCCGTCAAAACGCACGTCAATTTTTGTCCGGCCATCCTCGGTTTTATAAATAATGATTTGTGAATTTTGAGGAATTTTTTTCATGAAAAATTATACCGTAATCTAAAAAACCGTTAGTTCCGATTTCATTTTTAATCTTACAAAATTCCATAAGATTAAATCGGGGTTATTTATCATCTGATTGCGGACAAAAATACTTGGCTGCATAACTGATAATTATAGGTTAAAATCAATCCTAATCTTTCCAATCCAATTCCCTATCATACTCACCCTTAGCCGCGAGACCTTTCATCTTTGCCCGGTGGAGTAATTTTTCCTGGGCGGCTTTAACGTTTTCCTCTTTTCCCGCCCAGGTTTTTAAGGCGCTATCCTGCAAAGCCCGGCCGTAAGAAAACGAAAGAGTCCAGGGGTGCGGCCCGATTTTATTCATGGCGTGCAAATTTTCCGTGGCTTCAATTTCCGACTGGCCGCCGGAAAGAAAGGCCACGCCCGGCAGATTTTTCGGCAGGTGCTTATTAAAAATCCTTAAAGTCGCTTCGGCAATATGCTCCGGATGGGCGATTTCTCCCGAATCCTTAGCCGGCAGAACCATATTGGGTTTTAAAATTATGCCTTCCATTATTACTCCGGTGGCTTCCAGTTCGCGGAAAACCGCTTCCAAAACTTTTCCGCTTACTTCTTCGCACCGCTTAAGAGTATGAACGCCGTCCATTAAAACCTCGGGCTCAACAATCGGGACGATCCCCGCGTGCTGGCAGGCTAAAGCGTAAGCGGCTAAATCTTTGGCGTTTTTCTTAATGTTCGCGTCGCTCGGGGTCATATCGGTAATAGTTATTACCGCCCGCCATTTGGCAAAATGGGCGCCGAGTTCGGCGTATTCCCTTAGCCGGTCTTCAAGGTCGTCAAGCCCTTTGGTAATTTTTTCCTCGGGCGATTCCGGCATAGGATCTAAACCTTTGTCCACTTTTATTCCGGGCATAATTCCAACCTCTTTTAAAAATGACACGAACGTCCGACCGTCCGAACCGGACTGCCGGAAAGTCTCATCAAAAAGAATTACCCCGCTAATGTGGTTTTCCAGTCCCGGAGTCGTAAAAAGCATTTCCCGGTAGCGACGGCGGTTATCCTCGGTTGAGGGCACATTGATTTTGGCAAACCTTTTTTCTATCGTGCCGGTACTTTCGTCAGCGGCCAATATTCCCTTGCCAGGCGCCACCATGGCTTTAGCGATCGTTTTTAACTTTTGGATTTTTTGTGGGTCTAACATAAAAGGCAACCGTCATTCTGAGGGCAAAGCCCGAAGAATCTCGTGGTGAACGCTCAATACTCGAGATCCTTCGCTCCGCTCAGGATGACAGAAAAAATTGAAAAATTATTTTTACTTATGATGCCGCGTCGTTATGTAACGGATTGTCCCTGATATACCCCGCATGACGATTGAATGGGTAATTATCGCGCTACCTGTAACTTGCACTCCTTTTAAAAGAGGGCCGTCAATTACGCCGGTGGCGGTAAAAGTTAATTGCTTTCCTTTAGCCAAATCTTCCGTCCGGTAAATTCTATTTAACGACATGCCGGCTTTTTTAATAACTTTTTCGCTCGTCTCGCTTATCGGCTTAAAGCGAGCCTGGATTTCTCCGCCGAGAATTTTAATGGCCGCCGCGGCTAAAACCGCTTCGGTTGAAGACCCAATCCCTAAAAGCATATCTATTCCCGATTCCGGCATGGAAGGCGCGATCCCGCCCGCGACATCCCCGTCAGTTATAAGCCTGACCCTGGCTCCGGCTTTCCGGACTTCGGCGATAAGGTCCGCGTGGCGTTCCCGGTCAAGAATACAGACGGTAATATCGCCGACTTTCTTTCCGAGAGCTTTAGCGGTTTTTTCAATATTGACTTTAACCGGCGCGTCCAGTTTTATCACTTTGGCCGCTTTTGGTCCGGCCGCGATTTTTTCCATATATACATCCGGCGCTGAAAGGAGCGATTTTGGCGCTCCGGCCGTGATTACGGTAATCGCGTTATAGCGGCCAAAAGCCACGCTGTCCGTGCATTCTAAAGGGTCAATAGCTAAATCCATAACTGGCTTCTTCCCTTTTCCCACGATTTCTCCGGTATAGAGTTCGGGCGCCTCGTCTTTGGCGCCTTCACCGATAACCACTTTCCCTCTAAAATCAATCTGGTTAAAACGGTCGCGCATCTCGTCAACTGCCGCGCCGTCGGCCTTTTTTCCCTCACCTTTTCCAATCCATTTTGCCGCCGCGATAGCCGCCGCCTCCGTAACCCGGACGAATTCTAAAGCCAAATTTCTGTCCATAAGTTTAATATTAGTTATTATCTTAGTTTCATATTACCCTATTTATTTAGTATTTGTAAATGCCTCGCGCCTTGAATTCGGGCGCCCGGTATGATAATCTTTAAATATAAAAATAACCAGCCATTAAATGAAAAATCCGAAACTAAAAATCTCCCCATCCATCTTAGCCGCCGATTTCGGCTGTTTGAATGACGAAATAAAGTCGGTTGAAGATTACGCCGATTTTCTCCATGTTGACGTCATGGACGGCCATTTTGTCCCCAACATCACTTTCGGTTACACAATTTTGAACTGCATAAAATCAAAACTGCCGCTGGACTGCCACTTAATGATAGAAAATCCAGCCAAGCATATCCACCACTTTATAGAATCCGGAGCGGCCAGAATTGCCACCCATGTTGAATTGGGCGAGGAAATGACAAAACTAAGTCTTGATATTACTAAAAAATCCGGCAAGCCGGCCGGAGTGGCCATCAGCCCGAAAACTCCGGTTGAGGAATTATTCCCCTATTTCGGCCTGGCGGATTATTTTGTCATCATGACGGTAACTCCCGGCTTTGGCGGTCAAAAATTTATGGCCAAAGAACTCTCCAAGGTCACCTATTTAAGAAAAAAATTTCCCGACATTGAAATAAAAATAGACGGCGGAATGGATAATATCACCGCCCCATTGGCCGTTAAAGCCGGTGGCGATAATATTGTCGCCGGATCTTATATTTTTAAATCAAAAAATCGCGTCAAAGCTATTAAATCGCTTAGAATGCTTGGAAATTAATTATGATAAATATCATTTGCACATCCCAGGCAGAACACCTGGTCAAGCTTTTAAAAAAAGATAAAAAAAACTTCCGTATCATTAAAAACGGAAAGAATAAGGATAAAAAGCGCTATTTTCCGGATGGCGAAATTTACGCCCGGCTGGAGGGCATAAAAAATCCGGAAGGCCGGACAATCGTCATCCACTCCGGCATGCCCCGGCCGAATGATGGGCTCATGGAACTAAAAATGGTTTTGGAAATCCTAAAAGAACGCTCCATAAAGCCGGAAGTGTTTTTTACCTACTTTGCTTACGGCATGCAGGACCACGCCGACCAGGCCGGCGCGCTTAACACGGCTGAAAACATTTTAAAAGAGCTCACCACCTATTACGCTGTCCAAAAAATTTGGACAGTGGACGCCCATTTTTGGGGCCGGGATTTTACTAATAATTACCCGATAAAAAATTTAAGTGCCGTTGATTTACTCAAAGCCGAAGCCCAGAAGACTAACCCGGACATGGTTTTTATCACCCCGGACGTAGGTTCTCAGAGGCGGACCGGCATTTCCGGCGTGGAAAAACAAAGACTGAATTCCTTTGAAACCCAGATGAAAGAAGAAAGTGGCCAGTGGCTCTCTAGCGCGGTAAAAGACAGAAACGTCGGCGTAGTTGATGACCTTCTTGAAACCGGCGGGACAATGGCCAAATTTTACGATGAATGTAAATCGCGGGAAGCAAAAAAAGTCGTGGCCTTAATCACCCACGGTGTCCTTCCCAAAGGCATTAAGCGCATCGCGGAAAAATATGATGGACTCTATCTTACGAATACAATAAAAAACAAATCTGCCAATATTGATATAAGCGGACTCATAAACGAAGTTTTAAGAGGATAAAACCGCCATGAAAAAAGGGTAATTTACCCTGGCCGTTTCATATAAAATAAGGGGGCGTATTTCATAAGCTGATAACAGCTAAAAAATGACAACAGCGAACGCTTAAAAAAAGCCGCTTTTTATCTCTTCCCTGATTTTTTCGCTTACGCCTGAATTTTCAGCCAGCCAGTCAAGGATTTCCTTTTTTCTTTCTTCCCCGGCTAATTCAGCCTGGCTCTCTTTACTAATGGTTATCGGAATGATTCGGTAATCAATTTTCAGTTTCCCGTCCAGTTTAAAAACATCCACCCCGACAGTCAGGCCTTCCATGGTTTCTTTGGAAAAATATTGGTCAAAGATAAAATTCCCCAGGCTGTAAAAAATCAGTTTGCCTTTATATTCTTCAACCGTCTGGATTACGTGCGGATGGCTCCCGATTACGAGATCAGCCCCGCTGTCAATAAACAGCCGAGCCTCCTTTTCCTGCGAAGCTGAAGGCTTTCGCTTATACTCAATGCCCCAATGGGGGAAAATTATTATCAGGTCGCAATCCGGCCTGAGCTTTTCAATTTCTTTAGAAACTTTTTCCGGTTCATCCCGATAAAGGCCGTGGTAGCCAACGAACCCGATTTTAAACCCGTTTTTTTCAAAGACAGCGGACAGGTTTTTTTCATCATTATTCGGGTCGCCAAAATAGCCAATCGCTGACTTACTAAGGTAATCACGGCTCACGATAAGCCCTTTCTGGCCGAAATTCTGGGTATGATTATTGGCCAAACTGAAAGCGTTAAAATATTTTTTTAAGACCGGCAAAAATTCCGGCGAAAAAGTAAAAACCATCCGGTCTTTTTCCAGGCTCACCGATTTATTATCCGTCACCGGCCCTTCAAGGTTAGCAACAAAAAAATCCGCTGATTCAATTACAGACCCGATTTTTTCAAAAGGAAAATCATAATCATCCTTAGCCCGGACTTTAAGGTAAACATTCCGGTCAAGCATGATATCGCCGGCAAAAAGCAGGCTGATTTTTTCCGGCAGTTCTTCTTCAACCGCCTTAATTTCTTTTTTTTCCTCTCCGGATTCTTCACGCGCCTCCCCGGCTCCGCGCCCGGAGCCGATCGCGTCACCGCTCCCTTTTTTTAGCGCTAAGAGCGTTGCCGGAAATTGGACAAATATTAAAACCGCCAAAATACCGGCTAATACCAGCAAGGCAGAAACAGATATGAAATATTTAGGAAGCTTTCCCATTTTTTTTCAATCGCTATTTTTTCCCGCAATTGAACACTTCCTCCTTCTTCACCCGGGAAAGCGAGGTCAGCCAAAAAATAAACGGTCGGCGGATTTTATCAATCGGCCAGTCACTTCCCTTAAAAAGCGCCGGTTTTTCTTCCCTGAAGCGGGTAAGCATGCCCAGCGTGGCCTTCAGGTTTATCGGCGATAATCTATTATGCTCAGTTAAAAATTCTTCTTTTGTAACCATATATTCGCGTTTGGAGGGCGATAAAAACCGCTTTTATGGCCATCCGCTTTATGAATAAAAAAAGCAACCCGAATAACATGAGTTGCCTGCATAGCCTTTGCCTTAAATTTACCGGGAAGCCATTAAAGCAACCATTTTTCCCGCTATTCCCTATATCCGAATTATACTCTAAATACCGCGAAAGTCAATTGACAAAAAATTTTCTTTATGTTAGTGTCTAGGAGTCAGTTTAACTACTGACCGCTCCGTAAACCGCCGACCGGCGAAGCGGAGTGGCGAATATTTTGAGTGTAGAGATAAAGTCGAATTTCTACTTCTTAGTATTTGATTAATTTATTTTATCTTTACATTCACATGCAAGGAACTATCAAAAAACTGACTGATAAAAACTTCGGTTTTATCGCTCAGGATGGCGGAGACGATTTATTCTTCCACGCCAACAACTTGTCCGGTGTTGAATTCAGCCAACTCCGGGAAGGCGACGCGGTTACTTTCGAGATTGAAAAAACTCCGAAAGGCAATGCCGCCGTCAATGTACAAAAAGCTTAATACTTTTTTACACGCGTAAAAACATCCCGCCTCTTTGGCGGGATGTTTTGTCTTGGCTGAAACGTCATCCTGAACGGAGTGAAGGATCTCGTGTTTAGCGGAAATACCACGAGATTCTTCGGCCTTCAGCCTCAGAACGACGGGGCAAAAAAGGCGTTTCGTAATTCAGAGTTGTTAGTATGATTTTTTCCTGTCCTGCCATCTACTAAAAGTCCGGTTCGCCGATCTTTTTTTAGGCTTATTGTAGGGATTATAGCGATCCGGCGAATTTTCTACGGCCGCGTTAGAATTATCTTCATAATCTTTTTTAAAGCGTCCGCCAAATCCGCCCGGCTTGCCCGGCTTGCGATCAAAGCTGTTTCCGGGTTTAGAGTTGAGACCGCGGTCCGGTTTACTGAAGGCGCGATAAGGTTTTTGGCTGGCGCCTTCAGTTTTGGGGCTGTGGTACATCCTTGAGTTAGTATGGGAATCTATCCTATGAGTTACCCTTCCGCCAGTCCTTCCTCCTCCGCCCCGGGCCTTTCTTTCTACGTATTTTTCCAGGGTGGCGCGGGCAAATGCCTGTTTCATGCCGGCCGGATCAAGGGCTTCGCCATTCGGCCTGGTAACATTCAAAGTTTTTTTAATCAATCTTTCAATATCCCGGATATCGCGCATCTGGCTCGGCAGGGCGAAAGAAATCGCTTTGCCGCTTTTTCCCGCCCGGCCGGTTCTTCCGATGCGGTGCACATAGTCTTCCGAGTTTTCCGGCAGATCGTAATTTATAACCAGTTCAATCCCTTTAACGTCAATTCCCCGGGCCGCGATATCCGTCGCGACGAGCACCCGAAATTGTCCAAGTTTAAAGCCGTTTAAGGCGGTCCGGCGCTGGACTAAAGACCGGTTAGAATGAATTTCGGTCGCGCTGAATCCGGCTAAGCGGATTTTTTGGGTCAGGTTTTTTACGCTGTGCTTAGTGCGGCAGAACATCAAAACCGATCCTTTGGTTTCTTCCAGTATTTTTTTAAGTTGAGGGAATTTTGAATCCCGGTCAATAATGATTATTTCCTGCTCAACATTTTCTGCCGCGGTTCCGGCCGGCGCCACTTCAATCCTAATTGGCAAAGCCATGTATTCGGTGGCGATTTTCATGATCTGGTTCGGCATGGTAGCGGAAAAAAGCATGGTCTGTCTTTCTTTTGGCACCAGTTTTAAAATTTCCTTAATCTGCGGCAGGAATCCCATATCCAGCATCATGTCCGCTTCGTCCAAAACTAAGATCTTCACGTCGTTCAATTTAACCGTTCCCCGTTTGGCGTGGTCAGCGAGCCTTCCCGGCGTCGCGACGATAATGTGCGGATTGCGCTTTAGGGCGCCTAACTGGCGGCCCATCGCTTCCCCGCCGATTAACACCGCGGTCCGCAGTCCGATTTTATTGCCAATAATCCTTAAATGTTCATCAACCTGCAAAGCCAGTTCGCGGGTCGGTAAAACGACCAACCCTTTTCCCTTATTGGTAGCGAGCAGTTGGATCATTGGAATGCCAAAAGCCAGGGTTTTTCCGGTTCCGGTTTGGGCGATGCCGACTAAATCCTTCCCTTCTAAACTCGTGGGGATGGACTGTAATTGAATCGGCGTCGGAGTGAAATAATTTAATCCGGCTAAAATGTCTAAAAGTTTTGGCGCAATGCCAAGACCATTGAAGCTTAAAGCTTCGGTTTGTGTTTTCATCATAATTGGAATGGGTGAGGAAATTTTATCCCCACTCATAGTATTGATGACCCGAGTCCTATAAATAAGTCACCAATATCACCAATTTATGGAAATCCTAATGACAAATAAGTCCGAGTCTTTACCCGGCGTATGCCGGGCTTACATCCCTTTTACGGTTTACCCCCTTATTTATGGGGCATTTAACCGTTTTAGATACGGTTATTAATTAAGGCTTAACAATAGCACAAATTTATTTTTTTGTCAAATATAGACGCAAAATTTTGCGTCTCTACATTTCCCCCTAATCTACAACTTTCCTTTTATCTTTACCAATTTTTCCACCCGGGATAGTTTCTTTATCCGGCTTTCGGCCGCCTGCGCGACCGACCGGCTTTTAAACTTCCGGGAATAAACTAATCTGACCGGCCGCCGGGCTCTTGTATATTTAGCTCCTCTTTTTCCGCTATTATGCTCACCTATTCTCCGGTTGAGATCAGTCGTAATCCCGGTATACAAAGTTTTATCCGAACATTGAAGGATATAGAGGTGATACATAATTAGCGGTTTAAATCCAATCGGCTACAACTAAAGTCTTAATCAGCTTTTTTGTTGGTAAAATAAACTGACACTATCGGATTAAAATTTCCCTTATTTTTAATTGCAAACGGTAAATCATCAACTGGGTTTAAACCGATCTTCTCTCCGAAATAATTTCTTAAACATATTAAAAAGACGCATATTGATCTTTAAATTCATCCCAAATTTAAACAAATTTATTTTTACTTGCAACGACACTTGCAAACACAATTCGCGGCCTGGTTAAAAGTTTACGCCAATAACTTTTGAATATCTTCCTGGCTGAATTCTTTCCTGTAATCAATCAGCTTCGGATGTTTTATACTGCGCAATTCCGCGTCATAAGTCGCCATTATATTCCTCACCCGCTTCTGATACACCAGCCAATTTTTCTGCGAAGCGAATTCATCAAATTTCCTTACAAATTCAGGCTGGGTTAACATCCTTTTTAACTTCTTAAACTCTTTTTCAATCTCTCCGGCCAGTCCGGCTTCAAAAGCACCAATGATCAGTAAAATTTCTTCATACATATAATTCCTGGTAAAATCTTTTTTTGCCAAATCCAAAAGTTTTCGGTATTCCTTGGCTCTTTCCAAAAAGAGAAAATTATATAGCATATCGGTATAAGTGCCATAATTTTTTACCGCCACGAAATTTTTAATGCAGTCAGTAAAATCTTTTCGGTAATCTTTAGTTTCTTCTCTGGTTTCGGAAAACTGGCTGGTTAGCTGGTTGATGGTTTTCGGATCAAGCGCGGCAATGCGCATCACTTTCTTAAATTCGCCTTCAACGCGAATAAAATATTTTCTCACCATTTTACCTATTTCACTGTTTTCCACCATTGCCAGCTCCTTGGCCATATCAACGGAAATAACGTACTCTTTAGGCAAAACTCTGCCAGTCTTGGAATCAAAAATTTTGCCTGTTTTTTGGGCATTTAATCCATTGCCAGAATTGGCAATGGTGATAAAATAGTCGAGATTTTCAACGAAATCGTACTTTTCGATTCTGTCTTTGATCCAATTTGCGAAAAATTTTCCTACACCAAGCCAACGATGCAATTCCCTGGCATTAACAAACCTCTTTTTTTCGCCATTAAAATCTTTTTGAATTACCCTTATGTTTATAAGATCGTTCATAAATTCTTATTAAAACCTATTTTCAAAGCCTATATTTTCAGTATTTATTCTTACGCCCTGCATCAGTCTTACCCTTTATCTGGATTATGCTAAAATAACTGCGAGAAGAGTTTGAAAACAATTTAATATTATCACCAATAAATTTAATTTTGCCGCCAGCCCGCCGACGAAGCCAGCTAGGACGTCCCTGACGCCGCCTATTGCCTTACTTCGGCAGAAGCTCGCCTCTAGCCCGGGCTTCTACTTTTTTTATGAGGAGATTCTTATCCGGGTCATGAATTCGTTCTTGAGCGTCTTTGGGAAAAATCCGTTTGATGTCATCGTCATTATACGATCCGTCCCGGGGCGCTTCATGGGAGAATTTACTTAAATCATAATATGAGAGTTCGTTCGGGTAATTTATTTTTATTGGCAATGAAGTTCCGCTTAAAGTTTGGAGCTTACCGTCAACTACCGCGTACTCGGCGCAATAGGCCCAGACGTAAATCGGGAACAGATTTTCACCCGGCCGAAGGTTTTCCACTCCGCAAAAATTAGTGCTTCCCTCTTTAGTTTTCCAGCTAAAATATTTTTGGGTCAAAAGATAGTCAATGATGGCTTTTTCCTCTTGTTCATTTCCGAAACCGGCGGCTTCGCCCGAAGTGCCGGTATTGACCCTTGATCCGGCTTCCGGGCAGGAGGCAAATTCGCAGTCAGGAGCAGTTCTTCCCACATACGAACCGTCCGGACAAAGTCTGGCTTCTTCGGTGCAAAAGACCTGGGCGCTCGCCTTAGCCGATAATTGCCAGATTGAAAAATTAAGATAGCCGGCAAAACTGACCCAAAGGATGTAAGGCAATAAAAACCAGGCGGCTGGTTTGGAGACGCGATAAAAATTGATAATCAGGTATAGGATGGAAAACCAAAGAGCCAGAAGCTCAAAAAACGCGAGTCCGGGGAGGCGCAAGCCAAAAAATAAATATGACCAAAAGATATTTAAGACATACTGGAGGACGAAAATTGAAATCAGGTTGAACTTTTGCCAATCGCCGGTCCATAACCGCTCGGACCAGGGATTCCAGGCCTTTTTCCCTTTAGTTAAAATCGGGTTCTTAATTTTCCAGCCGTTTTTCCAGACCAGGTAAAGTGAAACTCCGATGAGAAAAAAAAGCGCGATCCAGACCGGACCAAAAACCCAGGCTGGCGGATTAAAGGCTGGTTTGGGAAGCGTCGCGTACCAGCCGGGAATGGCCGGGACAGTAAAAATTGAGCCGAGAATTCCGGCCGTTTCGGCGATGATAACGCTGATGGCCAGCTTAAAGAAGTTGTCTTTATTCATGAATATATTATACCAAGATTTTTCGTTTTTAGAAAACCCCGTCTTTTAAGCCAGGTCTTTTTTCTTTTCTTCAAATTCCTGCTTGTTTATTTCGCCTTTGGCGTAACGCTCTTTTAAGATTTCTAACGCGTTATTGCCGCGCGGAGCGGACGAACCGCCGGATTGGTCAAAAGACCATTTGATAAAATAAACAATGCCGGCTGCTATTATCACCCAGAATATTATCATAAAAATTGATCCAAACCCTCCCCAAAACATTGGATTGTATCCGTTATTCCACATCATAAGATTTATTAATTATTTTAACTGCTTACATGCCTTTCGGCTGGAGCATGCCGACCCGGTTGCCTTCGGTATCTATGAAAGAAACGTAGAGCCCGACTCCCGGGATATCATCCGGTTCTCCGGACTTGGACTGGCCGCCTAAGACCTTGCCGCCGGCTCCTTCCACCATCTTCATGCTCGCCTTTATATCATCAACCGCGATAACGACGGACGGATGCATTTCTCCCATTTCCGGAGTTTTCGGGTAAAACCCGCCGTTAATTACCCCGGGTGTTTTTACCATTCCCTTTTCGTCGGTTTCGGTTGTCTGGACGACTACGTAGTCCCCCATTTCCGGACCGAGCATTTTCGCTTTCCAGCCAAAGGCTTTGGTATAAAAATCGGCCATGCGCTGTCTGTCTTCGGCCGGCATTTCAAAATGCACGACCGGATTCATTTTGTTCATCATATGTTTTGGTTATTAAAATTTAATTTTCGCATTATCTTAAAACTTATTAATTGTAATATAAAAAACCCGCCTAAAAAAGACGAGTTTTATAAATTATAATTACACAAATTCAGCCGGCTAAACCAAATCTTTATTAAGCGCTCCGGCCGCCGCGGTTCCGGCCGCGAAGCCGGTCGTCCAGGCAACCTGCAAATTATTGCCGCCGGTCGGGCCGTCTAAATTAAGAACTTCCCCGGCAAAATAAAGATTATGAATTAGTTTTGAGCGCATGGTCGCCGGATCAACTTCATTTAAAGCCACTCCGCCGGAGGTGATGTAGGCGCGCGAAAAACCGGACAGGCATTTTATGGTAAGCCTGAATTCCTTTAAAGCACGGGTTAATTTTTTTCTTTCATCTTTGGCCGCGGCATTCACCTTTTTTTCTCCGTCAATTTCCGCGATTTTCAGGATAACCGCCGCGAGCCTCGGCGGCATGAACTTATGAAGAATATTTTTTAAAAGCTTATTGGGCTCTTTTTTAAACTCATCCCGCAAGAGGCAATCCAGTTCGGAAATATCCCGATCCGGAAAAAAATCAATCGCAAGAGAAATTCCCCCTGGATTCTCCCTGGTAATTAACCGGGTGAGGTTCATGATAGCCGGGCCGCCAATCCCGTCATCAGTAAAAATAATATCGCCGCCGATAGAATGAATTTTTTTATTTAACCTGACGGAGGTCGCTTTAACGCCGGAAAAACTTAAACCCCGCAAATCTTTTATAAAACGATCTTTTAAAATAATAGTGGTAAGCGCGGGTAATGGTTCAACGATCGCGTGTCCGAGCTCCCTCGCCCATTTATAGCCGTCGCCGGTTGATCCGGTTTGCGGATAGGCCAGTCCGCCGGTCGCGATTATATAATTTTGGGCTTTAATCTCAGTTCCGTCAGCCAGGATTATTTTTCTAATAACATCACCCGCGCGGACAATCTTTTTTACTTCAACGCCGGTTTTTATTTCCACTCCTGATTCTTTTAAATACCCGGCTAAGGCGTTTAATACGTCTTGGGACCTGTCGCTTTGGGGAAAAATTTTTCCGCCGGCTTCAACTTTAGTTTTTACCCCGCGGCTCTGAAAAAAATCAATCGCGTCGGCGGTTCCGAACCGGTAAAGCGAGGAAAATAAAAATTTCCCGTTTTTTCCGAACCGGCTGATAAATTCTTTGGGGCCGTATTGGTTATTCGTAATATTACAGCGGCCATGGCCGGTAATTAAAAGTTTTACTCCCAAGCTTTTATTTTTTTCTACTAAAAGCGTCCGGGCGCCTCTTTCCCCCGCCCTTCCGGCCGCCATCATTCCGGCCGGCCCGCCGCCGATTATTACTATGTCGTATTCCATACGACCAGTATATCACGCCCAAAAATTATCCCAAAACCGGACGCACAAAAAAACATTAGCTTTCACTAATGGTTTGAGCAGTTATCAAAAATAATTCTTATTCACGTTTGCCGGGCGTCCGGATATAATATCTCCGGCCTAAAATTTACATGCTCTTTCTAATTCCTTTAAATCATCTTCTTTTAAAATCTTATCTTCTCCCTGGTTGATTTTATACATTATCGCGTCAGGGTCGTTTACATGTTCTAAGTCCAGGCTATGCCCTAGTTCATGAGCCAAAACCCTAACCAAAACTTCATAATTGTCAAACTGGTAAATGGTAATTTGTTTGTCCAGCCCATTGGCCTGGTAAACGCCTTCCTGAAATTCTCCCAGCTCCTCGCCGATAGAATTAAAATCTTTAATATCCAAACCAAGCTCCCGCGCAAGCTGATTTAAATCCCTTGCCTGACCGTTGATAATATCAACTTGCGCTTTAAGCGAAGCGGATTCTTTATTTAAGGAATCGGCGGCCGCGTTCAGCCGGTCGCGCTCCGCGTTATATTTATTTCGCTCTTCGGACGTGATATTACCGCGGCCGTTAAGGCTTCTTATAGCATTTTCATAAGACTGGACTTCGGCCGCGTACCGGCTTCGCGAAGCTTCGTATTTATTTTTTTCCGCTTCATACCGGGTTTGAGCGCGGTCATAACTGCTTTTTAGCAGGTTATAAAAACTCTCTTTGCTTTCAACTTTGGAATTTAGATCTTTTTGTTCATCAGCGGCGGCCTGGCGGTTATCATAAACCAGGCTGATTAATAAGTTACCATTTTCCTCATAATTAAAAAGCTTCCTGCCAGCCGCTTCATTCCAAATTTCAGCCGCCTCGCCTATTGCCTGCCGGAGCCTTTCTTCGGAAATTCCAAAACGGCTGTCGGACAAGCTCACCCGATAGGTTATGGTTTGGCGACAGGGTTCGACAATCAGGCTGGAAGCAGTTTGGTAGTAATGAAAAAGAAAATCCCGGTAATAAACGGTGGCAGTGGTGGTGGCCAGAATAAATATTACCGCTAAAATCCGCCCAATGATTTTAGCTGATGGCTGATTTGATTGGCTGTAATTCTCATTCATAAGTGCCAATATTATACCAAAAAATCGCCTGTCTGGCGATTTTTTAATTGATCCCGGGTTATAGATAAAATGGTTGATTGTAAAATAAATTCCATTATTCACTTATTCGCGTTCGCCGCGAAATTAAAAGCCAGAAAATATTTCTCCCATTGTCCGGTCAAAGGTTTTAAAAACAGAATTTCCTCGCGGGTAAAAACCACGCTCGCCTTGACGCCGCAAGGCAGTCAGGCGGGTTTCAAGTTTTATTCCGACAATATGTTATTCTGCCTGATGCTTAATGCTTACCTTGGGAAGATCGTTGGACATGTTTGAAATTAATTCTATAGTTAGACCGTTTTCACCATCCACGGAAACAATCCGGCCAGCGCGATTAACTGGAACATTTTTACCATTTTGTTCATCTTTCGCGCTAGAACCAATGTCCCACGAAGCTTGACCGCCATTAGCCGAAGCATTCATGTTGCCGGCGCTGGTTTGCGTTGAACTTTTATAATTAGCCCCGACCCAGGTGCCGGTAATAGTAAACGAGTCTCCGGCTTTAGCGCCTAAAGGTATTCTTATTTTATATTTATAAAGACCCTGCGTTTGGTTTGCCCCCGCGGGCATGGCAATGGTCCCGCCCATAATATTCATAACACCGCTGGTTTTAATATCGGTTTTTACCTCATGATCTATTTCCCAAACGCCTTCCCAGCCGTAGCCTCCGGAAATGGGCTGGGTTAATTGGCCGGTAATATGCGCGCCTTCCGTGCCTTTCACGCTGATGCCGGAAACGGACGAATTAATCGGCAACTGTAAAGTTTCGTCTAAATAATATTCCGAACATTGCAAAGTAATGGTTTTATCCCAAGGCCCGTGCCGATAAGGTTCCTGCCCTTCCTTAGGCAAGTCGTCCGGTAATGTGCCAAATTCAAAAAACTTTTCCGCCAAATCAGTACCGGCACAATTTTTATTTTTATCGCCGGGAATAATTTTTATCGCATACTCCCCGGAGTGCAAAGCCAGCTCAAATTTTCCATTTTTATCGGTAGCAACCTTCTTTTGTCCGGTATTATACTTTTTTTTATCAGCAACCACGCTAACTCCTTCAAGCGGTTTGTTTTTTTGGTTAACCACCGTACCCTTAATCACCGCGCTTTCATTAGTATCCCTCTGCCACTCGGCGTCCGCCTTGATGAAATAACTAACAGTGCGTTTTTGCTGTTGGTTCCAGGACTGCTCGCGCAGCTTAGAAATACTAAATTGGCGCACGGAATGTATATTAACAAAAGGATTTCCTACGCAATCATGAACCTCTTCCCGTTCGTCAAAAGGCCGTGAATAATCTTCCATGGTTACTCCGTCTTTTATTTCAGTCAGCTCCTCGTCAACGAGAATCATAAGGCCGCAGGTATCGCTCGGAACTTCTTTTATAATGCTTTGTAAATCATTATTAAATTCCTGAACCTCTTCTGGACTTAAATAGTAAATCAGCGGGGCGCGCACGGCTAGAATTGAAAACGAACTAAGGCTGGCGCTTACTACGTGCCGGCTGGTATCCGCCGTACTGGGCACAAACGACCAAAAACCTTTTTCACCGTCGTAATGCCACTTAAACAAGCGCAAAGAAGATTCCGGAATTCCCTGATTTAATTCAGCCGGATTATAGGAAAATTCCACGGATACGGATTTGCTGTCGTCTTTCAACCGTTCTATTTTATAAGCCTTACCAATAACCGGAGACAAGGCGGTTTGATTCCACTCCGGGGCGGTTACCTCGGTAATGCTTAACTTATCAGTATTTCTATTAGCGGTTACCTGCCCTATGGTTTGCGAACCGGACATTTTTTTGCTAAATTCTTCTGTTAATACCGCTATAAATCCCGGTCCAATGAAAAATCTTAATGATAATAATAAAAAACATCCCGCTGCCGCGATAATAATTAAAATAATGAGGCCGATCTTTTTAGTCTTAGTCATAAAAATTTTTAAAAACTAATCGCTAATATTTATAACATTTTTTCCAGGCCGCTTCTCTTACTTATTAACCGGCTGTTTGATTAATTTTCCGCCACGCCGACAACCACGTTGGTTTTATCGCCGTTCCGGCTCAGGTATATTGAAGCGGCGCGCTTATCTTTTTCAGCCACTACGCTGGCGGAATCGCCGAAATTCATGGTGCCGGTAAGCTGCCAGCCGGCGGCTTTAAATTTTTCTTGATAGACGGAATACGCTTCTTCTAAGCCAGTAGTGGCGTCAATTGAAAGCATAAAACTCTTTTCCGCCTGGTTTGAAGTCGCCACGATTATTTTGCCGTCAATAACATAAACATCGCTCGGAAAATCATCCGGCAATTTAACGCTGTCGCCGGTTTCAATATTTCCCTGCTCACTTTCAACTTTTATGTTGCCATTATTAATATCAACGTCGGCTTGGCCGCCTAATTGATTTTCAATAGATTTTTCAGCCGCTCTTTCTCCGGCTAGCTCGGAAGCGCTTTTACCGCAGCCGCTAAGAATTAAAGTAGCCAGCGGTAAAATTAACAATAAACTAAAAAGCTTACTTTTTTTTACCATAATATATTAGATTAATAATTATATATCTAATTTTATCATAAAATTACCGAATATCCAAAAAGGTTTTCATAATTAAAAAACGCCTGCCAAAGGCAGGCGCATGCGACGTGGCTCCCGGGGTCGGATTCGAACCGACGACCAACTCGTTAACAGCGAGCTGCGCTACCGCTGCGCTACCCGGGAATTATATTCAAACTCTTGATGATTCTTTTTTTATCCAAAAGCTATATAAACGTAAAACATGCGACTGCGCACCGGCCCCAAAGGGAACCCATCGGGTTACGCTACAGCCAAAGGCTCCCCTTTGGGGCCGGGAATATATAATTTTACCTCATCCTGGCCAACCGCTTCGCCAACCGACGAATACGCTACTCCGCCAGAGGCGGACAGGCCGGGAATATGTTGCAAATAAAAACATGAGATGCAACCATCTCACAGCCTTTTTGGCACTAAACATAGTTTAATAAATACCCGCCTAAAAGTCAATAATTAAAAACGTAGAAACGCCCCGCCGGGGCGTTTCTACCCTTTTAATAGTCCTTTACTAAAAAATTTTTCAGACAGTTGTAGAGACGCCCCGGCGGGATATTTCTACTACTGGCTGGAATTGGAATTATCGGAATTTTCTTGCGTATTACTGTCAGCATTCTGATTGCCATCCGCGACTACCTGTTCGGGCAACATGACAATCGTCTGGGCGGCTATGGCCGCGTTCCGCTTATTTGCTACTCCCCTGATCCTGATTCTTCTGCCTGAAATCAAATCGGAAAAATTTATAGTTTTTAAAGTTACAGTTTTCAGGTCTTCAGAGCTGGTCGCTGTCCGCTCATAGACTTTACCGTCCTTGGCGAGCGTTACAATAAATTCTTTTTTACTGTTGCCGTAAACCGCGGTAAGGGTATTGTTAGCCGTGTTGACGCTATTGATTTTCGCCACCCGGGTCGCGACGCCTAATTTCTGGATGGAATTATCCCGGATCATTTTCGCGTCCAGCTGGCCGGTGATTTCGTTTAGGCGGCCTAATACCTGAACCGTATCGCCTTCGGTAAATTCCCCTAAAAGGCACTTGCCCATAAATCTCCGCCTGAGTTGGGTCTTATTATTAATCAGGACTTCTAATTTTTCACCGGGCTCGCCAATTAAATTATTGACGTCGCCTTTTTGGTAAAATTTATTAGGCAGTATTTCAATTACCATCACGCCATCCGCGGCCGACAAATCATCCGGCAGGCTGACGATTTTTCCCGGCACTACCCAGCGGGATACTTTCATAAACAGTGTTTTGCCGCGCCGTAAAACCACCAAAGTTTTCGCGTCCCAGGTCAATCCGTTCCCGTCATTATCTTCAATAATTCTCGCTCTGATCCGGTCGCCGGCCAATAAGTCGGTAATGGCGGCCGGATTCTTAAGGCCAGCCACCATTTTCGCGGCGGATACGTCAAGAGTATAGATCACTTTTCCGTATATGACGTCCACTTCGTTTTTATCAGCCCGGATTTCCTTAATCCAGCCGTTAGCGCCCTTAAAGCCCTTTTTCATGGCCCGGTTCTTAATCCGTGAAGCGATGTATTCGCCGCTGTTTTTGTTTTTAATGGCTGAGAAAGTAAGCTGATCGCCGGCGATCCAGTCGTCTAAACCGGTTTTCTGCCCGGCGTCGTTAGTCAGGCCGGTCGCTTTGCTTATTTGCAAAGTTTCATCGGTCGTGCCGCCCTGGCCGTCGGGAACTCTTACTACTACTGTTGTCTCCTCGGCCGTTGTATTGCCGATTTCAATCATAGTGCCGGTGGTTTCCACTTTTTCGGTCTCTTCGGCCGTAGCGCTGTTTATCGCCTCGCCGCTCAAGCCGGTGTCATCGGCGGTCACTTCAACTTCGGCAACGGAATCATCGCCGGCCGAAGCCGCCGTATCCTCCCCGAGAACCGGAGCCGGATAGGAAGTTAAAAGGGTCGCTACCATTAATAGCGAAAGCATGGGGAATTTCTTCATAAATCTAAATTTTTAATTTTGTAATTTTTAAAAAAATTCTTGCGGACAAATATTTACAAAATTAAAAAATTATAAAATTAAAAATTCTTTAAAAGTCCTGCAATTTCTTTATCTGGGCGTGCCGCCGGATCCGTTCCAGGGCTTTGGCTTCAATCTGCCGGATCCGTTCCCGGGTCACGTCAAACTCCTGGCCGACTTCTTCTAAAGTGTGGGTAACGCCGTCCGCGAGGCCGAAACGCATCTCAAGGATTTTCTGCTCCCGCGCTGAAAGGTCGGAGATTACCTGTTTAACATAATCCTTTAAAAGGCTTAAGGCCGCGGTCCTGTCCGGAGTTACGTTTTTTACGTCTTCAATGAAATCTTCTAAAGTTGAATCGTCCTCGTCTTCGCCGACCGAGGTGCCGAGCGATACCGTATCCTGAGAAATTTTTATGATGTGCCTAACCTTATCAATTTCCTCGTTCATTTCGGCCGCGATTTCCTCGGGCAAAGGTTCGCGTCCGAGATCCTGAATTAACTGCCGCTCTATTTGCTGGAACCGGTTTATCGTCTCAACCATATGAACCGGAATGCGGATAGTCCGGGACTGGTCGGCTAAAGCCCGGGTAATCGCCTGCCTGATCCACCAGGTGGCGTAAGTGGAAAACTTATAGCCTTTGCGGTACTCAAACTTTTCCACCGCCCGAAACAACCCGATATTGCCTTCCTGAATAAGATCCAAAAGCGAGAGCCCCTTGGCGCCGACGAACTTCTTGGCGATAGAAACGACGAGCCTTAGATTCGCTTCTATGAGCCGGCGTTCGGCTTCTTTTTCGCCTTTTTCCTTCCTCTTAGAAAGCTCCACTTCCTCTTCCTGGGTTAAAAGCGGCACTTTGCCGATCTCCTTAAGGTACATCTGGATTGAATCAACGCTATGGAGTCCGGCCAGGTCTATTTTTAGTTTTTCTTCGGCTTTTATTTCTTTTTCCGTCTTCTTCGGCCCGATTTCAAGAAAGCTCTTCGGAGACTCAATGATGCGGATACCGTTTTTTTGCAATGACTCTAGGAAGAGCTCAAAATCAAAAACATATTCTTCTATTTCGGGGAAAACATAAAGCAGTTCGGTTTCAGTGACAAATCCGCGCATCCGGCCTTTTTCTATGAGTTTTTTCATGTCTTCGGCGCCGGGAAATTTTATCGGCAAAACCTCAATCACTCTTACCTTATTTTTCTTTGCCGGTTTCGCGACCCGGAAAAATATTTTTTTTACAGCTCTTAACTTAACCTGTTTCTTTTTAGCCGACCTGAACAAAGCCTTCTTTGAAGGTTTATTTTTATTCGTTTTTTTCACGGCTTTTTTTATCTTTTTCAGATTGTTTTTTTTCTTTGCCATTAACTTTTTATAAATTACGAAACGGACTCCCTCCCCTTACGAAGGGGAGGGATGGGGAGGGGTTTTTACCTAAGATCGTATTACCCCCTCCTGACCTCCCCCTTTGTAAGGGGGAGGAAATAATATTTTGTAATTTAAAATTCATCCATCCATTCCCCTTTTTTCATCAACCAATTCCCTAAATTCTTTCAACAAAGACGCCATCTCGTTTTCTTTCCCGGCAAAATCGTCCGGCGAGGCTTCGGCCGCGCTAATCAGCTTTTCAATTTCCTTAAGGCGGCCGGCAAGATAATTTTTTTTCAGCTCAATGGATATCCGGAGTATCTCCTTTCCGGCTTCCTCGGTTCCCAAATGATAACAATCCCTCTCGCCTAAAAGGGATAGAAAATCAAGATCACCGCCGGTTTCATCGCCGTCGCGGTCAAGAATCCAGCATTTAAAATCTTCGTAAAAAACCTTGCTTAGGTTTTCCGGGTCTGCTTCAAAGATTAGTTCTTTTCCAATGTTATTATAATAAAAAATCAGGTTGCTGTAAATAGGCTTAGAATTTTGCGCCAGGCAGTCAAGGCTTACGCTAGCGACGGCATGCGGCAGGTGCGAAGGGAATCTTAAGAGCAAAGCTAAAAAAATATCCGATAAAAGCTCTTCGCGGGTCTGCCTTGGCTTGCGTCCGGCTAAAACGCCCGCCTTTTCTCCCGGCTGTCCGGTTCGCCTCTCCGTATTACCCGAAAACGACCTTTTTTCTTCACGGGATTTTTGGGTTTCCCTGATTTTAGCCAGGGTTTCCCTTAAAATATTTTCCGGAACGTCAATTTTCTGACCCAATTTTCTCAGCCAAAAATCTTCTTCTATCCGGTTTCCGAGGCGCGATATGGAGCCGATAAGCTTCCGGGCGGCTTCACGCTTTTCGTCAATTTTTTCCGGATTAAGGCGGGAAAAAGTCTGGTCAAAAAAATACTGCATGATCGGCTTGGCCTCTGCGACGGCCCGGGTCCATTCCTCCGGATCTTTTTTTATGCATTCGTCCGGATCTTTTCCCAAAGGAACTTCTATTACCGAAATATTCATGCCCGCCGCCATGGCTTCCCCGGCCCCGCGCTCGGCCGCCATTTCTCCCGCCGCGTCAGAATCAAAAGCCAGGGCGATATTCATCGTGTATCTTTTTACCAACTTGACCTGCTCTTCGGTAAGGGCCGTTCCGGACGAAGCGATGGTATTTAAAAAACCGGCTTGATGGGAAGTGATGACGTCCATCTGACCTTCGGTTATAATGACTAAATTTTTTTTCTTTATTTCCATTTTAGCTTTATAGAGGCCAAAAAGAATTTTTGATTTATCATAAACCAGAGTCGCCGGACTGTTAATATATTTTCCCATCACTTCGGTCTTTTCCTTTTCCGGACTCACCCGGGCGGAGAATCCCACAACATTGCCGTTGATATTTTTTATGGGAAACATAATCCGGCCGCGAAACCGGTCGTAAAAACCGCCGCCTTTTTCCTTCCGCACCGCCATGCCGGCCATGAATATTTCATTCTCCTCATAGCCCCTTTTTTTTAAAAAAAGAAACAGCCGGTCCCAGGAATCAAAACTGTAGCCGATTTTCCAGTCTTCCAAAGTTTCGTTTTTCAATCCCCGGCCTTTTAAATATTCGCGAGCCGATCCGGCTTCCGGGTGGCGGAGTAGCGCCTCATGGTAAAATTCAGCCGAAATTTCAAGGATATCTAAAAGCCGGTTTCTTTTAGATTCAATTTTTGAATCAGTCTTTTTTAAAACCACCCCGGCCCGGGGAGCGAGCGCCCGGAGAGTTTCAATAAAACTTAAGCCTTCCATTTCCATAACAAAAGATAAGACATCGCCGCCTTTACCACAACCGAAGCAATGCCAGATTTGCTTTTCCGGGGAGACCATGAACGAAGGCGACTTCTCATTATGGAACGGGCAATTGGCGCGAAAATTCATCCCGGCCGGCCGGAGCGGTATGTATTCGCGGATAACATCAACGATATCCAGTTTTGATTTTATCTCGTCCGAAGGCTGCATAAGATTAAATTTCCAATTTTTCCGCCAAAGGCGGATCCGCCTCTGGCGGACAATTTTTAATTTTCAAACTTTGACGCGAATTCTTGTCACTTAAAAATCTTTCTCCACCATCCCTCCTCTTTTTTATCGTATTCCGGCTTAACGGCTTCATCCGGATTCCGGCTGGCTCCGGCAGACATTCCCTGGCTGACTAAATTTTTAATTCTCTCCATCTCCCCTTCTACTATCGGTCCGTCGTATTCGGCGTTATGAGCGCGCGCTCCGGCGTAACTCGCCTGCTTCTGATCCAGATGGAGATTAAACGACACGCTGTCGCCTTCCCGCTCAACATACACATGAAGCCTCGGATAAAAATTAGACGAGAGTCGCCGGACAAAGCTCGCCGTTCCCCGCCGCCGGTCCTCAATATAGCCATATCCGGCTCTTCTTAAAAATTGTTCGGGACCGACCGGCAACTGGCTGTTTTTTATGGTCAATTTCATAATGAAGGGTTGGTGAAAAAGGGAGTCTTAAAGTAAATACATCATAGTCTAAAAAAGCCCTCCAGTCAAAGGCGGAAACCAGACTCGCGCACCGGGCGCTAAATGCTTCCGGCGCTTTGCTAAATTACATGGTAAAATTCCATATTACATTTGCCGAAAAGCGAAAAATAGTGCTAACATATAGCTAAGCTTGATTAACTATATTTAACATAATTTACTATGGTTGCCCTATATTCCCTGCTCGCCGTTTTCGTCGTCTCCCTGATATCTTTCGTCGGCGTAATCTCACTCGCCCTCCAGCCGGAAAAATTAAAAAAAGCCGTAATGCTTCTCGTAAGCCTTTCAGCCGGTACTATGCTCGGCGGCGCGGTTTTGCATCTTTTACCCGAAGCCCTTTCCGAAAACAGCGGTTCGGTTATTCCCTGGTTTTGGTTTTTGGCCGGAATAATTATTTTTTTTGTCCTGGAACGGCTGGTCTGCTGGCGCCACTGCCACATCCCCACTTCCCCGGACCACCCGCACCATCTCGGGATTATGAACCTGGTCGGCGACGGCCTCCATAATTTCATTGACGGCATGGTAATCGCCGGGGCTTTTATCATCAGCTTTCCGCTGGGAATAGTTACCACTATCGCTGTTATCGCCCATGAAATTCCCCAGGAAATCGGCGACTTCGGCGTGCTTATCTATGCCGGTTTTAACCGGGCCAAAGCTATTGTCTTAAACTTTCTTACCGCCCTCTTCGCGGTTCTGGGCGCGGTCGTTGTCCTCGTCGCGGGCATCCGGCCGGAGCAGATTTCTTCAAGCCTTTTACCGCTCGCGGCCGGAGGATTTATTTATATCGCCATGGCCGACCTTCTTCCCGAACTCCGGAAAGACGCCGATCCCTTAAAGTCCTTAAAACAATTTTTATTCATCATGGTCGGAATAATTCTTATGTACGCTTTAAAATTTCTTGAACATTAATCATCGGCAAAAATCATCAAAGCAACAAAAAAACCTTCCAAGCCGGAAGGATTTTTTTAATATGATATCTTTATCGCAGTAGCCGTATTTTAATACAACCGCTCAATCTCCCTCCGGTATTTATGTTCAATAACGCTTCTCCGCACTTTTAGCGTCGGGGTAAGCTCGCCGGCTTCAACCGTAAAGGAACTTCCGATGACGGCGATTTTTTTTATCCGTTCATGGGACATGAGATGGTTATTTATTTCTTCCATCTCATCGGCCAGGCATTTTTCTAAATCGCAATCCGCTCCGTATTTTTCTTTAATCCGATCATACTCGGGAACGATAAGACAGGCTAAATAAGGTTTTTTGTGCCCGGTTACCAGGCACTGGCTAACTAAAGGGTTCAGGTTTATTATGGCCTCCACTTTTTCCGGGCTGATATTCTTGCCGTTGGTCGTAACAATCATTTCCTTTTTCCGGCCGATAATGGTTAAAAAATTTTCCCGGTCTAAAAATCCTAGGTCGCCGGTCTTAAACCAGCCGTCTTCGGTAAAATGGGTGCCGGTCATCTCCTCTTTGTTCCAGTAGCCGGACATAACGCTTTTTCCCTTTACCAGTATTTCTTTATCCGGAGCGATTTTAATTTCCACGCCCGGAAGCGGCCGGCCGACTGAACCGATTCTCGACTCTAAAAGGGTATTCATGGCCACGATCGGCGAGGTTTCGGTTAAGCCGTAGCCTTCCACGATCTTTACGCCGATTTTCCGGAAAAATTTTATTATCCGTTCGTTTATGGCCGCGCCCCCGGAAATAGCGAAACGCAGACGGCCGCCGAAACTTTTCCTTATCTTCGCGTAGAGGAACTTATCGGCTAATGCCCTGGCAAAGGCCGGACTTTTTTTATTTAGCGAATAATAGAAAAACTTTTTAATGAGAGGATTGCTCTTTTCCAGTTTCGCGCGGATCTTTTCGTAACTGTTCTCAAATATTTTCGGCACGCCGGTAAAAATCGTCGGTTTGACTTCAGAAAAACTGCGGGCGAGCTCCTTAATATCCGGCGCGTAAGCGACTTCCGCGCCGGAAAGAATCGGCACATAGCTGCCGGCCAGCCGTTCAAGCACATGGGACAGAGGGAGAAAAGACAAAAATACGTCCCGCGGAAAAACTTTTATTTTTTCCATGGCGCCGAAAGCGTTCGTTAAAAAATTTTCATTGGTAAGCATCACGCCTTTGGGGTCGCCAGTCGTCCCAGAGGTATAAATAAGGCTCGCGAGTTTCCCGTCAGCCGCCGGTTCGTCCGAATATTCCCGGGATAATAAATTATCAAAATCAAGATATTCTTTCCCAAGCTCTTCCCTTAAGCCGATGGCTGACGCGGCATTAACGTCCATGTCAGCCTCATCAGCGGACCGGCTA
This sequence comes from Patescibacteria group bacterium, assembly GCA_041671125.1. Taxonomy (GTDB): domain Bacteria; phylum Patescibacteriota; class Patescibacteriia; order Patescibacteriales; family JBAZCA01; genus JBAZCA01. Next base: position 23,809 of record JBAZCA010000006.1, on the reverse strand, counting down.
AAAAAGGGCGCGTCCCGCCTTATCACCGCCACCTTAAAATTCCTGGCGATCTCTTTTATGGTTTCCTCGTGTTTTTTTAAAACTTTTTCCGAGACAATAAAAAAACCGCTCATGGAATCTTTTACGATATACTCAATGAACGGTCTGTTGGAGGTTATGTGAATAGGGACGCTTACTGCGCCGATTTTATTTAACGCGAGGTCAGTCATGAGCCACTCCGGGCAATTCTCGCTCATTATCGCCACCCGATCCCCTTCTTTGATCCCCTCTTTTCTAAATCCTCCGGAGAGCAAGTCCACTTTTTTAAGGAATTTCTGGTAACTTAAGGAGTGCCAGCGTTTTTTCCGCTTCCAACGCGCGATCGGACGTCTATTATATTTTTCGGCCGCTTCCCTGAATTGCAGGTAAATAGTCCGCATATCCGTAATATTACAACAAACCCGGCTATAAATCAACTAACCTTCCCTGAAACAACCACAAAATAATTCATACATATTTACCCGACAATCCTCTGCCAGAGATTAATGAAAGCTTCCCTAAAATTAAGGACATCCCTAAAAGTTACTAGAACCACGAGAATCATAAGAAGGATAAAACCGATGTTATGGATAATCGCTTCAACCTCTCTTCTCACCGGACTGCCTTTAATCCGCTCAATAATAAGGAAAAGCACCCGGCCGCCGTCTAAGGCCGGAATCGGGAGAAAGTTAACGACCGCTAGGTTGACTGATAAAAGGGCGGTGAATTGTAAAAGATAAATAAACCCCATCCGCGCCACCTGGCCGGTTAAGACCGCTATGCCGACCGGACCGGCTAAGTCGCCGGATACTCCCTGACCCATGATCAGAGATTTTATCAGGCCATAAAAAGCCGTAATGATTACCCAGATAAGCGTAACCGCGCTCACTATCCCCTTCCAGATCGCCAGATACCAGGGATATTTTACCAGTCCGGTTTCAGCGATGCCGATGCCGATGCCGGCTTTGCCGGTTTCCTTAATTATTTCGGGCACCAAAGTTTTTTCAAGAGTTTCGCCGGAGCGCTGGATTTTGTAACTAAGCTCTTTTCCCGCCCTAACGCCAACGTAATCCTGCAAATCCTCAATTTTTAAAAACCCGTTGCCGTCAACGCTTTCAATCGTATCCCCTGTTTGCAGACCGGCCTTAGCCGCCGGCGAATCAGGAATAATTTCCACCACCTGGATCTTTTGACCGCTCACCCGGGCGGATTTCCCGAGGCTCTCGTCAATCACTCCGGGCAGTCCAACCATAAAACCGATAGAAAGCAGAGCCGCCGCCAAAACCACGTTCATAACCACTCCGGCGGAAATGATAAGCACCCGCTCCCAGATTTTTTTTGAAAAAAAGCTGTCACTATCATTGCCGCCATCAGCCATCGCCTTAGATTCCCCAAGAATTGAACCGTCCGAAGGCCCAAGCTCGCCCTTAATCCGGACAAAGCCGCCCATAGGAATATAGTTTACCGAATAAATCGTGTCAGCCGCGTCAGTCACCTCTTTATTCCCGACGACCCGCTTCCAACGCCCGGAAATTGACTTATAAAAACCAAAAGCCCGCGGCGGAAAACCAAAGCCAAACTCCTCGGCTTTAACGCCGAATCTTCTCGCGACGAAAAAATGCCCGAATTCATGGACAAAAACCAAAAGGCTTAATACAGCTATGAATATGATAATAGTAAAAATCATAAATAAATTATTAAATCGTCATTATATCTTCTTCTTTCTTATCCCGGATCGCTTTCAGCTCGTCATTCCGCTCCCTGATCGTTTCGTCCAGCTCGGCAATGAACTTAAATTTATCATCTTCAGAAATTTCTTTTTTCTTAAAGCCGTCTTCAATCCCGTTTTTTATTTCATCCCTGACCTGGCGGAGTGAAACCCGACCTTTTTCCATTTTCTCGTTTAATTTTTTTACGAGCTCTTTGCGGTTTTCCTCGGTCATCAGCGGGATGGAAATCCGGAGCTTATCACCCTCGTTAACTACGCCAACGCCCAGGTTCGCGTCAACAATGCCCTTTTCCGCCTCCTTTAAGATACTCTTGTCCCAGGGAGTAACAGTCATGCTTCGTCCATCGGCAACGGTTATGCTCGCGACGTTCTGAACCGGAGTTTTTACGCCGTAAGAATCAATCATCACCCCGTCCAATAGCGACGGGTTGGCGCGGCCGGTCCTAAGGCTCGCGATGTCTTTTTTAAAAAATTCAATAGCATCTTTTAAATCGCTCTCCTTGGTTTGGATGTATTTGTTCATAATAATATTTATTAATATTTACAACCTACCGCTTCCTCACTCCCAAATAAACAATATCCGGCTTCTCCGGATCAACGATTAGCCGCCAGCCCAGGCGCGTGGTCGGAAGTTTTTTTGAAGACCAATTTTTGCCGCCGTCAATTGAATGGTAAAAAGTCGTGTTGGTAACGTAATACAGTTCGTCAGCGCTTTTAGGGTTTACGGCAATGGAATTAATTACGGTTTCTTCCTGGGGAGGTATCAGCTCAATATTCGCCCAGGTATCGCCATCGTCGGTTGATTTTAAAAAGCCGTAGCCGTTGGCGAGAAAAATTGTTCCCGCGTCCGACTGGCTCCAGGTTAAGTCGCGGAAGCGTTTATTATCCTTAAAATCTTTTAGTTCTTCTTCAAGGCTCTGCCATGATTCTCCGGAATCAAACGAACGAAAAACTCCCGCGTCTCTCGTGCCGGCGAAAATTATATCCGGGTTATGGGGACTCAATTTTATTTTTACCACGTCGCTCTCAAGCCGCCCGACAGTCCGCCAGGTTTTTCCCGCGTCAACGCTTTTTATCACTTCTCCCCGGCTGGTGGTAATAAATATCCAGGCGCTTTCAACCGGGTCAACGGCAATGGCCCGAATCGCGACCGCCGGATCATTGTCAAAATAAGCCTGATCCCAGAAACGGCCGCAGTCAACCGACTTCACCACCCGGTTAGCCGTGGCGGCATAAAGGATGCATTTATCGCCAGGATCAACGGCGAGCGCGCTAATCGCCGTCTTTCCAAGACGGCTGATAACCTGCCAGCTTTCGCCCCGATCATAACTGTAATAAACGCCGTTCTCAAGGCTCCCGAGATAAAGCGTTGCCGGGTCGGACGGATCCATTTCCAAAACTCCGGTATCAAGCGCCCTAACATCAAGCGATCGGCCGCCGACGCTAAGAGAGAGGGTTTTTTGCGCCCAAACCGCGCCCTTATTTTCCGACCGGTAAATCCCCCCGTCAATCGCTCCATTAGCCGCTCCGCCGCCGGTGTTAAAACTTACGCTGCAGCCGGAGAGAAAAATGGCCGCCGCGATTAAACTGATTGCGAGTTTATTCTTTGAAAAAAACATAAGTAAAAATTTTTAATTTTTAATTTCCTACCGGCAGGCAGGTCAAACAATTTTCAATGCGTCAATTTTTAAATTTAAAAATTACAAGACCTTATTCGCTTGCGCGTAAACAACCTCTCTTTGTCATCCTGAGCCGTGTCGGCGAAGGATCTAATTGAGACGAATTTATCACCAGCCGGAAGACGCTATAATTTATGACATAATTTCATAGTGAGGCTCTTTTCTATTCGTGCTTAGTGCAATTAGATCCTTCGCTTCGCTCAGGATGACAGGGTGGGGATGCCAATTTTACCCACAAAACTATCCGAAAAACCACATTAATTAATGAACGTTACGCGTTATGCTATTCTATAAATTAATTACCACCTCTTCCAATACCAACTTCGGGCTGACATTAGCCCTTAAATAATCGCGGGCTTTGCCGGAGAGTTCAAAAAAGTTTACTATCCTTTCCATGCTATATATTCTTCCGGCCGTCTTTATGGCTTTTTCTTCAACTTCGTGCCGGATTAAATCCGCCTGACCAGTTACTAAAAGAATAAGATCCCGCGCCGCCCCTTCCCAGATATTAAGAATCCTCTCGGCCGAACGCGCCGCCGCCTGGGCGCTTTCTTTTTTTCCGATCAGTTTTTCCGTAATGTCCAGCCGCTCGTTAATACCCGCCGGTATCATTTTAAAAAAAACGCCGGCAACCGAAAGGTAATCTTCATAATAATCTTTTTCCATAAGCATCTTAACGGCTAAGGCCGGCCGGCCGAGCGCCAGACGGGAAAAATTCTTCGCCGCGCTCCGCCCGGTTTTATGCCGGCTAATAAGAAAATCCTGAATTACGCCAGCCTTAACCGGAAAAAAATGGAGCGTCTGACTTCTTGAAACTATGGTCGGCAAAATTTTGTCCAAATCGGTTACGATCAGGATTATCACGGTTTTCTTTTTCGGCTCTTCCAGGGTTTTTAAAAGGGCGTTCGCGGCTTCAATACTAAGACTGTCCGCGTCTTTGATTATCCCGACTTTGTAGTCCCCTAAAAATGAACCCAGACTCATCATTTTAATGAACTCCCGGATCTGCTCTATGGAGATATTTTTCTTTTCTTCTTCTTTTTGGACAATAAACAAATCCCCGTGCGCCGGACCGGTTTTACAGGAAGGACAGCGGCCGCAAGGCAGTTTGGCTCCGGTTTTTCCCAGGTTCTCGCAAAGAAGAATTCTGGCGAAAAACCTGGCCGCTGTTCCCTTCCCAAGGTCTGCCGGACCGCAAAAAATATAGGCGCCGGAAAGGCCGCCCCTTCTCGCGCTTTTTAAGAGATATTCTCCGGCCCGCTCATTGCCCGTTAACGGCCAGCCGCTTTGTTCCAGCTCGTCTTTCATGACTTTAGTCTAGCATTTAGAATCGCAATTTTCAACCCGTTGACAGTAAAATTTATACCCGCTACTATTAACAATAGATTAAATTCAGGAAAGTCCTGTGAAAATCAGGCGCTGTGCCGCAACTGTAATCCGCCCAAGGCGGAAAGCCAGAATGCTGAATTTAATTATTATTTATTTTTCCCCGAGCAGGGACAGGCCTTTTTAAAAGGCCAGGAATCCTTTTTAAGGATTTTTTACCCCGCTCGTAAGCGGTTTTTTTTATGAAACCAAATTTCAAAATCGGCCTGAAAATATTTATAATCGCGGGAATTTTTATATCCCTGTTTTTTTTCTTTAAGTCCATAGAAAAAAATCCGCTCCAGAATGATCATCAATTTAATGATCCAGATAACAATACAGCTGAAATATCAGAAAATGCGCCGTCAAAAGAAGAAAGTAAGGAAACTGATTCATTGGATGTAAAAGACAGCGATCCGCTGGCCAGCGCCTTACAACCTGATTTTGCCGCCAACACCCAGCCGGACAAGGATGTTCCGATTAAAACTCCGGAAAAAACCGGAGCAAGGGCAAAACCAATGGCGGGTGATGTTATCGGAGAAAAAATTAAAAAAACAGACGAAGCGCCGGACGCTGATGAAGAAAAAATTTCGGAGAAAGAGCGAATAATTATTAACATTTACGTTGAAAATAAAAAATACGAAGCAGAGTTAGTGGAAGGAGATAATGTTTATGATTTAATGGACAAATTAAGGACTCAAAACGCCTTAAATTTTAAAACCAAAGAATACGGCGGCATGGGTTATTATATTGAAGAAATAAACGGACTGAAAGACAGCCCGCTAAAAGGCATGTTTTGGATTTATTATATTAATGACGCTCCGGCCAAGACGGGAATCTCAAGCTACTTCCCCAAAACCGGCGACGTCATTACCTGGAAATATGAAGAATCAAATTTTTAAAGGATTGGGGATTTTAGCCGCCCTGGCGATTTTTTTCCCGCTCACCGGAAACGCGGAAGGGGAAAAGGTCAGCGTTCATCTTAAAATCGCGGCCGAAGAAGAAATCGTTTACGACAACACCCTTGAAGTTATGCCTTGTGCCGAGACTGACGAAAGCGCGACCAGCACCTTAAACGCCATGTGCGCGGTTCTGCAGTCAGGATTGAAAAGCGATTGGAGTTATTGGGAGAGCTCGGCCTTCCTTAATTCGCTTGGAGGCCATAAGAATAATGATGAAGCAAACGGAATTTACTGGCAGTGGTTTTCTAATCTGGAATACGGGCAAACGGCTCTAAACAGCCATGTTTTAACCGAAGGCGAAAACCTGCTTTTAGCTTATGGCGTCAACCCGTTAAAACTGGAAATAGCGGAAAGCGCTCCACCGGTCAATTCCACTTCTACAATCCGGCTGTCTGAATTCGGACTGGATGAATTTTGGAATCCGGTCTGGAGTCCGGCGGCCGAGAGCGCTTTAATAATCAACGGCGAGAGCCGGGCTAATCCGGCCGGCGATTATGAACTTTTTATCAGCACTTCGTCTCCTTATATTATCTACGGCGAAAAAGCCGGCTATATTAATAGCCAAAGCCTCACTATAACTCCTTTACTTCCGGCTGAAGAGGAAGAGCCGGAAGAAGAAGAGACCCCTGCTCCGACAGGAAGCAGTGGTAATTACGGCGGAGGATCGGTTATCCCGCCTATTGCCGCCAATATTGACAGCGCTAAACTTATAAATTTTTTACTGGCAAATCAGAAAGAAGACGGCTCAATGCCGACAATAATAATTTCCGACTGGACGGCGATTGCTTTGGCGGCTTCGGGCAGTAACACGGAAAAAATAAAAAATTATTTACTGGGCGATCCTCAGCCCGGGAACCTGCTGACCGATTACATGCGCCGGGCAATGGCTTTGATGAGCCTCGGAATTAGCCCTTACAACGGGACTAAAACCAATTACATTAATAAAATAACCGAAGAATACGCTAACGGCCAATCCGGGGATCCGGAAAACTTTAATGACGATATTTTCGCGATTCTGGTTTTAAGAAAAGCCGGTTTTAGCGCCGGGGATGAAATATTTAATGGCGCGTTAAGCCAACTGCTCTCCGCCCAAAGGCAAGACGGCGGCTGGGGCGGCGTTGACTTAACTTCCGCCGCCATAGAGGCGCTTTTGACCGTTAAAAATTCCGCCGGCGCGGAAGAATCTATTACTAAGGCCAGATTTTATTTAAAAGAAAAGCAGGGACAAGACGCCGGGTTTGGCAACAGCTTTTCTACGAGCTGGGCTCTGCAGGCGATTTACGCTTTGAGGGAAAACGAAAACGACTGGAAAAAAAATAATAAAACCCCGCTTGAATATCTTGCCGGCCTGCAAAATCCGGACGGCGGCCTTTTATCTCCGGCTGAGGACAAAAATACCCGGATCTGGGCCTCGGCTTACGCCCTGCCGGCCGGTCTAAAGAAAAGCTGGCCGGATGTTTTAATTAACTTTCCATCACCCGCGAGCCTGGATCCTAAAAACAAAAACAGTGGAGCAGGCTTAACTGATGACGCGGCTGAAGATGAAGACTCTGATAAAGACGGTGAAAATAAGAAGACAGAAGAAGAACCGCCAGTAGAAAAAGACAATGAAGATCCAGAAGAAAAAATTTTGGGAGAAAAAATTAATAGTCCGGAAGCGGACAAAACGGCTTTAGATAAAAAATCAGAGGATCAAACCTTAAAGCCGGCGCTTTCCGCCTACAACCTGGCGTTCGGCCACGAGCCTCTAAGCGAAGCCGACTGGGAAGACGTGATAAAAATTTTAAACGGCCGCTGGCCGGGTCAAAGAAATAAAGACCGGGAAACCGTTTCTAAAAAAGAATTTTTAAAAATCTACAAGCATGAGGCCGATATGAACGATCCCCGTGAAAACGCTTTTGTTATTGTCGCGGCTTACGGGCTCCTTCCTAAAAGAAAAATAAAAGACGAGGAAGCGGCCCTGAAAAGCTTTATCGCGGTTTACGGCCGCACGCCGGAAAATCTTAAAGACTGGAACATAATCCGGGCAATTGCCTACAGCGGCGCGAAAAGGCGCTAGCCGGATGACAAAATAAAAACCGCCTGATATAATTAAATAATCAATCGCCGGCAAACTTAAGCTCCGGCCTTAGCTAAACTTTATGAAAAAATATTATTTGCCCGCCTTTGCCTTAATCATTCTCGGCATCTCCACCCGCTTTTTGCCGCATCCGGCGAACTTCACCGCCCTGGGAGGAGCGGCGATTTTTTCGGGTATTTATCTGCCGCGGCGCTGGGCGCTTATTTTGCCGATTGCGGCCATGTTTTTAAGCGATCTTTTTCTCGGCTTTTACGCTTGGCCGGTTATGCTTTCGGTTTACTTAGGTTTTATTATCATGACCCTTATCGGCATGGCAATAAAAAAGGAAAAAAACGCCGCCACGGTTATCGGGGGAACGGTTTTTGGAAGCGTTCTATTTTTCCTTCTCACCAACTTTTCAGTCTGGGCGTTCGGAAACTGGTATGAACATAGCCTTTCCGGACTATACCAATGCTTTTTCTTAGCTCTGCCTTTTTTCAAAAACAGCCTAGCGGGCGACCTCTTCTATACCGCGGCCTTGGCCGGAAGCTATGAGCTGGCTTTGGCCTACATGAAAAAAAACGAAAACGCGGCGGCCAGGCTTGAATTTTAGCCGGAAATATGGTATTTCTAAACCATGAATAACCGTTTAAAAAAATTCACCATACTTTTCGGCGACTTTGTTTTCCTATATTTGGCGCTTTATCTCGCCCTCAGCCTCCGCTATTTCAGCCTGCCGACGGCCGCTACCTGGCAGGATCATTTCTTTCCTTTTACAGCCATTTTTTTCGGCTGGATAATTATTTTTTACATCTCCGGCCTCTACGATTTAAAAGCCGCGGTTAATGGATCGGAGTTCATCCGGAAAATAACCCAAAGCCTCTTGGTCGCCGCCCTGCTTTCGGTCATCTTTTTTTACGCTTCGCCCGGCATGGGCATTGCCCCAAAAACAAACCTGATAATTTTCATCTTCATCTACGGCATTATTTTTATCCTCTGGCGGCGCGCCTGCAACTGGCTTTTAAAGTCGCGCCTGCCAAAAACCAACCTGGCTTTTGCCGGTTTAAACCGCCAGTCCCGCGAACTAATTGCTTATCTCATAAAAAAACCCCATCTCGGATATGAGGTTAAGTTTATTGTTGAAGAAAAAAATAGTGCCGACGCAAACCAAGCCGGCCAAAACATGGCGGAAACCGCTAATAAACAGGGTTATCAATTCACTTTTCCGCCAATCATTAGAATCAGCGAGCTAAAAAATATGGCGGAAAAAAATAAAATTTCCGCGCTAATTTTTTCCGAAAATCCCCGCGAATCCGGCGAACTTCGGACAGCGCTTTTTTCCTGTCTACCTTTAAATATTAAGTATCAGAGTCTGGCGAACTTTTACGAACAGCTTACCGGCAAAGTGCCGGTTGAAGCTATCAGCGAGATGTGGTTTCTTGAAAACATGAACGAAGGAAAAAAAAGCGGCTTTGACCTCTTTAAGCGGGCTTATGATATAATTCTCTCGCTCGCCATTCTCGTTATTACCCTTCCCTTCTGGCCGTTAATTGCCATCATTATAAAAATCCAAAGCCGGGGGCCGGTTTTCATCCGCATGAGCCGGAGCGGAAAAAACGGGAATGAATTCCGAATGCTTAAATTCCGCTCCATGCGCGAAAACGACAACGACCGTTCGCCGACAGTTGAGGATGATCCGCGCGTAACCGGCTTCGGCGGTTTCATGCGGAAAACCCGCCTTGACGAAATCCCCCAGGCGATTAACATCTTAAAAGGCGAAATGAGTTTCGTCGGCCCGCGGCCTGAACGGCCGGAGCTGGTCGCTTTATTGGAAAAGCAAATCCCTTTTTACCGCGAACGGACGCTCGTTAAGCCCGGCGCCACCGGCTGGGACCAGATTTCCGGACAGTACCATTCCCCGTCTTACGAAGACAGCTTAAAGAAACTGCAATACGACCTCTTTTATATAAAAAACAGATCCATTTATCTGGATCTGTCCATTATCTTAAAAACCGTGGCGACGGTGGTTTCAAGGGGGGGGAGATAAGATTATTATCTCAGCCAAGGTAACCAGCAATTACTACATTTTTACGCCGCACTAAATAACTATTCAGCTTCCAACTCCTTTGCAATTGCCCCTATCATAATTTCAACGTGCTCCGCCGGGGTTAACTTTGATAATTTTTTTGCTGAAATTTCAAAATAAGTATGAATACTTATTTTGTCTAGGCTGTAAAGAAAATTCAGTATATCCTGCTCTTCTAGTATAAATCCAGATTTTATTTCGGTGATAGCCGCTTGGCATGATAAAACATCATTAACCTTAAACACTCCCGGACAATAGCGATAATTAGGATAGCCAAAAGCAATAACCGGCTTCTTACGGAGCAAGGCTTCCCGTCCGGCTGAGCCGGTAATAGTGGCAACCGCTTCCGACTTTTCTATTAACTCTTCGGCTGAAGTATCAATCGGGACAATCTTCACATTTTTTATTTTAGCTATCGCCTGATAGTAACCAGGGTAACGAAAAGTAGTATAATTTAGACCGCTAATCAGCCACTGCGCAGGATGCTCTTTAACGTAGATTACCCAGTCGTCCGGAAGAGCATAAGCTAAATTTTTAACCATCAGAAGCTGATCGACAAAAACTCCCCCTAAGGGAGAGGTAGCTGCTTCGGGTTGGTAATGCAAGGCAAGATAAATAAATTTTTTATTCCAGTCCGGCCGGGTCTGGACTTTAGTATATTCCTTCCGGAAATTTTTTCCGAATTTTTTTATTAAATAGAAACAACTTTTTTTAAAAATCGAAAAATCAGCCATCGCTCGCTTCAGCATTCTTAATTTAATCAAGACTAAGTTAACCCCGGAAAAACTTTTTTTAATACTCCCCACCTCCTTGTTAATTGCCTGCTTGGCCCGGTCTGCCTGCCTTAGATAAAACTCGCTTATGTCAGAACTTAAGTCTTTAATTCTTATAGTCCTACCCTGGTTATTTTCTATCTCTTTCCGTAATTTGTCGCAGCCGACGCTATAGTCATTAATTACGAAATGGCGGTCAGACACGCTCGCGTATTCAAAAAGTACTGTTTTAATTTTCAGATACTTTGCGATAGAATAAAGGACAAAATCAAAACCGGCGTGAGGCTGAACTGCGAAAATAACTGCTTCCGGTTTTAATTCTTTAATAACGCCGAACCAATATTCCAAAAAACCGTGATAAACGCTTTTTTTTTCCAACACGCTCGGCGTCAATTTTTCAAACTGCTTAATTGTGGCAAGGATTGACTCAGCCTCAAAAAAATCCCTTACAGTTTCTTCGCCCGGCGGCGGAAAGCGGGTGTCTTTAAATTCCTGAGCCGGCCGGCCGGCAATCGCGTCAAAAATATTATGGAATATCGTCTTCGTGAAATTTTGGCGACTTAGTAAGGAAACATTTTCGGGACTAGCGCCCACCCAATACGTAATTTTATGGCCTTGATTTTCTAATCCTTTCGCAATCGCCAGATTATCCTCGTTATTATAATCCCATTTTATAAAAAAAACATTCATACCCGCATTAGAATAAATTATTAATCTCATGCGAAAGGTTACCATTATCTTCAAGAAGAAGTTTTTTTATTTCGACAATTGACAAAACCTTCCTGTTCTCAGTACTAAAATCACCAAGCCGGCTTTTCTTCGCGTTTAAATATTTTTTACGCCTGGCCGCTTGATTAACATCAAAATTTAAAACTGGTAAAACTATAAACATCTCTTCGTTCTCTAGGGCATAGCCTGATTCGTCCTTACTCAATAATTTTTCATGTAGCCTTTCTCCGCTTTTTAAACCGGTAATATTTATCTTTATGTCCTCAGTTTTTAAGCCTAACTGGGGCGCGTAGAGTTCAATCATCGCCCGTGCCAAATCAATAATTTTTAGAATGGCCATCTGCTTCAAAACGAAAATTTCCCGGTCGCGCATTATATTTGAAGCTTTAAAAACTAAATTGACGGCCTCATCAATTGACATAAAAAAGCGACAAACGTCCTTGTCGGTTACGGTTACCGGACCACCGGCTTTAATTTGCTTATAGAACAAAGGAATAACCGAACCCCGAGAATTTAATACATTGCCGAAGCGGACGAAACAAAACTTAGTCCGGTGCGGCCCGCTGTAATGCGACAGCATGATTTTTTCCGCTAAAAGTTTGGTGCAGCCCATAACGGAGGTCGGATCAGTTGCTTTATCAGTTGAAATCCCAATTACTTTTTCAACGTCATTAGTCATGGCGCAATCTATTATATTTTGCATGCCGCGGACATTGGTTTCAACCGCCTCAAACGGGTCATTCTCGCAGGATAAAACGTGCTTCATGGCGGCGGCGTGAAAAACAATATCAACATTCTCCATAGCTTTATTTACCCGATCCTTATTTCTTATGTCACCAATCAGCATCCTTAATATAGAATTGTGATTTAATTCATTAATTAAATTAAACTGCTTAGTTTCATCACGGCTCAGAATTCGGATTTGCTTGGGTTTAAACTGCAATAATTTTTTGACAATTACCGAGCCGATGGAGCCGGTGCCGCCGGTTACTAAAATCCTCTTGTTTTTAAATTCATTAGCCATATATTTTTTATACCTATAAATTATTGATTTCCTTTATTAGTTTATTTACTATATATTGGCAATCGCTCTTAGTCAAACCGATAAAAAGCGGCAAAGCCAGGCTGGAAGCGCTTACTGCCTCGCTTACCGGAAAATCGCCCGCCCGGTAGCCAAATCGGCTTTTATAAAATGGGGACAAATGAACTGAAGGAAGATAAGGCCTGGTGCAGATGCCTTTTCTTTCCAAATTGACAATTAACCGGTTGCGGCCAATTCTTTTATCTTTAATTTTTACAACATATACGAACCAAGTGTGGGTACTACTGGCGGCAATTTTGGGAGACTGAACGATATCCGCATAAGACTTTAAGAATCCGGAATACCAACGAGCGATTTTCCGGCGCTCGTTAATCATAAAGTCAAGCTTTTTTAACTGGCTTATGCCTAAAGCCGCGCTCATCTCATCCAGCCGGTAATTATACCCGAAATATTTATGCTCCAGCCAGCGGTCATTCTCGTCCCGCCCCTGATTCCTTAAGCTGGCGCAAGCATTATAAGTCTTTTTGTTGTTGGTAATAATCATGCCGCCTTCCCCGGTTGTCATCTGCTTATTGGGATAGAACGCGAATACTCCTGCTTGGCCAAAAGTTCCAGCTTTTTTTCCACGATAAGCCGCGTTAAGCGATTCACAGGCGTCTTCAATAACTATTAACCTGTTTTTTTTTGCGATGGCCATTATTGACCCCATATCACATGGCTGGCCAAAGATATGCACCACCATAATAGCCTTGGTAAACTTCGTAATTTTCTTTTCCAGTTGTTTTGGATTAATATTATAAGTCTCAGGATCAATATCGGCAAATACCGGCTTGGCGCCAACCGAAACAATTGTATTGGCTGATGCCACAAAGGTGAACGGAGTAGTAACAACTTCATCGCCCTCGCCGATGCCTGCGGCGATTAAAGCCAAGTGCAATCCGGCCGTGCCGCTGGATACGGCGCAGGCGAATTTTGCGCCCAGTTTCTTCGCGAATTTTCTTTCAAACTCCCCTAATTTCGGCCCGAGGCTCAAATAGTCGGTTTTTAAAACCCCAAGGACGCTTTCCCGATCTTCGTTAGTAATAAAAGGCTTGGCTACTGGATATTTTTTCATATAATTAGGTTTTATTTTTTTTCATAATCTTTGCCGGCACGCCGCAAGCAACGACGTTAGCTGGAAGGTCGCGATTAACAAAACTGAACGCGCCGATAATAGTATTTTCTCCAATTGTAACGCCGGGCATTATTACGCTGTGCGATCCGACGCGGCAATTTTTTTTCAATACCACTTCCCCCTCTTTATTATCAATCGTGGAAACCGAATAAACGGAACAATGTGAGCCGATCTGGACTTCATCCTCAATAACCACCCCGTTTCGCGCGTTAATATAAGTAAATGCGCCTATATCACACCGCGAGCCGAGCTTTAAATTTTTTTTATGCTTTACAAGCCAATTCCACTTGGTTAACTTCCCTTCTTTTATTTTTGGCGCGCGCCAATTATTAAATCTTGGTTGCATAAGCTTATTTTTATTTCTAAGTTAACGCTGTGGGATGCTCGGCCTCTGGATCATAATATTTCCCTAATTAAAACAAAGGCTTCCGCCAGCCTATAGCCTGCTTCTGACCCCCTTTTTTTAGCCAGCACCTCCATCATCTCAAGCGAGCGAGGATGAGGAAATTTTCGAATTTCACTTTTATAAGCTTTCATGGCCTGTATTTTTTTCGCGAATTCACTATCAATTTTTTCATAAATGGTTGGAGAAAACTCTTTAATACTTCTTCCTTCGGCCGTTTCCGATAAAGATTCATAAGATAATATTCTTTTAACTGAAGTATTATTACTTGGCCTTAAGGCTACCAGTCCAGCCTCAAAAACCAGGCGATGGTCCTTATTAATATCACCGCAATGGGGCAAATAAACAATTCTCGGCTTTACTATTTTAATAACTGACAGAATAGCTTCATTTAATTCTTTTTGTGGAACCGTATCAAGCTTAACCGTGGGAAAATCCAAAAAGAATGTTTTTTTTATTCCCAGAATGTTATTCGCGGCGACTACTTCTTTCGCCCGGTTTTTAATAAACGATTTTGACCACTCCGGCGGATAGGCTTTGGTAACTACGCAGAGAAAGACTTCGTCACCCGCCTTTGAATATTTTTTTATTGTCCCACCGCATCCTAAAACTTCGTCATCAGGATGAGGGGCGATAATGAGCATTTTTTGCATATTTTTTATCTGTTTAAATAATGTCCGGCCTTAAAAAACCGGGAGCAATCATTAATCGCCGCACCGCCAGACGAAATTTTGTTTAGCTCAATAATACCGTTAATTGTTTTTACCCAGATACAATCAGGTGAAACCTTGATTATTTGGCCGGTTGTGGCTGAATAAATATAATACTTTTTCGGCACTATCGCCGCAGCCAGAAACTCCACCCTATTGTTTTCATAATCCGCGAAAGCGGGCGGATAGACGCCGGCAACCGCTCGGACTTGGTTAAAAATTTGTCTGGTATTTAATTTTTGAAAGTCCAGAAAACTGTCACCCGCGTTCCTGATAAGGAGATATGTCGCCCGGCGGTCATCTTGCGGACGCCTTTTTATTTTATTTACCGCTAAACCAGCCAGGGTTTTATTTAATAGCGCGACCGCGGCTTCTTCAGCTTTCAGATAATAACTTTGGGCGTTATCTTTATCAGTTAACCTAAATTTTTTCTGGCCGATTATATCGCCACTATCACAACTGTCGTCAATAAAAAATAAGGTGGCGCCGCCATATCTCTCTTCATTTATAAAATGCCAGGGTATAGCCGCTCGGCCCCGATTCTTCGGCAGGAGCGCCGGATGGAAACCGACGCAACCGATCTTTGGAATTTTTATCAGTTCTCTATTAATAATCTGGGACCAGCCGATAATAAAAATAATATCCGGATTGATTTTTCTGATTTCATCTATTTCGTTATTGATATTTTTTATCCTTTTAACCGAAAATTTAAATTTTTCACACAAAGGTTCTACGTCTTTATAATCGGAAATTTTTTCCGTCAGTTTCTGCTTTAGAGTGTACACTTGTTTTATATCAAAAACCCCGGATCGGGCGATTGTTTCTAAACAAAGACAGCCAAGCCGGTTAAAAGTAATGAAAATTATTTTATTGCTGTTTGAACGCGGAGCGGACATAATCCTAGGTAAAAGTTTTTTTTAAAATTAAATCTTTTTCTTTTATGTTTTCCAAAATTTTAACGATTTTTTTTGCCGCGCCACCATCGCCGTAAGGACTAATCGCGTTCTTTGCTATTTCCCTAAAAGCCGGAGCCGCGGCCAGCTTAATGGCTTTAATTATGGCGCTAAGACTATAACCGCAGTCAATTACATTCTTTCCCCGGTCGCGATATTTCTGCCGATCACCAATATTAACCACCGGCAGTTTAAAATAAGTTGATTCCAATACTCCCGAACTTGAGTTGCCAACCATAAATTCAACTTCGTCCAATAATGAAAGATAATCCAATCGCGGCAGGTTGGAAAATATACGGAAAGAATTGTCTTTTTTATACGAGTTTATTGACTTTATAAAAATATCACTACCGGTATCCGCGTTGGGATAAATCACAATTTTTTCAAATTCTTTAAGCCGGCTAATAGCCTTTAACGGATTACTTATCTGCGTTTTAAGCGAAATTGGCGAAAAAGGCGTCGGATGCATCAAAAATAACAACCAGGAGCGGTTAATATTAATTTTTAGCTTTTTCGCCAGAGTTTTACGCGATGAAAAAGATCTTTGCTTTAAATTATCCAAACCCGGCGCACCAACTAAAAAAATATTTTTGGGGTTTTCCTGTAAAAGACGAACCCGCTCAAAGCTCTTTTGGCAGGCGGTAAAATGAAGATGCGATAACTTAGTTACGGCGTGACGAATGAGGCCATCAACAATCGTCCCTGTGTAATCTCCACCATGAATATGCCCGACGGGAATACCTAGATGGCTGCCGACGATCGCGCCAGCCAAAGCTTCATCCCGGTCACCTAAAACAATAATTAAATCTGGACGGTTTTTCAGGCAAAATTTGTTAATACCAGTGATTTCCGCCGCCAAGGTATCAATCATACTATCACTATCCTTGATTTTTACCACTCCGTCAATTAGAACACCATCTTTTTTAATCGCTTCTAAACTATAACCATGCTTTTTCAAAGTATGCATTCCGGTTGCCAAAAGTTGCAAACTTAATTTATTACTTTCCCTGACAGCGTCAATCGTGGATTTCAAAAGTCCGTATTCAGCGCGTGTTCCGGTTATTATTAGAATTTTTTTTCTTACTTGCGCCATGAAATTTATTATTTTGTTATTATTTCACACTTATCTCCCTGCCACTGATACTGCTTTTCTCCAGGGCGTAAAGAGTATTTAATACTTGCTGACTGTCTTTAAAATTGTGCGGAAATTCTTTTTTGCCGTCAATAGCTCGTAAAAAATCGCCGATTTCTTCATTATACATTTCCTCTTCATTAACATAGCCGGTTTCTGGATGGCCTCTAGGAACGTCAATAATTTTTGTCTTCTTATTTTTCGCATTATAAACCTTTATTTTAAAATCAAATCTTTCCCAATCCAAGACTCCATCCGATCCGAGAAGCCGCAAAGTCCGGTAAGGTTTTCTGGCAATCACGTCAATAATAATATTGCCCCTGATTCCATTGGCGTATTGGACGTTAGCGTTAATTAAATCATCCGCTTCCATTTTTAAGTCAGACAACTTTCCTGTGGCGCCGGAAATTTTTTTCACTTTTGAACCTAATAGCCGGTTAAGCCAGATCAGTTCAAAAGGCAACATCTCCCGGCAGGCTCCGGTTTCTTTTTTTGAATAATAAACCCGGCGGTAATCTTCCCAAGGGTGCCAGTCAGGCAAATATTGACCCATATGATATTGAAAGGCTAAGACTTTGCCAATTTTACCTTGATCCAAAATTTTTTTCATCATCCTGATCGGCAGGTAATAAAGCAAGGTGCAAGATGGCGCTTTGGCGATCCGCGGATTCTTATTTAAAAAAATTTCTTTATAACCGTCAGTGCTGGTCGGGTGCTCAACAAAAAAATGTTTCTTGTCCCGCAAAGCCATCCGGACATAGTCGCCATGCTGATCAGGCGGAGTGGAAATAATCATGGCCTCATAATCGCTTTTGGCTACTTCCTTTATATCCGCTGTTTTGATACCATATTTTTCTTTTGCTTCTTTCATCCGTTTCGCCTGAATATCATATCCAATAATCAGTTTTTGACCATTATGAAACAAGTTGCGAATTCTTCGCTTGCCCATTGAGCCCAAACCGATAATTAAAAATTTTAACTTATTTTTCTCCATAAATTTTTTTCGCCCGTTTAGCTAGATTATTTTTATTTTTAAACAAGATTTCAGCCAAAGCCCAGTCTTCAGGTTCATCCAAGTCCACCGACCGCCATTTATCGCAAATAACCGCTTTGGTATTCTTCATAATCACGTTTTTTTCTTTTAAGAAAGATTTTGTTTTAAAAATATAAGCGAAACAGCCGTTTAAAATATAAGCTGGGCGCCAGTCCTGGATGTTGGTTGACATTTTTTCATTACCGTTAGCCAGAACGATATTTTTATTTTCGTCTAAATAATAAAGCCTTGGATGAGTCGGACAGACTGTTAACACAGTATCCGCTTTAGTTTTTTTTATGAGCTCCCAGCATGCTTCAATATCCCGGAGCTCTCTTAGGGGCGAAGTAGTTTGAAGGAGTAAGATATAATCGGGCGTGTATTTTTGTTCTTTTTTTAAGCGTTCCAGAATATAGGCAATCGCGTCCCGGATGTTTGATTTATCCGAAGCCAATTGAACCGGCCTGAGCCAAGGCGTTTCGGCGCCGTATTTTTTGCTGATTTCGGCTATTTTAGGCGAATCGGTGTCAACGATTATTTTACTAACAAACCCGCAAGCCCGAGCCTGTTTAATAGTATAAGAAATTAAAGGCTTGCCGAGAAAATTTTTAATGTTTTTGTCTTTTATCCGCTTAGAGCCGACTCGAGCCGGAATGTAGGCCAATACTTTGTCCATATTTTAATCTTTAAATTTATAATGTTCTTCTTTTTTGTCAGCCGATTCTTCATAAGCCGCCAAACCAATAGTATTTTCGCCCGGCCGCGGCTGATAAAGCGCCAAAGATTTTTCCAAAAAACCCATCTTCACTCCGGCCCGGAACATTCTTATTGATATGTCAATATCATTAACCCGGTTCCAGTCCTTGCGCCAGCAATTAATATTATACTTGAACAACTTCAGGTAAGACCGATAGAGCCAGGTTAACGTGCCGCCGATTTTCGGATTAAACCCCTTAACCGGCTCATGTTTATAATTATAATAAGGCCCCTGGGCGTATTCCCCATCAACTTCCCGCCTTATGCCACGATTTATTTCGGTATAAAAAGAAGAAACAAATTCATAGCTCCCCGCTTGGGCAAAATTTATCAACTCTTCAAGATGATCCGTCGACCAAGTATCATCATCATCAATTCTGGCTATCCACTTTCCCTTAACCATTTTGAGCGCCTGATTAGCGGCTGCTACCGGACCGGCCAGCCAATGGTTTTCGGCCGTCGGCGGATAACGGTAGCCCCTTTTGGGGATATTATAAAATCTTATTCTCGGATCATTAACCTTTAAAACCAATTCTTCAGTATTGTCAGTGCAACAATCTCCCATAATAATATATTCAAAGTTTTTATAAGTTTGGGATAATACCGAAGGCAAAGCCCGTTCCATGAGCAGGTTGCCGCGATTATACGTAGGCGTATAAACGCTTATTAACGGCTCTTTATCATTCGGATAATAAAACTTTTCACTCCTCGCTCTGGCTAGTCTAAGTTTTAAAGGCTCAGCAATCCTAAAACGGAAATTATTATATTGGCAAATAATTTTATCAGCTAAAGATTGTTTTTTTATATTTTTTTCAGCCATATTTTTAAACTTGCAACGGTTCGCCGTAAACTCCGCAACCAATAACTTCTAACTTTTTACCATTAAATTCTTCACCGGTATTTTCAAAAATCCAGTCAAGGATGCTGGTTTTATTCCGGGGAGAAAAAATAACCAATAAATCGCTCTGCCTGATAAGATCGAGCTTTTCAGCGGGCTGATATACCGGGACGCTCAAATGATCCTTTTTTCTGGAATCGGAGTCAACCACAATAACATCTTGCGGCAACTTATAACCTTCTAAAAACCTGTAGAGAAAATCCGTAACGCACCAAAGCACGATCTTTTTACCTTTCAATTTATTAATTTTATCCCGTAAATTATTTATTTTAAGCATCACCCGGTCAATCTGGTTCACTCCGCCTCTCAGACAGGCGAGGTTGTCCAGATACTCATTATAACCGCCGGAGTATTTTTTTATTTTACCCTTTTTAAATACGGCGAGAAAACTGAATGGCCTGCTCGCCGCGTGGCTAATCTCTATGAGATTAAATCCACATCGGCAGGCGATTCTTTCCAGCGCGCAGGGCGAAAAGTGGTTTAAATGTTCCGCTGAAAGCAGCATTAGATTCTTAGGATAATATTTAATGTTGGGCACTTCAACTATCATAACCCCACCATCGTTAAGCAGCGAGTTACACGTCCTGAGAAAATCTCCAACATCAGCCACATGTTCTAAAACGTCGTAAAAAGCCAGAACATCAACGGAATTTTTTTCCAGCTTATCTATCGTTTCAGATCCAGCCGCAATTTCAGAATTAGGCTCGATATTTCGCGCTGAAATAAATAATCCCTTTATGCGTCCATGAAACTTATCAGATTGGTTTCCGCCGATTTCAATAAAATTGCCTCCGGCGTATTTTTTTAACGTTTCCAGCCTGATTTCTATGGAATAAGCCAATGGGATGGCTTTATTAATTGATAAACAATCAGCATAATATTCCATTAACTCTTCCTTCACGGGACTGGGTGAATTAAAACAAAATCCGCAATTTCTGCAGATGACCACAAAAGCTTCCAGCCTGTAAATTTGCGCGCGAGTTTTGACCATAGTCTTATCACAAAAAACCGATTCCAAATCGCTTGAACCGCAACACTCACAAATTCTTTTTTCCATCATTAATTCTTTCATATTTATGCTTTCTGCCAAACAAATCACCGGCTTTAAAAATTTAACTCCAAATTTTCATAAACGGAAATAACTGATATGAGGGTCTTCGGGAAATTTTTTAATTTCATAATCGTTAATATTTAATTTTTCCAGCAGCGCGACAGTTTCGCCCGGCCACCGGCTTTCATTCAGCTCGTCAAAAGCGACGATTGCTCCTTTTGGCATGCGAGGCAAAATGGTATCCAACGCGACTTTAGTCGGTTCGTAGACGTCAAAATCAATATATAGCATAGCAACTAAAACCGAGGGGTTGGAAGTAAAAAATTCGGGAATGGTTTTTACCGCGTCCCCTTTAATTAACTTCACTTTGTTAATATGGTTAATCGGACGGTTTTGATCGTGAAGTTTAATGCTTTTTTCTATCGTCTCCAGATTGGCATCAGACAATTCCCCAACGTTAAAAGCGGAACCATCTTTGTCATGAATGCTGGGGAAGCCGCTAAAAGTGTCAAAACCGATAATTTCGCGGTTAAAAGCGTAAGGCTCGTAAGCTGCGCTTAATTTAGCGTAGAGCATCAGCGAGGCACCTTTATAAACGCCGCATTCCACGATACTACCTTTAACGCTTAAAATCTTTTTAAATAATTCATACCTGACTAAATATCTGGCGAGTTCTTGCCGGGTGATAAACAAGGGGAAATTGTCGGCGATTTCTTCCGGCTTAATGCTCTTTAAAAATTCCTTTCTCTCTTCGCCTGAGTTTATCTCGGCGGGGGTGCAGTTCACTTTCATATTTTTTTATTTTTTATTAAAATTATTATTTCGCACATCATTCTTATCGGTCCACTTCTTTTCCGGGCTACTTTGCTTATAGGGGCGGTGGCTCCAGGGAGTCCAGCCTTCTTTTATTACCCGGTCAACATCTTCTTCTGTTAATTTTTTATCAAATATTTTATAATTTCCTCTTTTATATTTCGGCGATTCCAAGGCTTCCAGCCTGCCAGCATTCTTTTTTGAGACTAGATCATAATCCGCGTGAGCGTCCACCCGTTCCATCGGTATGGCGGCGCTGCATTTAGGACAATATCTTTTAACCTGATCAAGAAACTCATTCGGATTCTTATCCCACCAGCCTTTTTCCAAAGGATAGCCACCGGGCCCGTCAAATAAATAATCCAGAGCCGCCGCCACCTCGCAAAAGAAACCGCCTTTAGGGGTAATTGAAGCGGCCCAGCGCCATTGGATCCAGCAGTTTCCAATCAGCCGCCACATCAGCTCGCGGTCGTCTAATATTTCTTCGGCCGCCACCAAAAGCGGCTGATGTTTCCCTACTTCCAAGTCCTTATGATCATTATAGATGACGTTTTCTGAATTAAAAACACGGTCAATTAAGTCTTTATACTCATTCCATCTATAACCATTAGTCCAAAGCGACCTTTGGCGGCGATTAGGAACCATTTTTTCCATTAGAACACATATCTCCCTAAATTGCGGATGTAAGGTAGGCTCGCCTCCCATGATGCCGATTTGATGCTCATAACCGTCTAGCGATGCCAAAGCTTTCTCTACGGCAGCCAAATCCATAAAAAAAGGTTTTCGGTAATGGCCGATAAAACGGGTGCAATTAGAGCACTGTAAATTACAAACGTTGGTAACTTCTATCTGAATAACCGGCATGCGGTAAATTGGTATCATATAATAAAGCTAAAAATTCGCGCCAGCAGCGGATTTTTTACGTAGCCGGCTCTTTCTTATATACACATTTCATTATAATACGACTCTTTGTCTTTAAGCAATTGGCGCGGATTGCCCTGCTCAATAATTTCCCCTTCTTTTAAAACTAAAAGCCAATCGCAATTTTTTACGGTTGACAGCCGGTGCGCGATCGCCAAAACCGTAATTTTGCCTTTTAAGTCTTCAATCGCTTTCTGAATTTGCCTTTCTGATTCATTATCCAGGGCGCTTGTCGCCTCATCCAAAATAAGAAGCTCCGGTTTTTGCGCTAAGACTCTCGCTAAAATAATACGCTGGCGCTGGCCGCCGGAAAGCCGAATTCCCCGCTCCCCCGCTATGGTGGAAAATTTATCCGGCAAGGCGGAAATAAAATCGTAAATATTGGCGACTTTAGCATATTTTTCAATCTCCGCGAAAGTAATACGATCATTATAAAACCGGATATTATTTTCAATCGTATCATTTAGTAAAAAAATGTCCTGCGCTACGTAACCCACTTTAGACCGCCATTCTCTTAAGCTGATATTGTTTATATCGCTCCCGTCAAGATAAATTTCTCCGGCGCTCGCCTTAAAAAGCCGAAGCAGGAGATCCGCTACCGTTGTTTTTCCGGCGCCGGAATGGCCGATAATTCCAACCATCTGTCCTTTTTTGATGCTGAAGCTGATTTTATTAACAATATTCCGATCTTTGTTATAGCTAAAACTAATATCATTAAAATCCAGACGGCTGTTAAAAACAAACTTTTCTTTCCCCCGGTCAATTTCTCTATTTTGTACGGCGATTTGCTGATAGTCAAGTATGCTTTTTAAGTAAGGCGTACCGGAGATTATGGAGTGAAGCTGAGATTGGCCGGCTTGAAGTTGGGAAAAAATTTGGTTAATAGCGTAGACTATTACGACGAAAGAGGCAAAGTCAAACTGGCTGGTCTTATAAGAAAAAGCAAATACCGCGATGATAAAAATAAGTCCAATCGGCTGGATTGACGCGGTAGTGATATTTTTGGTTAAAGATAAACTGATATTCAATTTTTTCAATTTGGCGAAACACTCCTCGCCGCGCGAAATGACCGGCCGGCCGACATGCATGGTTTTGATCGTTTTCATGCCAATAATATGTTCGTTAACAAAGTGAGCTAATTCCTTATACATCCCCCCAAGCTGAAAAGATAAAATTCTGTTCCTGTAAAACAAGGGTTTAAAAACTAAAAAGGTTAAAAGCCCTAGCGCCAGGGCGAATAGAGTAATTATGACGGACAAATTAAAAGCTACGAACGCATAGACAATCATTTTAGTTAAAACCAGAGCCGCTGAAACTACACCAAAAAGCAAACCCGAACTGCTGGTGACGTAAGTGGTTAAAATTTGATCTAAGTGGCCGATCTTCTGCCGGATTAAATGCGGCCAAGAACTTTCCAAAGTAGATTTAAACAGTCCGTTGCGCAAATCTTTTTCATAATTTGACATTATGACTGAGGTAATAAAATTGGTAAAAAATAAAACCGCCGCCTTAATGATTATCAG
>JBAZCA010000005.1:0-150906 GCA_041671125.1 Patescibacteria group bacterium | reverse complement strand
CTTTTCCATCGCCATCAACATCGCCGGCCGCCACATTCACCCCGCCGCGGAACCGGCTGTCGTAAGCGAAAAACTGGTTTTTTATTTTTCCGTCAGCCGAAAAAATCCGGACATGCGGACCGCCGCCGGCTCCGGCTCCGGCGATTATTTCGTCAGTCCCGTCAGCGTCAACATCGCCGCCAACAACGCTCGCTCCGCCGCGGAAAAGCAAATCAAATGCCGAAAATTCCGCTTCTATTTTCCCGTCTTTATCAGCAATTTTTATATTCGCCTCGGCGCCGGAAAACGGGACACTAACGATTCCGCCCTTAAAGGGGCTTACTCCGGACAGCGCCATTTGCAATGAATTAAAAACATTCAGCCGTCCCCGGCCAAGCTGGCCTAAAAACGCCGGATTAACCCGGCTTATGTTATCAGTGTTATTAAAAAGCAAGGCAATTATTTCGTCTCTCCCTAGCCCGTAATCAGCTTCTAAAAGCAGTGACAGGGCGCCCGAAACCTGCGGCGCGGCGACCGAGGTGCCGGACCAATAGCCGTCGTAATATTTATTAAAACTCTTTTCACCGATTGATTTTTCCGGAGCGTAAACTACTGAGCTAAAAACGCTCTCCCCTGGCGCCGAGATGTCCACGCACTTAAAGCCGAAGCTGGAAAACTTTGATTTTTGGTCTATGGCGTCAACCGCCGCCACCCCGATCACCCAATTTTCACCGGCCGGCCCGTCATGACAAACCGGATACATGGGAGTCTCATCAAGAAAATTTCCCTGTCCGTCTTCGGATTCATTCCCGGCCGCGGCAACAATAATAAGGCCGGCCGCGCGCGCCCGTCCGATAGCCTCGTTTAGAGCCTCGCTATAGCCGAAACCGACAAAACTGAAATTAAGAATATTGGCGCCTTTTTTTATCGCGTAATCTATGGCCCGGACAACGTTTAAGGTTGAACCTTCGCCCGCGTCGCCCAAAACTTTTAAAGGCATTATTTTCGCCCTCCAGGTTACTCCGGAAATACCGCTGGCATTATTCCCTCCCGCGGCCGCTATTCCGGCAACGACGGTTCCGTGGTTAATCCCGCCTTCGGTAAAGCCTTCTTTAAATTTCGGCGAAGGGTCGGCTTCGGAATTTACAAAATCCCAGCCGTTAACGTCATCAATATACCCGTCGCGGTCATCGTCAATCCCGTTAGCCGGGATCTCCTCCCGGTTGATCCAGATATTTTC
Organism: Patescibacteria group bacterium; assembly: GCA_041671125.1. Lineage (GTDB taxonomy): Bacteria > Patescibacteriota > Patescibacteriia > Patescibacteriales > JBAZCA01 > JBAZCA01. The sequence goes on along the minus strand of JBAZCA010000005.1, from coordinate 149,687 downwards.
CCTTAAATCCGGGTGGGTAATCTGGACGCCGGAATCAATGATAGCAATCACGACATTCGGACTTTCCCGCTTAAGATCCCAGGCTTCCTGGGCTTTTATTTTTTTTAAATACCATTGGTCGCCGTAATAGGTATCCGAAGGGATGATTGAAGCCCGATATTTAAAATTCGGCTCGGCGTATAAAACAGCCGGATTTTTTTCATATTCGCTTATCACATTTTCCAAATCCTCGTCCGGCGCCAAAAAAACTTTCACCGGTTTTTCGGATGTTTTAAATTTTACGATAATCTCATGGTCTTCATGTTCGGCCAATCCGGCTCCGCTGACATTCGCGTTTTTAAAACCGGAAAAAGGCAGTCCGGCCAAAACGCTCGCCGCTATTAAAAAACTTATGAATATTTTCATCTTCATGCGGTTATTATATCACAGAAAGTTTTTAAATAACAAACATGTTACGGCAAACTAAAAACGAACCCTGCCCCACCCCGCTCGCTCCGCTCGCGACCCTCCCCGACTTTGCGGGGAGGGTGAGAAAAAATTTACCTCCCTCCCCCTGAGTCGGAGCGATAGGGGGAGGGCTGGGGAGGGGGACAGAGCGGAATTTTTGAGGGTTGGGGAGGGGGCTGAGCGCGATTGTCTATTGTCTGTTTACTTTAAATAAATCCCCTTATTCCGCACGTGCTCGTCAAAATTCTTTGAGTAAATAACTTTATCTTCGCCGTTTACTTCGGCGGTGAGAAAAAAATTATAGCTGTTCGGGGTCGGATAAATCGCCGCGCTTATAGCGTTTAATCCCGGGTTAGCGATCGGCTCCGGCGGCAGGCCTTTGTTCCGGTAAGTATTATACGGGGAATCTATTTTTGTGTCCGCTTCGCTGTACTGGGGTTTGTTTACCCCGATAATATAGGCCAGCGTGGCGCAGGACTGGAGCGCCTGGCCGTTATTGATCCGGTTCCAAAAAATTCCGGAAACAATTTTCATGTCTTCCGGCTTGCGGACTTCCTTTTCAATAAGCGAAGCCATGGTAATAATCTCATGGATGCTTTTTTTCTGCCGGGCGATTTCGGCGCGCAGTTCCGGAGTGAGCTTTCCGTCAAAGTTATTGAGCATTTTAACGACAATTTCTTCAGCTGAAGAATTTTTAAAAATCCGGTAAGTGTCGGGAAATAAATAGCCTTCAAGACTGGCATCATCCGGCGCGTCATTCAAAAAATCAAAACTTTGGGTTAAGGACTTCTGACTCGGGACTTCTGACTCGGGACTTCTGACTTTCTGGCCCGCCAGCGCCTTAAGCTCTCCCGCCGCCAGGACATGGTTGTCGCTTAAATACTTATCAATATCGCCTATGTTCCAGCCTTCAATGATCCGGATATCGGTTTCCCGGTTAATGGTTTTCCCGCTGGTTAATACGCCGGCAATCTCCATTATATTCAGCTGAGGGCTTAAGCGGTGCTCGCCGGCCTTAAATCTTCCTTCCCAGCCGCGCGCCCAGACATAAGTTTCAAAAGCCAATTTTGATTTAATCAGTTTTTGGCCGTATAAGTTATCGCTGATTTGGTTGGTGCCTTGGCCTTCGCTCACCGTAAAAACCTGATCCGCGCCGCGCGAATCAGCCGGATTATTTACTTTTTCCCAGCCAATGCCGATAAAGGCAATGCCGAGGATGATAATAATCAGAAGTATTTTTTTTAGCATAATCACATTATACCAAACTTTATTAAATCTTCAATTAAGGGCATGGCGTTTTTTTATGGATATATGATATAATTATGGAAAGCGTAATAATTAATTCCTATCTTATGTATAACATCCTGCTAATTCCCATTATCGCCGGCACAATCGCCCAGCTGGCGAAGTTATTCATCCCCTCCAACCATTACAAATGGAACTGGCGTAGTCTGGTCGCTTATTCCGGAATGCCTTCCATGCATTCGGCCATAGTTGTTTCTCTCGCAACCATCATGGGGCTGGAGCAGGGGTTTTATTCGCCGTCATTCACCCTGAGTTTTTTTCTGGCGATTTTCATTATCCGGGACGCGTTCGGCCTCCGGCAGTATCTCGGCGACCAGGGAAAAGTCTTAAACGTTTTAGTTCGGGATTTAAAAGAAGATGACCTCCTGGACCGGCACTATCCGAGGCTTTTGGAAAAAATCGGCCACACCCCGGCTCAAGTTTTAGCCGGAGCAGTTATTGGTTTGTTTGTTAGCCTGATTGGATACTATATAATATAAAATTTTTAATTTTATAATTTTTAAACAAAATTTTAAAAAATTAAAAAATTATATTAGCGATCTCCCCGTCATTTCTTTGGGCTTTGCGAGCCCCATAATTTTCAGGATGGTCGGAGCGACATCGGACAAAATTCCGGCCGGTCGGGAAAGAGTAAGGTCTGAACCAATAGCATTGGAGCCATAAAGAGCTTTGCCTTCAAATTCTTTGCCGACCAGTATCAAGGGCACCGGATTAACGCTGTGCTCTTTTTCAATTGTTCCAGTCTGCATGTTGAACATGGATTCGGCGTTGCCGTGATCAGCCGTAATAACTACTACGCCGCCTGACTGGAGCGTGACCCGACAAAGGCGGGAAAGGCATTTGTCAATCGTCTCAACAGCTTTTACCGCCGCTTTCAGGTTCCCTGTGTGGCCAACCATGTCGGCATTGGCGTAATTAACCATAATAAAATCATATAAGTTCTTGCGAATGGCTTCTTCAATTTTTTTTGTCACCTCATTAGCCGACATCTCCGGCTTTAAATCATATGAGTCAATCCGCGGCGAAGGGACGATGATATGATCTTCGCCATCGTTTTTTTCTTCTTTGCCGCCGTTAAAAAAATAAGTGACATGGGCGTACTTCTCCGTTTCAGCGATTCGGAGCTGCTTCAGTCCAGCCTTGGATATGATTTCTCCCAGAGTGTTTTTAACCGGTTCTTCGGAAAAAGCGATTTCAACGGGCAGACCTTTTTCGTATTCAGTAAAACAGGTGAAAAATAAATTTTTTACCGCCGACCCGCGCTGAAATTTGTCAAAAGAGGGAAGAATAAGCGCTTTGGTAAGTTCGCGCGCCCGGTCAGGTCGGAAATTAAAAAATATCACCGCGTCATTGTCACTTATCATCCCTAATGGAACACCTTTATCGTCAACAATCGCGACCGGCAAAAATTCTTCGTCATATATTTTATTATCATAACTTTCGGAAACAGCCTCTACCGGATCTGCCGCGATTTTTCCCCGTCCAAAAACCATGGTCGCGTAAGCTTTTTCAACCCGGTCCCAGTGATTGTCCCGATCCATGGCGTAAAAACGGCCGGAAAGGCTTGCTATTTTTCCCCGGCCGTATTCATTGATGGCGCGCTCCAAATCTTCTATAAACCCGATTCCGCCGTTATAAACCGTATCCCGGCCATCAAGAAAGGCGTGGATAAAAACCCGGTCAAACTTCTTTTCCCGGGCCAGAGCGAGAAGCGCCGTAACGTGGTCGATTGAAGCGTGGACTCCGCCGTTGGAAAGAAGACCTATGAGGTGAAGGGCGGATCCATTTTTTCGCGCGTGTTCAACAGCGCCGAGCAAAGCCTTATTTTCAAAAAAACTGTTATCACTGATAGCTTTGTTTATCCGCGGCAAATCCTGATAAACTACTTTTCCTAGCCCGAGGTTAAGATGGCCGACTTCCGAATTTCCAGCTTCTCCCCAGGGAAGGCCGACTGCCTCGCCGGAAGCCATAAGAGTTAGGGATGGATAGTGGGCGACCAGTTCATTATAAGTAGGAAGTTTCGCCTGGGTAATTGCATTGCCGCTGTAAGGTTGATTTATTCCCCAGCCGTCCAGAACGCAAAGAACAACCGGTTTAGGCCTGATTATTTTTTTATTGTCGTTATTTAACATAAACCAATACCTGATTAAAAATATCGCGCGTAACGTATAACGTGGAACAAATTGACTTTTTTATAATCTCTTCCTTTAATTAAGGCGAACTGAAAAAATGTGTTATGTGTTATGTGATTTTATAAGGCTCTCCCCTTTCATTAAAGGGGGTTTTTTTATCCCTAAAAGCGCAAGTGCGGTCGGGGCGACGTCGGAAAGCACCCGGCCGGACCGGAGCGCTATCTTTTTCAGGCTGTCATTAACCAGCACAAAAGGGACGGGGTTGGAACTATGTTCGGTATTAATCTCTCCGGTCGCGAGGTTTATCATTTCCTCAATATTGCCGTGATCAGCGGTAACGAGAATCGTGCCGCCGGCTTTCTTATAAGCGTCAATGATTTTTCCGAGGCATTTATCCACGCCGGCAACGCACTCAATTCCGGCTTTCAGGTTGCCGGTATGTCCGATCATGTCCGGAGCCGCCAGATTCAGGACGGTAAAATCGTATTTTTTTTCTTTCAGGTTTAAAATCACGGCATCAGCAAGCGCCGCGGAGCTCATAAGCGGAGTCTCATCATAAGATTTAACGTCAGGCGACGGAATCATAAACTGCTCTTCCCCGTTGACCCGGCCCGCATAACCGCCGTTAAAAAAATAAGTGACATGGGCATACTTTTCCGTCTCGGCGATATAGGCCTGACTCACATCCTTTAATACCATAGGAAGAGTGTCTTTGATGTCGGCGCTCGGAAAAGCCGAAATAATATTTCCTAAATCCGGACCAAAATCAGTCATGGCGATAAAAACGATATTTTTCAGCCTTTTCGCCGGAATAAAACAGGCGGCGTTTTTCTCACAAAAATTTTTCTGGACGAAAGTCTTAGCGAGCTGGCGCGCCCGGTCCGATCGGAGGTTAAAGAAAATAACGCTGTCGTTGTTACTTATCCTCGGTAAGGGCTTGCCTTTGCGGATGATAACGTAAGGTTCAATAAACTCATCCGAATCCCCCCGGTTATAGCTTTCGGTGATGGCCGCTTCGACTGATTCGGATTTCCGGCCTTTTCCTAAAACCAGGGCGTTAAAAGCTTTTTCCGTATTGAACCATTTTTTTCTCCGATCCATAGCGTAATAACGGCCCATTATAGTCGCTATCGCCTCGCCGTTCTTAAAGCCTTTTTTAATATCCTGCACCAGTTTTAAGCCGTCGTATCTCGGCGAGTCCCTGCCGTCGGTAAACAAATGCAGATAGACATTATGAATTTTTTGCAGGCGAGCCAGGGTAAGAAGCGCGAGAAGATGATCCGGGTCGCTGTGGGCGCTCTCTCCGTTGGAAAGCATGCCCATAATATGGAGGTTGGATTTTTTTTCCCGAACATTTTTTATTGCGGCGAGAAAAGCCGGGTTTTTAAAAAATGTGCCGTCATTTATGCTTTTTGTAATTATCACTGCGTCCTGATCAACGACCCTGCCGGCGCCGAGGTTCATGTGTCCGGCTTCCGAATTGCCGGGCTGTTTTAAGGGAAGACCGACTGACCGGCCGCTGGCTTTAAGGAGGGTGTAAGGGTATTTTTTTGTTATGGCGTCCATAACCGGCGTCCGGGAAAGGGTAACGGCGTTGCCCTTGGAAGGGGGCGCGATGCCCCAGCCGTCAAGGATAACAAGTATCATGGGTAAATTATTTTTATTCAAATTTTCTTTATTTGCCATACAAAATTACTTAAACAAAAATTTTCAATTTTTAATTTTCCTGCCTGCCGGACAGGCAATCAATTTCTAAACAATGATTAAAATATTTCAATTTCTTAATTGAAAATTGAGTCATTGAAAATTGTTTAAAAATTGAAAAATGAAAATTTTAAATTACTTTAAGTCTTTCTCTATTTCCATCAGCCTGTTATACTTCGCCACCCTCTCCCCTCTTGACAATGATCCGGCTTTAATATATTCCGCGCCGAGGGCAACGGCGAGGTCGGAAATAAAATCATCGTTTGTTTCGCCTCCGCGCGCCGATACGGCTATTTTATAGCCATGTTTTTTCGCGAGCAAGGCACATTCCATAGTTTCGGTCAGGGTACCGGCCTGACCCGGTTTTATTACAACCGTATTGGCGGCTTTTTCTTTTAACGCCTCCCTTACCCGTTTTACGCGGGTGGCAAAAAGTTTGTCGCCCGCCAAGGCGATTTCCGGCCCGAGCGAACGGGTTAATTCCCGCCAACCGGAAAAATCATCCGCCGAGAGCCCGTCTTCAAGATAAACGACCGGGTATTTTCGGAACCACTCATAATATAATCCAACCAGGCTGGCGCTCGTAAAATGGGACTGATCCAGCTTAAAAACATATTTTCCGGTTTCCTTATTATACAGGTCAGAGGATCCGATATCAATCCCTAAGCCAAAATCTTTTCCCGGCTTATATCCGGCGCGGACTCCGGCGGCCATAATTAATTCCATGGCCTGGATTGAAGAATGCATACCCGGCGCGTAACCGCCTTCGGTTCCGGTGTCCGTGTCATATCCCGCCTCTTTTAAAACCCAACCAAGCTCATGATAAATTTCCGCACCCATCCGAACCATATCGGAAAACCCCCTCCCCGACCCTCCCCCTATCGCTTCGCTCAAGGGGAGGGAGTTTTTGTGGGCAAGCGGTATTACCATGTATTCCTTAAAATCCAGATTGGTGTCGCCGTGTTCCCCTCCGTTAAACATATTAAAGCACGGAACAGGTAATTTGTAATTTTTAATTTTTAATTCGTAATTTTCAGCCATATATTCATACAATTCTTGTCCGCGGCTAACAGCAACCGCCCTGGCGCATGCCAATGATACGGGCAGTATCGCGTTGGCTCCCAGTTTTTTCTTATTCTCGGTCCCGTCCAGTTCAATCATCATGGCGTCAATTTTTTTCTGATCTTCCGCCTGCATGCCGGCCAGTTTTGAACTGATAATTTTATTGACATTTTCCACGGCTTTTAACACCCCCATCCCGTTAAATCTTTTTTTATCACCATCCCTTAATTCCACTGCTTCATGTGCGCTAAAAGAACCGGCCGAAGCCGCGCTGGCTCGAACCGCTATCCCGTTATCCAGGGTTATATTCACTTCCACCGTCGGGTTGCCCCGGGAATCAAGAATTTCCCTGGCGATAATGATTTTTATTTCTGGCATAAAATGTTTAATTAAAATAAATTTTCATGATACGATCCCCTTAAGCCCGGGCATTTTTTCCCGGCCAAGATAAGAGAGCATAGCTCCGCCGCCGGTTGATGCCCAATCAAGGTATTCTACCATCTGGCTCTTTTTTAAAGCATCCATGGTTTCGCCCCCGCCGGCCACGCCAAAAGCCTGTCCGCCCGACCGGCTGCCGACGAGGCGGGCGACGGCCATAGTGCCGTGTGAAAAAGATTTTTCTTCAAACTTTCCCATCGGACCGTTCCACATGATGGTTTTGGCCGAACGGATATGCTTCGCGTAAAGCTTGATGGTTTCCGGGCCGATATCAAAAATGCATTCGCTCTTTTTTACCTTGTCCGGAGCCGAACTCCTGATTATTTTTTTGGTTTTTCCCGAAGATGTTATAACGTCAACCGGCAGGATTATTTTTTTGTCTTTTAATTTTCCGGCCAGGGCGATATCTTCTTTGGACACGAGTGATTTTCCCACCTCCAGGCCGCAGGCCGCGAAAAAATTATTAGCCATGGCGCCGCCGATCAGGATGGCGTCGTATTTCGGTAAAAGGCTTTTTATCAGGGCGATCTTGGTTGAAATCTTGGCGCCGCCGACAATCGCCACGGCCGAACGGGCCGGATGCATGGCCTTATTAAGATTTTCTACTTCCTTTTCAACCAGCAGGCCGGCGTAAGAAAGTAAATATTTTTTTATGGCCGAAACCGAAGCGTGCTTGCGGTGGTCAACCCCGAAAGAATCATTGACATAAATCCCTTCGCTTTCTTTTCCCGACAGTTTATTTAATATTCTCTTTGTCCTAAATCCGCAGTCTTTACATACCAATTTTGCCAGGGATCGGGCAAAGACCTTATCATCGGCTTTTTCGCCTTTATGCGCTCTAAGGTTTTCAAGGAGAAGGATTTCCCCCGGCCGGAGTTTTTCCGCGGCTTTTTCGGCTATTTCCCCGATACAGTCCGACGCGAAAACGACTTTTTTGCCGAGCATTTCCGAAAGCCGCTTGGCCACGCCTTTTAATGAAGCATTTTTTTCTCCGCCCACCGGCTCAAGATGACTCGCGATTATTATCCGACAGTTATAGCGTAAAAGATAGCGGATAGTCGGCAAGCTGGCCGCGATTTTAAAATCGTCAAGCACTTTGCCTTTTTTTAACGGAACATTCAGGTCTGATCTTAAAAACACAGCCTTATTCCTGATATTTTTTAATTTACGGATAGATTTTATTTTCATAAAAAAGGAATTAAGTAAATAGAAAATAGTAAACAGTAAACAAAATTTATTTATTTTTTGTCTATTTACTATTATAACACATCTGCTTATATAAAAAAATCAGCCGCCGACATCCGGGACTGATTTTTAAACCGGCGCTATTAAAAATTATTTCAGTTCCCCGATTATTGCTTCAGTTTCCCTGATTTCCGCGCTCCTCTTAAATTTCACTTTTATTCTATCGCCGGTCTTATACTGGGCCAGAACCGCTTCCAAATCGTTATTCTTGTCAATTTCCAGCCCGTTTATCGCCAGTATTATATCGCCTTCCAGCAGTCCGGCTTTAGCCGCCGGGCTGTCTTTTTTTATCGCCTCGCCGCCGGTCGGCTTCGCCAGGAGCGCTCCCTTTTCTTCCGGAAAGCCCGCTAAATCTTTTAAATTAATATAACTCACACCGAAAAACGGCCTTTTAACAATTCCGTTCTTGAGTAAGCTTTCTATAGCCGGCAAAAAATTATTAACATGCTCAATTTTTCCGTCCTGATTAACAAAACCCGCCGTCCCACCTCCGAAAGTAAAAAGGAAAGATCCCTTCGGTCCGTCTTTTATCGGGGAATTGACTGATATTTCCCTGGGGTTGTAGTCGCTTGACATTATCGATCCGGACGGGATTCTTATTTCAGTCACGTAAGCGGGAAAAACTTCTCCGGATCGGCCAACCGCCAGAACCGAAAGCCCGGGATAAATTCCGGCGAGAGGAGAAAAACTTTTAACCGGCAGACCGTTAGCTTTGATTTTTAAAAATGTATAACCGCTCACTTTATCCATTACCGCCGATTCAACGGAAAAAATCTTTTTATCGCTGGTGATTACAGCGTATCCGCTCACAATATTTTTTTCGCTCGCCTCAAAAGTCTTCGCGATAATCCAGCCGTCTCCGGTTATAATGAGGCCTTCGGGCGCGTCCCCTTGCAAAACATAATAATCAGCGTAATTTCCGGCCGCTGAAGCGGTTTTTGAAATATCTTTCTTTTTAAATATTCCCACGAGGCTTCCGGTCGCCGAATCCGCGGTTTCTTTGATTTTGACGTTCTCCTGGACAATTAAATTTTTCGGTTCGCGGATTATTACCCGGCCGTCATCAAGCCTTGACGAAATATCAACAGAGCTGAAAGGCAGGCCGATTCCGCCGGAGAGGTAATTCTGAAAAATAATAATTATCCCCAGTCCGCCCGCCGCCCCGGAAAACAGCGAGATAAAAATTAAGATTATAAAATTTTTATTTTCTAATATTTTTTTAAGCATAGTGTCGTAAATATAAATAATTTTTACGCCGAACGCGTAAGCATTGGTTTTTTAAATCCACCTGGAGGATAAAAGAATTATTATTACGCTAAACAATCCAATACCGATATAAGTTTTGACGTTTTTCGCCTCCAGCGACCCGAGAAGATAATGCCGGGTAAGCCCGGTAATTACGTAGTAAGCGGCGGAAAGAAGCAGGCCGAGAATGTAAAAACGGAGTGGCAAAAAAGAAAGCGACCAGGCTATTTCAATAAGGATTAAAGAATCCACGAAGATATGGACGCCCGAATCGACCGGCGGAATTTTATGAGCCCAGCTAAGCTGATATATAACAAGAAGAAAAAGAAATGTCAAAACCAGGACAATCCCCCAAACCGGCCAGTTAAGGAAAGACCGCATTCCGAAAAGAGCCGAAGAAAAGAAAAAAACCGCGAGAAAATTTCCATAAACAGAAATGTTTCTTATCTGAAAACTCTTATAAAAAAGCGGCTCATAATGGAAAAAATAAACGGCTTTGAGATAATACCAAACCATGCCGATGGAAAAAAAAATCAATCCCTGAACAAAGAATTCATTATTAAGCACCACCAGGTTGGCGAGGGAACTGTTAAAAAATACCAGCGGAAAAATAAAAAAATCCAGACTGCCTAAAAATGATGTTTTTTTTATGAGATTATAAACGGTAAAGATCAGCAAGGCGTTCGCCAGCGGTAGCAGATAATAAAGGGAACCGGGGTAATAATCAATGAACTCCGCCGAAAAAAAAAGAAAGACCGGGGTTATTATCAGTAGATAGTAGGGTTTGATCATTTTATTCCAGCCATATATTAGCCGCTTTGGCCTCGTTAATTTTATTTTGTCCTTCTTCCAGGGCTTTTTGGTTACCGCTTATTAAAGAGTCTTCTATTTGAATCAGAGCCATGACTAATCGGACGTGAATATCTTTATACTCTCCCGGCATTCCTTTAATGGCCAGAAAGACGTCTTTTATTGTCCTTATATCATCGGCGGTAAAATTTTCTTTTGCCGCGATTGCCGAGTATCCGGCCAAAGCGGCCCGGGCTTTTTCTTTGTAAACATCAGCGGTGAGTTTTTCATAGCTTACAGCGGGAACAACACTTTCCGGGCCTTTAAAACTGTCCTGCGAAGTGAGGACAACGGCCGAAATCACGACCAGAAAGCCGACAATCAAAGTATAACTTACCAGTTTATATCTCCTTGTCATAAGATTTACGAATTACGAATGCAGAATTACGAATTCAAAAAAACGATTTCCTCATTCGCAAATAATGTATTGGCTATAAATTAAAGTTCTTCGCTTCCATTTCCACCCAGCGCTCGTCAGCGTCGTCCCATTTATAGGCTTTCATTTTGCGGACTTTCTCCTTTTCGCTGTAAATATATTTTACTTCGCTTCTCGCGCCAATGCGGTTAGAAAAACTCACTTTTTTGTCAACCACCGCCGGTTTTTCCGAATATTCAAGCTTCATTTGCCCAAGCGGTCCGGCAAAAATGATGAATTCCCCGTCAATCCCGCCTTCTTCATCATCATGAAAATTCCCCTCTTCTTCCACTTCAAAATTGTCTTTGACATTGCCGAGAATGTCTTTCCAGCGTTCAGGAGTCATAGATAGAATTTTTAATTTTGAATTTTTGAATTTTTAATGTATGAGCCTTATTTTTAAATAGCCGGTTTATTGTTTAGTACCGAGCTTTAAAAATTAAAAATTACAAAATTAAAAATTCTAATAATACACCGCCTGGGTTTCCAGGTTTCTTTTCCGATTATTGGCTGTTTCCTCGGTAATCTTGCCCTGGTCGTAAAGCCGGTCAATGGATTTATTCATGGTAACCATGCCGTCCTGATGGCTGGTCTGAATAACAGTTAAAATTTGACCAATCTGGTTCCTTCTGATTAAGCTGGAGACTGCCTGATTGTTTAATAATAACTCTCGGGCAACGACTCTCCCGCCGCCCTTTTTCGGCAAAAGCTGCTGGGTGATTATAGCGCGCAGAACGGTTGAAAGCATGTTTAAAACTTCCTGCTGCTGATGGGCCGGAAAAACATCAACGATTCTTGAAATAGTTTCCGGCGCCGTTGATGTATGGAGGGTTGATAATACAAGGTGGCCGGTCTCGGCCGCCGTGAGGCAGGCGGAAATCGTTTCAAGATCCCGCATTTCTCCCACCATAATAACATTCGGATCTTCCCTTAGGGCGTATTTCAGCGCCCGGGCAAAACTGTTGGTGTCTGAGCCGACTTCCCGCTGCTCAATTATGCTTTGCTTTTCCTCAAACATGTATTCAATCGGGTCTTCAATGGTGATGATATGCGATTTCCGTTCCTGGTTGATAATATCAATCATGGTAGCGAGAGTCGTGGACTTTCCGTTGCCCGAAGGTCCGGTAACGAGAATCAGCCCGTCCTGGAGATGGGTGAGTTTATATATCACCTCACTAAAATCAATCTCTTCCGGCTTGGGAACATATTTAGGAACCAGCCGGCCGGCCAGGGCGATTTTCCCTTCCTGAAAATGGAGGTTCAGGCGGAAGCGGGAACCGAAAAATTCCCGGGAAAAATCCAGTTCTTTCTTTCGCTTAAATCTCTCCATAGTCTCATTGTCAATAAGCGAATAAATAGCCTTCTCAAGCTCTCCCCCGTCCAGCGGATGATGGTTTAATTTAACAAGCTCGCCGTTAATCCTGTGAGCCGGTATGCTTCCGGCTACGAGATGGATATCCGACGCTTTGTTGTCAATCGCCTCCTGAAAATATTTAGCTATGTCCATAAAATTATTGGGTTACGCTCACAGTTAAATTATATCCCCTTATTCTTTATTTTTCAATGGCTTGGTAAACCTATCCGCCTTTTCCGACGTTTTGTCCGGCAGCCTTCCGGAAGAAGCCTGGACTTTTCCGGTAAAATTTCTCCTCGAAAAATCGCACCCGCAATAATCCTGGCGGTAAAGGTTTAGTTCGCGCGACAGGGCGCAGGACTTTTTAAAACCGTCATTCTTCTTAAAATCGGCCTGGTAAAATTTCACTTTGTATTTTTTTTCCAGCTTTTTTCCGATTTCATTAATAGCTTTGGCGTCTTTATAGGGACTGACGGTGAGGGTGGAAGTGAAGTATTCCAATTTCTTTTCTTTAGCCAGGCGGGCGGCGGCGGTTAGCCGGTCTTCATAGCAGACGAGACAGCGCTTCCCTTTTTCCGGCTCTTTTTCCAAACCCTTAACTTTTTTTAGCCATTTTTTATGGTCGTATTCTTCCGTTAAAAGTGGCAGGCGAAATTTTTTCGCGATCCTTTTGGTTTCTTCCAATCTTTTTTTATATTCTTCAGCCGGAAAAATGTTGGGGTTATAATAAAGCAGGCTGACTTTAAATTCATTTTTCAGTGTCCGGCTCACGTAAGCCCCACAGCCGATACAGCAGACGTGTAAAAGCAATGTTGGCTTTTTCGGCTGTTTAACTTTCCAAAATGCCAGGGTGAAAAAAGCGATACCAACCAGTCCAGCAACGGTGTCATACAAAGAAGAGGTGCGGCTCGGGATATAAAGCTGAAGGTATTCGGTAAAAAAAGAAAAAATAACGCTAAACCCCAGGCTCGGATAAACTGCCCATCGCCAGCCAGCCAGCGATTCGGCTGAGCCTACCAAAGCCCGGTTAAGCGAGCCGGAAAAACCCTTTTTTAAAAACGCGTCCGCGAGGAAATAAAAAAGGCCCCCGAACAAAATAAAATGAACCAGCTTATCGGCCAAAGTAATCCTTTCAATCGCCTCCGGGTAATACGGCATTGGCATGGTTACCAGCCGTAAAACCAATAAAAACCAGGCGAGAGCAATGAGTATTTTAGTAAATCTTAATATCATTTTTTTTAAAAAGCCGCGAAGCATTCGCTTTTTGAAACGAGGACATGTATCGCGCTGACCAGCTAATCATTTTGACAAAAAAGGCCATTAAGCATAATTCTATCTTACGTGTGAATGCGAAGATTTCCGCAGTGAGAAAAGCGAATGCTTCGCGGCTTTCGGCTCCCTTATCTTTCCTTCGGCGTTACGAAAAACCCGAGATACTTTCCGAGCGCGAGGCGGGTCTGGGCCTCTATGCCCGGGATGGAGCCGAAAACAATAATGCTCACCGGTAAAACCAGCCACTGCAAAAACATGGAGAGGCTCTTGCCAAAACCGTAATTTTTCGGGCGCGACGGAAGAAGCAGGGTTGAGATGACGGCGGAAAATACGAGGCCGATCATGGCGAAAGTCATCAGCATCCGGGTAACGAACGGCAGGTTGGATGATATAACCATGGCATTAAAATCCCGGCCGCCAATTAAAACCGGCAGCCAGCCGATAACGCCGATGATAAGGGCGTTGGTCGCCCAAGAATGGAACCCGTAAACTTGGACGAAAATCCGACCCAAATATTTTCCCTTGGGGGCGGTTTTAAAATTTTTAATGAAATTAAAACAGAGATAAGGCACGTTTTCCACTCCCCAGCCCCAGCGCCGTTGCTGGCGGTAAAGGCTTTTCATGGTGGCGATGGGGCTTTTATCCATAGTAACATCCATGGACAGGGGAAAATAAAGCGGCTCTACCCGGTAATCGCCGTTGTAATGACAGAACCCATGCCAAAAAATCCGCGAATCTTCCGAAACCATGCTGATCGACCAGAACCCCATCTCGTAAAGCGCTCGCCAAGTCATGGAATGAGAAGAATAAGTGGCTAATTTTTCCTGCCGCACCTGTTGCATCATCTGCCAAAAAGTATTGGACGACGCCGCCACCCGGGCGAAAAACGGCGCCCGCCAGACATTATTATGGTAAAGCGGAATTGGCTGGTAACTTGCCCGGTAAGGGTCGGGAACAGTTAAAAAGGCGTGCGTCAGCCGGTAAAAATACCCCGAATAAATAATAGTGTCAATGTCAAAAACGCTTACCAGTATTTTATCATAATCAATCTTTTCGGCGTCAATTATTTTTTCCTTGGCTTCGCGAGCGGCGAACGACTGGTTAGCGCCTTTGCCTTTCAACTCGCCGGGAATGTTGTCCGGATGGCGGGTAATGAAAAATTTCATGAACGAATTGCCATACTCTTTTTCCAGGCGGCGGGCTTTTTCTTCTCCGGCCGGCCCCTCCCGCTCTTCAATAGCTAATACCACGATCATCTTTTCGCGCGGATAGCCCTCGGCTGAAAGCGCCTCAATGCCCGGCCGGATAATCTCGTAAGATTCATTATAGGTAGGCAGTATGATAAGATGGTAAATTTCGTTCCAGCCGGAAATTTTTTGGCATTCGGCCCGCCAGTCAACCCTAAGATTTTCTTTCATTTTACGGTAAGAAATAAAAAGATGGATGCCAAGGTAAACAACGAGAAGGAGCCAGTAAACGTCAAACGCGATAATAAAATAAGCCACCCAAACGGGCTTTAAAAAAGAAAATAATACCAAGCCTGAAAGAGTCCCCCAAGAGAGAATGCCCGGCAACATCTCAAATGCCCGGTAGAGTTTTCGATCCGATCCGGTAAGATCAGTCGCCTTGCCTATTTTTAGGTAATCATTTTTATTCATTCGTGGGCCGTAACGCTAAGATTCTTCTGGCGGTAAAATTTCAAAGGAATTTTAAGTATGTATATAAGATAGAAAAACGAAAGCATGAAAAAGACGCTTAAAACTCTTTTTGGCCGGGTACAGCTTATATATTTCCCCGTCCGAATCGCGCTAAAAACCGAAGCAACCTCCTTATCGGGCGAGTCAACGATAAGGTAGTCGGTATTAAAATATTTCATGGTATGAATATCGGAAGTGGCGATAAACGGCAGTCCGCGCCCTCTGGCGATTTTTTCGGCTTTGCGATTCTGGTTAAACCGGCGGGTATAAAGCCAGGAGTGTTCAACGGCGTCAAAAATATGAATGAACTTTTTCAGTTTTCTTTTGCCGATTGAACCGAGAATTCCGGAAGCCGAGGCCGGATGCGGAGCGATTACAAAAACATGTGGATTGTCTTTCTTATAACGCGACAATTCGGCGAAACTTTTTATTTCTTCGGCCGACCGGTCGCAGTTTAACACGAGGACATGATTTTGGCGGAAAAAAAAATTTAGCGCCAGCTCAATTCCCGGTATGAGCGTGATTCCCTTTTTCTGGGCATACTCGCCGTGCTCTTTCTTATAAACGAATTTCCGGTGGCAGGTCAGCCCCAAAACGTCAAACCCGAGCTCGCTCGCCCGGTCAATAAGGCCGTAAACATCGTAGCTTATGGCGTGTCCGTCCGAAACGTCCTCTTTGGTGTGGATGTGCAGGCTGGTTTTTAAATGCATATTTTAAAAAATAATTCTGTTAACCCTCACCCCGGGCTCCTTATTATACCCTCCCCCTGAGCGATAGCGATAGGGGGAGGGTTAGGGAGGGGGTCTAATTATAATCCGATCTTAACCGGTTTTCCGGGAACCATATTTTTCGCTCCGTTGCCGCCTTTTTCATCGTTAACTTTTTCTTTTTTCAGGTCTCCGAACTTAACCGGAACAAAGCTGGCAAGCTCGCTTAAGGAAATTTCTTTCCAGTCTTTTTCAAATTCTTTATTGGTGAATAAGCTCTTTTTTTCGGCTTCGGTTTTATTTCCGTCCAAAACATTTTTTTCCCGCGAAGGACTGTCGCCGCCGGTCCGCCGGGCAGACCGGGCTTTCTCTTTCTCCAGTTCTTTTCTGGCGAGCTTTTCCAGCTCTTCGCGCTTATTTTTTTTCCGTTCTTCCATTTCGCTGACTTTTTCCTTTTTAATTTCCGTCAGGCAGTTCTTGCAAAAAATCGGTCGGATGCCGTCCGGCGGAAAGGAGATCCGAGCCGCGCCGGCGCATCTTGAACAAACAGCTTCATATTTATACGTCTCGCTATCCCCGGGTTTACCCTCCAAAGCTTTCTTGATTTCCATGTCTTCACGGGACGAAACAATAAACGGCTCATTGTCCGATTTATTTTCCATATCCGCCGGCTGGCGAAGCGCAACAGGAACGGATCGGAGCTTATCATCCGGCTTGCTGTAAATTTTACCACGAGTTTCTGAAGCCTTTGAGGCTAGGGCGGTAAATGTTTTTTTATCTTTTTTTCCGCCCTCTTTTCCCTGCCCCGCGTTTTTTCCGGAAGGCGCGTTTTTCCCGGCCGAAGCGTTCCTCGCGCCGGTTTTATCCGGCGCCTTATTTATCACCTCGTCAATGGCGTGCCATTTCATTATTTTTTCCTCAACTTCGTCTTTTTTCCTGGCGTAGCGCTCCCGGGAAACTTTAATAACTTTTTCGGCGCTGTCGGTTTTTATTTCCTCCCCGATCGGCGGAAGACCCCGGGCGGAAAAAGGATCCGAAGACACTCCGTCAATCATCAGCTTTAAATACATTTCGTATTTTGGCAGGTTAACTAAATCTTCTTCGGTAAAAGTCGGGGTAAATTCTTTTACTAACTCTTCGGCGTCAATGGCGCCGACGCGGAAGACTACTAAAGTTCCGACATTACCGAAAACCGCGGCTTTTACGACATCTCCGAGCTGTTCAACGTATTGGTGGCCCATAATTAAGTTAAGGTGGTATTTCCGGGCTTCGGATAAAATATTGGCAAAACTGTCAGTGGCGAAATTCTGGAATTCATCAACGTAAAGATAAAAATCGTGGCGCTCGGCTTCGGGCACGTCAACCCGGCTCATGGCCGCCAGCTGGATTTTCGTGATCATCATGCTCCCGAGCAAAGCCGAATTATCTTCGCCGATGCGGCCTTTAGAAAGGTTCATGATTAAAATTTTCCCTTCGTCCATAATTTTTCGGACGTCTATGGAAGATTTAACCTGACCGATAATATTTCTTATGAGCGAACTGGATAAAAATTGGCCGACTTTGTTTTGGATCGGGGAAACGGCTTCTGAAGCGAACTTGTCGGCGTAACCGGCGAATTCTTTGGTCCAAAAAGTTTTCACTACCGGATCTAATGTTTTATCCACCACCTTTTTCCTGAAATCTTTGTCGGAAAGCATCCGGGTGACGGCTAAAAGAGTCGCGCCCGGATAATCTAAAACCGCGAGGATAGTATTCCTTAAAATATATTCCAGCCGCGGCCCCCAGGAGTCGGCCCAGAGTTTCTGAAAAACTCCGATCAATCCGGAAGCGACGAGATGCCGCAGATGCGGCTCCACCCGTTCCAGGATGTTAAAAGCGATTGGAAATTCCATGTCGGACGGATTAAAATATATTACATCGTTAATCCGGTCGCTCGGAATAAAGTCAATCACCTTTTCCGCGAGGTCGCCGTGCGGATCAACCACCGCTACCCCCCGGCCGGCCCGGATATCACCGACAATCATATTTTCCAAAAGGGTAGACTTTCCCATTCCGGTCTTTCCAATAACATACATATGCCGCCGCCGGTCATCGAGTTTGATGCCAAAAGCGCGGTTCTTATTGCGGAACGTAGTGATGCCGAATAATGTTATGTCGTTACTACTCATTAAATTACAAATTAAAAATTACGAATTAAGAATTGTTTTTATTTTTACTTTTCATTGTCATTTTTATTCTGGCAATTATTCTGCATAACTCAATGCAATCTTTCTTAATTGATTCCGCCGCTTTAACATCTATATATCCGGAATCTTCCAGCAAATTAATCCAATAATTAGTTTCTCTTGCTTCTTTATAAGCGATAGACATCTTGGAAATAAAGTCCTTATCCGATTGACCGCCAATCGCTTCTTCAACGTTTGCTCCTATAGAAGTTCCGCTTCTTAATACTTGTTTTGCGATAACAAATTCTTTTTTATTTGAAACAAGATATTTATACAATCCAATTATTCTTAACGCAAACTTGTAACTTTTATGTTTAATTACATTATCTTTCATTAATTTTTAATTCGTAATTCTTAATTTGTAATTATTTAAGCAAAAGGCAGGTTCTCCGGCGCCTGACCTTTTAAGCCGGATTTCCCTGAAGGGATTTCAGCTTTTTCCGTCTTACCACTTTCCGCCGGTTTTGGCGAAGAAGAAATAAAAGCAGGCCGGATATCCTCAAAAAACGCGGAAAATTCTTCGGTCCGGGCTTCGGCCGGAACCGGCAGGCTCATCGGCGCTTCGGCTTTGCGGCCCGGCGCTTTTTGGAGTAGCGGAACTTTAACCGCGCTCTCAAGCGGGAAGTGCCAGAGGGTAGCCAGCTCTTCCACGTTCATGATTACCGGCAGTTTCCCAATAACTCCGTCCCGGCCCCGGTACCCCCTGTATATGTTGTTTTTTTTAGAGTTTCTCCGCGACTCAATATAGAAATAATGCGCCCGGGTTACGGTCTGTTCCATGTCCGGCTTAATGGAATTTAAGTCAAGATCAATAAATTGCTTCATGTAACCGACGAACCCGCCAAAAGCTTTTCCTTTATTGAATACTTCTTTTTTGGCGAGATAAATATACCTGATTTTGACGTTAAAAGCAACTTTGGAAACTTTTTCCTGGATCGCTTCCACCTTTTTCTTTTCCGCCGGATTAAGCTCTATCATGGTCTTTGGTTTTTTTTCTTCGGTCTTTTTCTCTTCGTCCTTAATATCACCCCAGAGCTGGTAAATCGCTTCGCTTAAATCATGCAGAGCCTGCAAGAGCAGATCGGCCAGGCTCTCCAGCGCGCCTTTTTTCTTCGCTATGGCTTCGCCGAATATTTTTTTTATCTCGTCATCGGCCATGCCCATCCAGTCAAAACCGATCGGCTGGATAAGGATCTGATACCAAAGCTGTTCGCCCGGACCGAGGCTTGATAAAAGCGCCATCAGGGCCGCGTTCGGATCCTTAAAAACCGCTTCATTTTCTCCGGCGTTCTGGATTTCAAATTGGCGGTAAGTTTTAATCGGATAGGCCATAGGGTTGGTGTAGGTGAATTCCCCGCCATTTAAATCCCAATTCTCGTCGGGAAAACGCTCCGGCAAAGACGGATCTTTGGAGTAGTCGTTTATCTCGGTAATTTCCGCGTCCGGATATTGCGAATAAATCGCCGCTTCGGTAAGATCCCGGTACTTAATCGGACTCCTTATGATGTACTGAATATAGCCTTCAATGGAAACGACTTCCAGCGAAAAACGGACCTGCCACTCGCCGAGCCACCATCTTTCAAAAAAATTAATGCTCATGTGCCCGCCGGCGAGGTAGGAAAAAATATTTTCCACCGCCCTCGGCGACTGCTCATTGCCGCGCGGCACGTCAATGGCGAGAAAAATATACCTTTGCTTTCCGCCCCATTTCATCTGGATGTAATAAAGCCAAAGCTCTTTGGACGCGTATAAATAGAGGATAAAAAGCGGAAGCCAGCCAACCGTAAAAAAGACGGTCAGGAACATCTGATCGGCCGGAAGCTGGGTAAAATTAATAAATGGGGTTAAATTAATGACTATGTCCATATTTTATCAATTTGCTTTGTTATTATGCAGGCGTTATTGCTATAATACTGATTTTTTTATAATTAATATTTTTTATCTGTTAAGCTAAACAATACTAAAATTTTATTTACTCCGCCTTAAACCCTATTTCCTCTTTCGTCCCTTCTTCCTCGCTTCGCGCTAAAAGTCTTAATGCCGCGAATATTTGCGTAATATTCCGGTCGTGCTTTTTATATCCGCCTTCCAATTCATTAATTTTTTCCGCCAAAGCCTTATAATTCCAGGCGAAATCCCGCAGTTTTATAAACGTATTTATTATGGCGATGTTAATTTCTATGGCGCGCTTGCTGTTTAACACGCTTGAAAGCATGGCGACGCCATGTTCGGTAAAGGCGTAAGGCGGCTGGTAGGAATATTTCAGTTCTTCAAGGTGGTCACAAATCGTGACCAGGTAATCTTTTTCGGTTTTCGTCAACCTGAAAATAAACGCGGCGGGAAATCTTTTTTTATTCCTTTTAACTGCCTGATTAAGAACCTTTGTCTCAACCCCTTAAAGCCGCGCCAAATCCCGGTCAATCATAACTTTCCGCCCGCGGATCAAGTAAATTTTAGCCTTAATATTTTCGTAAGGAATTATTTCCTTCATAAAATCTTCCGACAATAGCTTATGTTTACTATTTATTATTATTTTACCATAATTCGCCGGAATAAACAAAAACCCCGCGTTAACGGGGTGTCGTTTATCTTGAAAGTCTTGTCTCAATTATCCGTAATGACTTCGGCAACTGTGCCTTCTTTTAACCATCATTCAGACCCAAAAAAAGGAAAATAATCCAAATTTTGGACAACGGCCCCTGATTCATCTAGACAACATCTTAGTTACTCACTGGCGGTAACTTTGTCTAAATCTGCGTTGGTTATTCCAAGACCGAGGCCCCTCATTGCCGTATAAGCGGCATTGCCATCTTTAAGATAATGTAAATTGCCGTTAAAATCTACGTAGTAAGCCTGCCCCTTGTCTTCAACCTGCAAAAATATTTTTCCGCTGTTACTTTTGGCAAAAGTTTTTGACTGCTTCATTTTTTCTATACTGGCATTAGTCGCTCCGATTCCAAGTACTCTCATAATCCGGTAAGCCTCATTCCCGTCTTTCATATAATACCTTTTGCCGTCCGCCGGACAAACATACCAAGCTTCGCCTTTTCCCTGTACCTGGAGTAATATTTTTCCTTTGAGCTTATTTGAACCGGATGACGCACTTTTCTTTGAAGTTGGCGCGCTTGCGGAAGCAGAAGACTTTCTTCCTAGGGTAAAGTTGGCTAAAACGGTTTTTCGGAAATTTTCCAAAGACGCCTCGAATTTTTTCTCGTCGCTTCCGAAGTAGCCGTATCTTATAACTATCGCCTTGTCGCCGGCTAAAATTCTGTAGCTGGCGGCAAATATTTTTACCTTGTCATCGTCTTTTTCGTCTTTAAACCGATATTTATAAAGTATTTCGCTGACCAATTCGTTGTTGATTTTGAAATCGGTCGACTCAAAATAACGGGTGTATTTTACACCAAAATTATCCTCGTAAAATTTTTTAACAATATCCGTGCTTTTCGCTGCGTTGGAATATTCTTTTTCCGGCATTTTTTTCATATCATCGTTTAATGTCTCCACATACACGGTAAAACCGTTTTCGGGCTCTGATTGCCTTTGTCCGCTCAATGCTTTCTTCGTTGAATTTAATTTTATTAAACTCCAGCCGGATGGTAAATTAAATTTGAAGAAAGGATTATTATTCTCATAACTCCTTTTCTCGCTGAATTCCAAGTCTAGTTCTTTAACCGATAAAGTTTTAATCATTTTATCTATTACTTCTTTATTGGTGTTATTATTCCCATAAGCGTATTGTACCTGAACCGCGTAATTTTTCGCCCCAAAAATCATATAGCTGTATTCGGAACCGTTATCATCACAAATCATTTTTCTGCCTTTTTTATCTCCGGCGGTTACGCTCCCGGCCGAATAACATTTTCCTCCGATTTCACTGGCTTCGACCGTAGAATCTAGCATGGGGTCTACTAAAGTATCTGTAGGTTGCCAGTTTACGAGTATGTAGCCGGTATCTTGGGTATTGACGCTTGAGATAGACAATAAATTTTCACTTGGCAATGAAAATTCCCAGCCTTCTTCTCGTGTAATTTGAACATTGGGAGGAAAATTACTGAAAGTATAAGTATTTTCCAATCCTGCGCTTTTTATCACCAGATTGTCCAGTCTTTTTTGGAGCGAAGAAACTTGCAGTGTGTTTCCTTTGTTTTCTTCAATCCAGTCATTTATCGAGGCGATCGATATGGCAAATCCCTGGGTAGCATCGACATCAGAGTACATTTGAGTGGTTATGCCGATAAGATTGCTGTTTTCATCTACTAAAGCTCCTCCGGACGAACCAAAATAAACCAAGGCACCGGTCTTTATCCATTCAAGTCCGTATTTTTTCGTTTTTCCGGTAATAGTACCGTAAGTTACGGTAACCGCGTCTCCGCCCGATGCCGGATAGCCGATTGCCTCAACCAGCCCGCCTTCGGCAAAATTATTAATATTGTTCCTTTTTAAGTAATTAAATTTACTTTGGCCTCTTACGCCCAAATCTCTTATTTTCAAAATAGCAATGTCCTTGCTTTCGTCTTTAGCTATTAAGTCGGCGGCAAAACTGCAATCCGGTATTCCGTCATTATCATTAACGACACATACCACGTAAGCCGCGGTAAGTTCTTTTTTGTCTTCGTCTTTTACCGTAATAACATGATGATTGGTTACAATAGTGCCATTTTCATCAATAAATACTCCCGACCCATATCCGCCTGAAGTTAAATAATAATTCTCATCTTCATAATATGAGTAAATTTTAACCACGGCCCGGGAATCCTCAGGGCCGCCAAAGGCTTCGGCTTTCTCGGAATATGCCGAAAAAATAATCAAAACTCCCGCCATCCACAATAGAATTTTAGTTTTTGCCATACATGCAAGATAGTTTATTAATTAGCTTATTAAAAATTAGTCAAACTCTACATATTGATATTAATTTTAAACCTAACTGATTCTATTTTAAACCATTGCCGCTTTATGTGGAAATGTGTGTCCGAATTTCGGGGTGCATGCCAGCCGCCTTAATATATAAAACGACTACCCAAATAAGAAGAATGGCTACAATTATTTGAGCAATTGGCACCCATCGGTTTTCCCAAGATAAAAAATCAAACATTAATCCATTTGTAATAAATAAAATTACAAATAAAAATAATAAAACGCTCTTATTTTTTCTTAATGATTTCATATGTATCCAACCACCCTGTTTCCTTAAGCGTTTCAATTAATTTATTAAGTCTAAAAACCCAAAAAATAATAATCTCATCGTAATTTTTATTAGCATGATAAATGCGTATTCCATTTGCGATAAATGGAATATAATTTTTTAATTCAATCTTGATTACTTCTTTTTTTGAGAGCAGATAATCCCTTTGGAGTAATTCATTATGTAGGATTAAATAATCTTTATTGATTTCTAAAGTAATGAATGGCCAAGTAGTTGCTAAAATCCCAGACCACATTCCTCCTCTAAATTTATAACTCTTATTGCTCATTTTTTTTGTTAGTTATTTTATTAATTGTATTAAACACTCCTTGTTTTACTGATTTCCAAGCTTTACTAGCGTCATTCTTTATATTTCTATCGGCAACTACTATAGTTTTTTCGGCTCCTGCCTGCATATTTAAAATTGACGAATAACCCGCACCTATTCCAACATCAACTCCTTCATATTCACCTCCTTCTGTTAGATTTACGTTCGCTTCTACACCTCCAATCGCTTTAGCTGATCCTCCTATATAATGGCCTTTCCCTTCAGTCTCTTTCCAACTTTCGGCCTTAGAATAACCAGCTGAAATTCCTACTGAATAATCAAACCCAGCCATGCCACCACCATGATAGCTTGTCGATATACCATAAGTTCCATCAGTAGCTATGCCAATAGACCAAGTGTTTCCTGCCGATCCTCCAATCCCTGCATTAGTTGTAAAACTAAAATGAAATTCTGTCTCACCCGAAATGTCAATGCTTGTAATGGGATTATTCGTTACATAGTTATAACTATTTAATTGTTGAGGGTCGCTTAAAAAATAGTAAAAGCTAGCATCCCTAAGATCTTCCTCTTTTATTGTATTTCTATAACCCCTCTGAGGCCTAAAAGCCCCGAGGAAGGTAGTGAAATTTGGATCTTTTGAATACTGATTTTCATATAATTTAGAATAAACCTCATTTCGATTTAATCTCACAGTTATTGGATCCTGACTTATCCATTTCCCAACATTGGAATTGTAATACCTCGCCCCAACATAATCCAGGCCTGAGTCCTCATCTCTGATATACCCGGCAAACTTGCGCTCATTGTCAAATCCTCCCGCCTTCTCATTCAACCTCTCCCCGCCAAAAGGAAAATAATCCAAATTTTGTACAACGGCTCCCGATTCATCGCTTACCGCCGATGTTCCGCCGAGATGATCGGTATGGATGTAATAGGTGCTTGTTGCCGTTCCGTTGCCTTCTATGGTCGCGATGTGTTCTCCGTTGGCGAATATTTGCAGGGTGCTTGTCGCGCCGGAAACACTGTAGTATGGGTCCGGGTAATAGGTCGTAGTCGTTCCGTCGCTCAGCTTTATTCTTTGGCCTTCGTGGTCATAGGCGTAATTAATAACAACACTGCCATTAGTTGAAGAGGCAACCCGGTTATCGTAATCCCAGGCATGAGTCCAAGTTCCGTCGCTTAGCAGATTTCCGTTGTTGTCGTAGGTGTTGGTAGTTCCGTTGATTGAGCTGGCGGCGTGGGGATTATTGTAGCCGGAGTCAGTGAGAGTTGAGGTGGCAGTATCGGCCAAAGCTAAATCAGGCAAAAAAATGCTGGCGAGAATTAGCGAAGTTATAATCAGCCTAAGGTTTTTCATTTTATTTGACTTTGGCAATTAGTTTTTGGCGGGGTTTATCCAGTTTCCAAAAAAATAATTCTATTCGTTCTTAGAACTATGCAATCTTTTGACATACAAAATAACAGTCCAAATAAAGAGAGCTATTATTATTATATGAACAAACGGCACCCACCAAGTATCCCAAGATAAGTAATCGAACATTATTAAATTAATAAAAAATAATACCAACGATAAAGCAAACAATTTATTATTATTTTTACGAATCTGCTTTTCATTTCGAACTGCTTTCACATATTGGGCAACTACAAAAATCCATGAAATAATAAGTACTATTTGCATTAATATCAACCACCAAGTTTTCCAAAACTGGTAATTAAACAGCAATACATTTAGAATGAATAAAATAAGCGATAAGAACAGCAAAGCGTTTTTATTTCTTCTTAATGACCTCATGTTTTTTATTATTAGTGTTATTAAAATTATTGTTATTATTTGAGTTATTGGAATTATTCAAAAAATTCTCATAAATACCTAAACCCGACTGGAGTACTTTAAAAGGATTAGGATTGCTAACAGTATCAACTACTCCGGCAGCAGTTTCGATCTTTTCAGTTTTATCTGCACTCTTCTTATCGGAATAATTCTCCGCAATTGTGCCAATAAGAGTTCTGCCCGCTTCAAATTTTTCATCTTTTATTGCACTAGCTACTTCATTGACGCCATATGCTAATTGTATACCTGACTCCGCTACGACATATGTTCCTCCCAACGCCGCACCAACACCGCCAGTTGATATAATTGCGCTTATCGAAAGAGTGCCTCCACCTAAAGCGGCTATACCTCTGCCCACTCCTTTGCATAATTGCCCCCATTTTACTTCACCATTCTCGTCAATATACAATACAGGATTATTCGTTACATAGTTATAACTATTTAATTGTTGAGGGTCGCTTAAAAAATAGTAGAAACTAGTATCTCTTAGATCTTCTTCTTTTATTGAATTTCTATAACCCTTTTGAGGCCTAAAAGCCCCGAGGAAAGTAGTGAAATTTGGATCTTTTGAATACTGATTTTCATATAATTTAGAATAAACCTCATTTCGATTTAATCTCACGGTTATTGGATCCTGACTTATCCATTTTCCAACATTGGAGTTGTAATACCTCGCCCCAACATAATCTAAGCCTGAATCCTCATCTCTGACATACCCCGCAAATTTTTGTTCATTATCATACGAACCCGCCTTCTCATTCAATCTTTCCCCGCCAAAAGGAAAATAATCCAGATTTTGTACAACGGCTCCCGATTCATCGCTTACCGCCGATGTTCCGCCGAGATGATCGGTATGGATGTAATAGGTACTCGTTGCCGTTCCATTGCCTTCTATGGTCGCGATGTGTTCTCCGTTGGCGAATATTTGCAGGGTGCTTGTCGCGCCGGAAACGCTGTAATATTGATCCGGGTAATAGGTTGTAGTCGTCCCGTCGCTTAGCTTAACTCTTTGGCCTTCGTGGTCGTAGGCGTAATTCAGGGTTATGTTACTGTCTGTGGAACTCGCTATCCGGTTATCATAGTCCCATGCATGAGTCCAGGTTCCGTCGTTTAGTAGGTTACCGTTGTTGTCGTAGGTGCTGGCTGTTCCGTTTATTTGTGAGGCCGCGTGGGGATTATTGTAACCATCGTCGGTGTAGGTATAGTTTCCGACATCGCTCTTGTTAGTTATATTCCCTATGGCGTTGCAGGAGTAGGTTTGTCTGAAATTCTGATTATTTACCGCCAGAGTGGAAGAAGCAACCGTTAGGCGGTGGAGGTCGTCGTAAATGAAGTCCAGGGTTTTTGCGGCGTTGGTGTCGGATTGGTCTTCAATTTTTGTTATGTTGCCGGTTTTGTCGTAATAATAACTTAAATCCTGAATGGACGAAGTGGCTATAGCGGTTTGCTTATTTTCCAGCCTGTAAATCTCATTTTCATTATAAGAATAATACCCCGCGGCGCCATTAGAATAATCTTCGTATGTTTTTTGGGCTAATGGATTATAATCTATATCTCCGAGTACATCGCTATAATTTTCCTCCCCACTCTCTTTTTTTAGGACTTTTTCAAGCAGTCCGGCTGAGTTAAATTCATGCTTTATTTCCGTGTTGTTCGGATAAGTCGCAAGCGTCTGGTTGCCTTGGCGGTCATAATTATACGAAGTTGTGAAGTTTAAAGAGTCTATTGTTTTAGTTTGAGAACTTACTAACCCGAGCGCGTTATAGCTTAAATTAAGGATCTCGGCGGTAGAAGTGGCCGAGCATAACCGGCCCTTTCCGTCAGCGCACCAGTCATACCCATAAGTAATATCCGTTCCCGCGCCTCCGGCGTAGTCTTCGGTTAAAGTCCGGTTGATATCGTCGTAAGTATAATTTACGGTCTGGTTTTTCGGGTCTTCCTGGCTGGTAATATTACCCGAATCGTCATAAGTAAACTCCCATATTCCGTAAGTGCCGTCGCCCGAAGCGTGCAAATCTTCGGCAGAAAGTCTCTGACCCAGCCCATCATAAGTAAAGTCGCGCTCATTTTCCAGGGCGTCGGTAATTTTAGTGAGATTATTTAAAAGATTATATTGGTAGTAGGTGGAATAAGTGCTTGTCGCGTTATGCTCGTCAACCTGAATTAAATTATTATAAGCGTCCTTATATAAATCTTTAACTTTTCCTTCGCCGTCAGTTACGCTTACTTTCCAGTCGTCATAAGCGTTGGTGGTTGTCGCCACTGAATTAACGACAGTCGTAATTCTTTGGAGCGGATCGTAGGAATAAAGGATATGCAGGGTGGAAGAAGCGACTATCGGCGTAGAGCTGGCGCCGGAGGAAAAATATGGCAGGGTTTCTTTATCCAATAATCCCAGCTTATTATAAACATAATCTTTAACTGAATAAGTATTCGCGTCCTCGGATTCTTTTCTTTCCTGAACAACCCGGTTAAAGCCGTCTAAGTAGCTGTATTTATCAAAATTAACCGCGCTATCTAGGTAATTCCTCGTTTTTACCATCCTTGACAGACCTGAGTCGCTGTATTCGTAAACGGCTTTTGTTATCAGCGTTGATGGAGTAGTAATATCCGGCTGTTTTTCTTCAATTACCCGATCCAGAGCGTCGTAAACCGTTTGAAATTCGCGGCCGTTCGGATCAATTGTTTTTTTAATTTTTCCCGAAGAATAATCATAATAATAGTCCGCGGACTGGCCGATCGGATTAGTTGAGGTGGCGACGAATAAATTATAGCTGTCATAAACATAACTCGTGATTTTATCGCGTGGGTCTTTTTCCTCAGTTACTAAGCCGTAGCTGTTATAGGTTTTTTCTACGTCAGCGTAACTGGTTCCGCTCTTCCATATCTCTTCCTTAGTCATATTTCCTTTACTGACATTTCCGTAAGAAAGCGTATCATAATAATATTTACTCTCTTTCACCTTACTCCGGATTGGTTTGCTAGGGTTTCAATTTTCGGCAGACCAACAATATAAGGCGTTGTGCTCGCGATATATTCTATTGTTGACGACGCGATATCGGTTCCGATATCCGTAAACGAGCCGTCATCCGCTCCGCTTACCTCGCCCCAGATCACCTTTTCCGTTAGATTCCCGTAAGTATTATTATACGCGTAGGTTTCGGCTTTTTCTTTATGATCCGCGTCGCCGTCATAACTAAAATCGGTCTTTCTCGTCAGTTTAACGAAATCCCGTTCATTCCCCAGGTCGTAATTTTCCCATTTATTGATCGCTTTGGAATAGAGATTTCCCGAGCCGTCATAAATTTCCGTCCGGTATGGTTTGCCGATTTTTGACTGATGATCAATATATTCGCCGGTTGAAGAGGCGGTCGCGTTGCCCTGATGGTAGTAAGTTTTAGTTATATTGCCCAATGGATCAGTCCTTTCAATTCGGTTAAACCCGGCCGACCGCTTATCATATTCATCGGCATAATAAAAATCCCCGCCGATATATGAGTAAGTAGAAGTGGCAATATTGCCGAGGCCGTCGTTAGCAATTAGCTGATAAACCGTCTGAAAACCGTAAGGCAGGTTGGGGTTTAATAAATTATTTGATCCGTCAATGTATTCCGGCGTTCCTTTATATATAACGCTCGTTTCAGCGCCTTCGCTTAATTTTACTTTAGAAATTAAATCGGTTTTATTGCCGTTGTTGATAAATACCTTGATTGTCTCATTCAATTTATTAACCAGATCTGATAAACCGTCACCGTCAACATCCACGGGCGAAGCGCTACAACCAGCTTCATTCGGTACCGTATAGTTTGTCGCGTCCGCGCTCCAACCAGTCCCGTTTCCTTTATTAATATATGCGTTACACCCCGTGCTTCCGCTTAATAAATCGGGCAAACCGTCGCCATTAAAGTCGCCGAAAGGGACTGGATTATCATTGCTGGCAGAAAAATCGTAATTAGAATCGTAAGTCCAGCCCGTCCCGTCGCCGTTATTAATGTAAATTTTTAAGTTATTATCATCCTTCTCGGCAAAATCATCAAAACCGTCGCCATTAACGTCAACGACATGGGAGTCAACGCTTACACTGGCGGGAAAATCATAATTACCATCCCCACTCCAGCCTGTCCCGTCGCCGTCATTAATATAAGCGGTACAAGATCCGGCGCAATTAATAAAGTCCGGCAGTCCGTCGCCGTTAAAATCGCCAATTGGCAGTAAATTAAATTCAAGAGGATGATAGGGATTGGTTATGCTTTGATCATAATTTGAATTATACGTCCAGCCGGTGCCGTCAGCGTCGTTGATATAGACTTTTACGTAGCTTTCGGATGAATTATAAATCTGCAATAAATCGCTAAACCCGTCTCCGTTAACGTCCGCCGCGTGGGCATATTTACTGACTCCGGCCGGTACCGAATAATTAGTATCATAAGTCCAGCCAGTGCCGTCGCCGTCATTTATTAATGTACTTGGGCCTCCAAAATTCAAAATATCGCTAAGCCCATCTCCGTTAAAATCACCGATGATCATCGGCATTTCGTAGCCGACGATAAAATCGTAACTAGAATCATAAGTCCACCCGCTTCTTATTGACTGATAATCAAAATCATTGACCGGCAAGGTAATCGTATTCGCCTGTTCGTCCTGACCTATTTCGGTAATGGTATTTACAAGAGAGCGGTAGCCGTTATTACCGGTCGTGTAATTAAGCTGATATTTTTTTACCCAAGTCCCATTAACCTTAATCCTTATCTCATTAATCCGCTCCATAGTCCGGACTGCGAATCCGGTTTTGGTTGAGGTGGCGGTATCGTTTCGCGCTTCGCGCAAAAACTCTATTTCAAAAATACCGTCAGTATTAATATGACCCGTATAAGTAATTTTAGAGGGATAAATCTGGCCGTTGTCTTTATAATACTCGTATTTGATGTAATTATCGTTAGTGTCGCGGATTTCTTCAAGCATCCATTTAAATACTTTTGTGTTATCCCCAGGATCATCTTGCCTGGTAGCGCTTTCGTAGCCGAATTTATAACTGGTCCCTTTTTTATCATACGCCCGCCAGCTTCCGCCGCTTAATTTTTCGTATTTAATAAAATTGCCATTTTCAATCTTGGCGCCGAACAGCGTCGTTGTCGCGGTTATAAAATAATTAGTGTCGCTCCAAACGCTCGCAACATCCGAATCATCCCAAAATTTAATCCGCCAATAATAAGTCGAGCCATCCATCGGCAAGGATGATCCGCCATAAGAAATATCGGGACACCTCCCGCTTTCCGGGGTTGAGCTGGCTAGCGCGATTTTTTCCGAGTCCCAGACAGGATTTTCCCAGTTATTGTTCATTTGAGAAACCTGAATTTGATAATTCACGGCCAAATCGCCGTCGTCGGGATCATTAAAAACGGCGGAAAACTCCGGTTTATCATCGTCAATGTTTAAAGGATTTTCATTTCCTTCAACTCTTAGCCCGTTCGGAGCCGAGCCGAACATGGAAAAATAATCGGTGCCATCGCTCCAAAGACCTTCCGCGTCCTCATCATCCCAAAACTTAATCCGCCAATAATATGTAGTTCCGTTAAGGTCAAGCTCTGTTCCGCCGTAACTTATATCGTTACATCTAGATCCTTCGGGCGTTGAAGTCGCGAAAGCGGTTTTATTAGAATCCCAGACAGGATTGGACCAATCAACCGAAGAGGTGGAAATCTCAATCTGATAATAAGCGGCGTAATCTCCGAGATCGGGATCGTCGTATATAGCGCTGAATTCAGGCTCACTGTCGGAAACGCTGGTCGGGTTGGTTTGGGCTTCAGTTAATAAGTCTTCTGGTGATCTGGGACCAGTATTGACCGTATATTCTATATAAAGATACGGATCATAATCCGAGCCTGCTTCTTCTGATGTTTTATAACCTAAGACATTTTGGCCATAAACCGCGCCGGGATTATGATTTAATAAATCATAATAATTTTCTCTAACGGAAAATTTAGTCCAGCCGACAGGATTAATATGGTTTCTCCCGTCGGTATTTAGATTAAAAACGCTCCACTCATAAAATGAATCGCTCAATGCCGTAGAACCGACTGAACCGAAATCGCCATTTGACAGGGTGCTGGTACTGCTTTGAGTTCCTGCAGCCACAGTCATGCCGTAATTTCCCAACGAGTTGCTAGAACTCACGGATGTTATGACTAAGGCGGCTGACGATATTAAGGCCGCGTAACCGAGTGAAGAAGTATTAAAGGAAAAAAAGCCTCTTCTAATTTCTTGGTATCCATTTACTTCATTTTGCACGTTAACCCATGCCGTTGAGTAAGTATAATAGCTAGCCGTACCGGTTTGCGCGTCCCTTAAATTACTAAATCCTGCCCCAGTTCCCGAATTCATCACCCATCCATCACCGCTACTGCCATATAGGCTCACTACCGTATCGGCTCTGACCGGATAGTTCGCGTTTTCCAGCCAGTCTAATGGAATTTTTTTAGTTAAATAAATTCCGTCTTTTTTTAATTCGTATTCTATTTCCAGGTTTAATAATCCTTCTTTAGAATCTATTGCTCTTGGAGCCAAAATATAGGAAGCGGTTCCTTCATCATCTATTACCTCCACGGTTTCCCCTGAGGTAAGTTTGCCTAACTGGCTTAAATGTTTGTCTCCGGCTCTAATATCTATTTTTTTATTTGAAGTTAGTTTAAATGTAAATCCGATATTGCCCTCTTCGTCGGTAATGAAATTTTTTAACGCATCAAAATCTTTAATAATAACATCCTTAACAACCCCGGTATTCTCCGGTTCAATCGAAATATCTACCCCCTGTCCTAAAATATCCTTGAAAATAACACTATTGTCCGCCTTTTCTTTTTTTTCTCCCTTTAAGCCTTTACTTAAATTTCCTAACTCATCGGCTAACGAAAAATTTAGTTTCTGATTTTTATTTGTAAACTCGAAAATGCTATTTTCAATAAACTCTGAAACTGTTAATTTATAAGGGGTTTTTTCAGTTTGCCAGCTTTCCTCGCCATATGATAAATCCAATACAATATCCTCATTTTTGCCTGTCTTGTTGTTTAAAAAATGGATATCCCTGCCGTAAATTTTGGTACTATAAATATTTTTTCCATTAGCTTCCCTGCCCATCAAATATACCTTGCTTTTTAATGTCCTTCTGCCTTCCTCTTCCTCGGGGGTAACTAGCATAATCCTGCCGTCATCTTTTTTCTCGGCTAACCCATGTTTCACCCATTCCTCGGCTGTTAAATCAAGAGGTGATAACGGGGCGTACTCAACTTTTTTTTCGCCGTTTTCCTCAATTAAAGTTTCTTTTTCCCCTAGTCCCAATAAACCTTCTCCTTCGCCTTCGGATGCTTTTAGTTCACCGTCAAGAGAAGAATAAAAATAATCGTCAGAATATAAACTTTCCGCGCCTTCCCGGTTTATCCTTTCTATATAAGGAATATTCGCTGACCAGCCATAACCAAAAACACCGCTATTATCAGAATTGCCGCTGTCATAGGTAAGTTTAAGATCGGGTTCTAAGCCGTTCCGTCCCGGCGGAACTTCAATGGGAAAATTAAAAATAAAAGAACCGGACGAAGAGTCCGGGTCAGTCGGTTTTTTTTCTTCCAATAATTTTTTTTCTCCTTCGTAAACTGGCGGATCTTCGGTAAGCGTCATCGGCGCGGATTCTTCCTCGCCGCTCTCCGGAGCCTGGCTCTCCGATTCAGTCGTTATGCCGGATGTATCAATTCCATCCTGAGCTTCAGTTTTATCAGCTTCAACTGCTATACTAAAATCATCGTTAAAAAACGGGTTTTGTTTTGATCTTAGAGGACCTGACTGATTTTGACCGCTATCTGCCGGTTCTGCTTTGCTGGCCGTAGCGTGAGCGCCCAACGATTCAGCGCTCACCGAAGCCTCAAGTCTTCCCTCCTGTCCGAAAGCGCCGAAAGGAAAAATAAGGGCGAAAATAAATATTGGCGCAAAAAATTTTTTTAGTTTACGCATATAATCATCTTATTTTTGATAACACAACTATATCACGAATAATTTGAAATTTTACTACTTATTATTTTACCATAATTCGCCGGAATAAACAAAAACCCCGCGTTAACGGGGTGTTGTGTTTATAATTTTTTGCTATCCGTATTATCCGGCCGCTTCAACGTTATCAGCCCTGATAAAGAAAGCATTGCCGTTTTTCGCGAATTTATCTTTATTGGACAGCGCCAGGGCGATAGTAGTTTTCTTTACCATCCGTTCCTGGAGCACCCGCTCAATTACGTCTTCCCTCGTAAGCGGAGAACCGACCGATTTCATAATTTCGGTGATGATTTCGGCGACCGTGCCCTCTTTTAATCCCCATTCGGAAAGACCGTACATTCCCCTGCCGACTAAAACGAACTTTTCATCAAGTATGAGTTCGTTATGAGCCGAGGCTACGTTAGTCTTTTTGCCTTCCCGTCCCTGCCTCTCCGGCAGGCGGACGGCGGCAGGCGTCCGGTCAAAAAGCACATCATCAATCTTTTTGGCGATATCGGAGAAATGGAGCGGCTTGCCCGTATTTTTTAAAACCAGGTAAATTTTTTCGTTTAAATTCTTCGGCTTAATTTCCGGCCAGCCGGAAAGCCCCCAGTGGCCAAAAACGTTCTGGCCGAGAGATTTAGCCGCTTTGATTATTGAGTATAAATATTTCTTTTCCTTTAACAACCCGGACTCTTCCCCGCTAAAACGCTTTTCATAATAATGGTTAAGATTCGGATCGCTGGAATCCACGATTGTTATCCCGCAATCCCGAGCCGCTTCTTCGGCCAGGCTTAAGAGTTCTTCGGTGGTTAAAATTTTACCTTTTTCCGAAACCGCTTTTTTTATGGCGCGGATAAGCTCGTCAAGATGGCCGGTTTCCTTATCAGCCAGCTTTACATGACTTAAAAATTCATCCGATTTATTGACTTCGGAAAATCCATCCAATATTTTAAGTATAATGAAGTTATAAAAATTCCTGAAAACCGCCCGATCCGCGGGAGAAGCTTCATTCAGGCCGAAATGTGAAAGCACCTCAAAAAGATGCTCTTTTTCCATAATGCCGCCGTGGCTTTCAATAAGCTCGCGGATAAGTTTCCCGATTCCGACTAAAATTTCTTTTTGCCTCGCTTCCCTGATTTTTTTCAGCCCGACCGACTCAATCTGCCTCACCCTTTCCCGGGTTAAGTTATGGGCTTTGCCGATTCCTTCCAATATTTCCTTTTCCGTCCCTCTGAGGCCGTGCCGGCGAATAATAATATCCCTTTCCCGCTCCTTGAGCCGGGAAAGCAATTCTTCAATTATTTCCGACGGTTTTATGTCGGCCAGATTAGCGATGCTAAGATTTTCGTTTACGGTTTCCATACGAAAAATTTTCCCCATTGGGTGTTTAAGCGTTAATTAATAAAAGTGAGCGGGATTAGCGCCACCTTGCCATGGGGATGACCGTATTGTTTTAGAATGTGTTTAAAAACCCTTTCTACTGCGGCTTTACCGCTTCGGCTTCGACTTCGTCAGACTTCGCAAAATAATACTCACCGTAGCTTAGGCTACGCCTCGTATTGTTTTACTCGTCTTCCTCGTCTCGCTCAAAGCGGATAAAGTCTCGCGACGAAATGGTTTTTAAACACATTCTAGTCTGGCTAATATAACACAAAATTCATGAGAAGTCAATAGAAATTGGAGTGTTTTTTCGCTTTTTTAAAAATTTTGCTAACATTAAGTAATATATTAAGAAAATAAAACCGCTGATCTGGCCGGTTTCAGGGTGGGAAAAAGGCAGGCAGGCTAGATTTTTAGCGAGTATTGAAAGGTATTTAACAAAAATCCAGGCCGGAAAAAAAATCAGGTTTTCGTATCCGGCAAAGATTAAAGAAAAAACCAGGCCGGAAAAAGTGAAAAAAGTAATCGGCAGTATCGCCCAAAGCGCGAGCAGGTTCGCAAGCGGAGCGGAAAGCGAAATAAAATGAAAATTGTAAACCAGCACCGGAGTGGTAAGGACCTGGGCGGCGAGAGTGATCAGGAGCGTTTCGCTAATAATTTTCGGGGCGCGGCTTAACGCTTCCCTGCGCGCGAACCAGGCGCTAAAAATCGGATAAAAATAAACGAGGCTTAAAGTCGCGAGAAAAGAAAGCTGAAAACCAAGATCATCCCGGAGGATTTTAGGATTAAAAAGGAGCATGACGGCCGCGGCGAGAACTATGGCGCCAATAGTTTTATTTAGCCGACCGAGATTTAACGCCCAAAGCACGATAAAACCCATCACTCCGGCCCGGATAGCCGAGGCCGGGGCGGCGACAAGGATAACAAAAAATATTATCCAGGCAACGGTTATCCGAAAAGCCAGCTTCCGCTTCGCGCCGAGGGCTAAAAGCGAATTCATGACAATCATCGTCAGGATGCTGATGTTCGCGCCGGAAACCGCCATGATATGGGTAAGGCCGGTTTGGGAAAATACGTCTTTTAATTCCTGGGGCAAATAATTTCTTAAACCGAAAGTTATCGCCTGAGCGATTGAGCTTTCCGGATCGCCCATTCCGAGATCAGAAACTGTCTTTATCTTTTTTCTTACGGCAAGAACTTTTTCATAAAGCCGGCCAACGGAAAAAAACCTAAAATTTTCTTTTCCCAAAAATTTTATTTTCGGGTAATAGCAAAGCGAATAAATGTCATAGCGCGAAAGGTAGCGGTCGTAGGAAAAATCTTCAACCGGTTCGGGTTTTTTTAAATCGCAGGAGAGTTCCAGCCGGTCGCCAAAACCGTATTCGGGAAAAATATTTACGGTCGTAAGGATTCTTCCCCTAACCGGCATTTTTATTTCCCGACCCGCGTCCTCCGCGTTCCTTTCCCTGGCTCCGGTTCCAATTTCATCACCGTCTTTTTCGCTATTAACATTCTCCGCGCTAATCAACAGATACTTGGCGTCAATTTTTAATTTCATGCTAGCCTCCCGCGTATCGGCTTCGTCCGCCACTCTTCCGATAATTTTTACTCTTTGACCATTATAATGCCTGACCTGATCCGGATAATCTTTTGGCGCGGCAAGCGAGTAGCGCCAGATTCCGAAAAAGAAAAAAGTTAGAAACAAAAAAAGAAGGCGCGATATTGCCTTCCATCTTTCCGAAAAGCGAGACCCTTCTTTTAGGTTAACATTCCAAATTATTATCAAGGCCAGCGCGCCAGCCGCAAATATCCCAAACCACCATAAATCTTTTAAAAGCCATTCTTCTGAAAAATACGACCCTAGCCCGATTCCGGCGATAAAACTAAGACAGCTTACCAATAATATTTTTGATTTGGTAAAAAATTCCCCCTTGATCATACCTTTCGCATAACCCGTGTTCCACATTACACATTTCGCGCCACCCTCAGATAACTCTCCATAAATTCTTCCAGCTTGCCATCTAAAACCCCGTCCACGTCCTGGGTTTCATGCTTTGTGCGGTGGTCTTTTACCATTTTATAGGGTTGCATGACGTAAGAGCGGATCTGCTTTCCCCATTCCGCCTTTTGCGCTTCGCCCCGGAGTTTTAATTCTTCAGCCCGCCGCTCGTCTTCGGCCAGTTTTGCGAGTTTTGATTTTAAAATTTTTAAGCAGTTCTCCCGGTTTTGGTGCTGGGAGCGCTCGGTCTGGCAGGTCGCTACGAGTCCGGTCGCGAGATGGGTAATCCTGACCGCCGAATCAGTCGTATTAACGCTTTGTCCGCCCGGCCCGGAAGAGCGGAAAACATCAACCCTTAAATCCTCGTCTTTTAATTCTAAATCTTCAGTCTCCGGCAGTTCGGGTATTACTTCTATTAAAGCGAAGGAAGTGTGGCGCATGGCTTCGGCGTCAAAAGGCGAAATACGGACGAGGCGATGCACCCCGTTTTCCGAACGAAGATAACCGTAAGCCCAGTCGCCTTTTATCCGCAGAGTGGCGCTTTTTATTCCGGCCTCTCCCCCGTAAGTAGTATCAAGAATTTCCGCTTTCCAGCGTTTTTTCTCGCTAAAGCGCAAATACATTCTCTCTAAAATCTGCGCCCAGTCCTGCGCGTCGGTTCCGCCGGTTCCGGCGTGAATAGAAAGGATGGCGTTCTGGCGGTCGTATTTTCCGGAAAATAAAACCATGAATTCCAGCGCCTCAAATTTATTTTTCAGCTCTTCAAACTTCTTATGCACTTCTTCGGCCAGCCCCTCTTCAATCCCGTTCCCGTCAACCGGCCTGTCGTTTTTAACATCTTTATCTTTCGCGCCTTTCACTTTATCTTTTTCAGCTTTGCCGCTTTTTTCACTAACGTTTTCCCCGGCTTCCTTTTCCGCCAGAGCCGCGAATTCTTCTAACTCTCTCGCCTCTTTTTCCAGCTCATCCCATTCCCGCGTTTCGCTTTCCAGACTTTCCAGCCTTTTTCCGGCTAAAACGGCTCGCTCCCGGTCGTTCCAGAATCCGGGTTTGCCTGTTTCCATTTTAAGCTCCCGGGCTTCAACTTTCTTTTTTTCAATATCCAAAATCCCCGCCGTTTGAGCGATTTTTTCCCTTAACTCTTCCAGCTGTTTTAGGAGGTTTTCCATGATAATAAAAATATTTATTTTTTCTTCTCCAAAAGTTTCTTCACCTCCCGGTCAAAATCGGAGATATAATTCTTGTCCTGTTTTTTGCGATATTTTTCGTATTCGCTCTCCGCTAACGCAACCGCCACTTCGTGCGAAATATCACCATTATCTTTCAAAATTTCCCTTTCATTGAATTTAAGAAACGCATCTAACTTCTTTACCCAGTCTTTCATCCGCATCGCTATGCCCTTTTTCGCCTGCATTTCGGCGTAATCAAGGTACATTGTCACAATTCTGTTAAGCTCGTCCAACTCCTTTTCATCCAAATAATTTTTAGCAATCGCCACGTCCGTTTTCCTGATTGGCCCCCGGGGCGAGTATTTCCAATTTGTCAGACCCATATTCGGCTTTGAATTTCCAACTCGGCTATGAATAATTTCCGCCGCGGTCTGGCCGGATATAGTGAAATGCAATTTATTCTGCACGGTGGCGAAAAATTGCCTGGTTATTTCCTCATTCGGGTTGTAATCAATACTGCACTGCGCGTATATATCGGTAACTTTTTGATAGAATCTCCGCTCGCTGGAACGAATGTTCCTGATTCGCGCCAGTTGTTCTTCAAAGTAGTCTTTGCCAAAAACATTATACGGATCTTTCAGCTTTTCGTCGTCCATCGTAAAGCCCTTGATAATATACTCTTTCAGTCTTTCCGTCGCCCAAATTCGAAACTGCGTAGCATAAATACTATTCACCCGATAACCAACGGATATAATTGCGTCTAGATTATAAAATTCTACGTCCCTGGATACTTCTCGCTGTCCTTCTTTTTGAACTTGTGCAATTTTTGCACTAGTTAAATTTTTATCCAATTCCCCTTCGCTAAAGATATTTTGCAAATGTTTCGTTACAACGCTTCTGTCAACCCCAAAAAGCTCGGCGATTCTGGCCTGTGTCAGCCAAATACTTTCATTATGAAGAAATATCTCTACCTTTACTTTGCCGTTTGGCGCGGTGTATAGCAAAAATTCGGTAAAACTATCTTGTTTAATAATTTTTTTCTTTCTCATGTTTTTTCGCATATTCAAACGGGTTTTATTACCGCATTGTTCATATTATAGCCCATCGTCGGGATTGGGACAACCCTCTGAAAACGAAAAACTACCCGTACTTCCGGGTAGCTTTAAAAAAAATTAGCGACATTTCATACCTATTTTAACTCTTCCAATTTAACTTTCACCTCCTTCTCGCTTTCCCCGCTCCGGATTTTAAGGGTTACCTCGTCGCCCGGCTTATGGCGGCCAAGGGCGTTAGCGAGCGGGTTGGCTTCATTGATATCGGTTCCATCAAGTTTTAAAATAATATCATTTTCTTTTAAGCCTGCTTTGTCGGCCGGTGAACCGGGAACAATTGCCAATTCGTTTTCATTTTCTCCTTTAATGACGAGCGCGCCGCTTTTTACCGGCAGTTTCCGCGTTTCCGCCAGGGCGTCATTAATTAAAACATAACGCACTCCGAGCCAGGGCCGGACGATTTTTCCGGTCTGCCGAACGCTTTCAATTGAAGGCCGGACTTCGTTAATCGGCAGAGCAAAGCCGATATTCTGCGCTCCGGCAACAATAGCCGTATTGATGCCGATTACCTGGCCGGCGAGATTTAGGAGCGGCCCGCCGGAGTTGCCGGGATTGATAGACGCGTCGGTCTGGATAACGTTGGACAGTTGCTCGCTTCCGGAAAGCCCGCCGCTCGCGACGACTGATCTTGCCAGGCCGGAAATAACGCCAACCGAAACCGTATTGCGAAATTCCCCGAGCGCGTTGCCGATGGCGATGACTGACTGGCCAGCTTTAAGACCCGCGCTGTCGCCAAATTCAACAGCCGGCAATCCCGAGGCGTCAACTTTTAAAACCGCGAGGTCATTAACCGTATCCCGGGCGAGTACTTTGGCCGAATATTTTTTTCCGCTGTTGGTTAAAACCGTGTAATCAGCCGCTTCGTCCGAAACAACATGCCGGTTGGTTACGACATATCCGTCAGGCGAAATTATGAATCCGCTTCCGCCGCCGATTTCCCGCCTTTCAGTCCCGTTCTGCCGGAATTGAGGAACGCCTAAATTAAAATCTTCCCCGAAAAACTGGCGAAAAAAATCCGACCCGAGCGGAGCGTCCCGGAATTCTTCAATAATCGGTAGGTCTTTGGAGATAATTATACTTACGACAGCCGGCGAAACTTTTTCCACCGCTGAAATAACCGACGATTCTTCCTCAACTTTTACGACTTTACCGGCGCCGAACATATTACCCCTAAGCGCGCTAAAATCGGCCTCCCGCGAAGCCACCCCGGCCCAAAATCCGACCACCCCGCCGAATAAGGAACTTACGACAATGGAAGTTATTACAACGGTAATTAATAATTTTTTGTGATCATTATGCATATAGTTAAATTAAAATGTAAAAATCAATTCGTCATCCTGAGCGTAGCGAAGGATCCCGTGAACAGAGCTATTACCACGAGATTCTTCCCCGCCGATTCGGCGGGTCAGAATGACGACAAAAAAATTTTGCATTCTTATCATAATCACAGCCTCATTAAAACGGCATTAAACCCCTCAATCTTATTATTACGCACAATAACCCCTTCTTCTTTTAAAAGCTTTATTTTCTTCCTTTTTCCTCCGGCATACCCGCCGATCCGGCCGTCAGATCGCACAATTCTATGACAAGGAACTTCCGGCGCCCAGGGGTTTTTATTTAATGTGTTCCCGACGGCCCGCCCGGCTCCCGGCGCTCCGATTTTTTTCGCTACCTCTTTATAGGTGCTAACCCGGCCTTTTTTTATGGCTTTAATCGCGCTTAAAACCCGTTTTTCAAAAGCGGTCAGGTTAATATCTTTTTCCATATAATTAAGCTTCCTAATTTCTAGTTCTCAAAAAATCCCCTGATTTCCGGCGACATATTCCTTGCGTCAGAAGGATTCACGGTCTTTAAAAAATCATCTCCGCCGAGCACTGATTCATACTGGCTGAAAATTCCCTTTAATAGCGGCGGGAGGTAAATGACGCTAAGGATTATCGGCACGACAATCAAAAGGAAATAAATCACGCTCATAAC
The DNA here is from genome assembly GCA_041671125.1 of Patescibacteria group bacterium. Lineage (GTDB taxonomy): Bacteria > Patescibacteriota > Patescibacteriia > Patescibacteriales > JBAZCA01 > JBAZCA01. The sequence continues at coordinate 108,632 of JBAZCA010000005.1, read as the reverse complement.
CTTTTGGAAATTTATATAATTCTTTACGCTTTTGGTCATCTTATAGATTTCCTCGGTTAACGCGAGGTTCCTTTCCAAAAGCTCTTCCAACCTTTCCTCCTTTGATTTTTCGCCGTCCATAGATAAAATTTTTAATTTTATAATTTTTAATTTTTAAACAATTTTTAAATGTCTAAATTTTAAAAATTACAAAATTTAAAAATTAAAAATTTTTTTATTCTTTCATCTTATCTCACACTTTTTTACATATCCCAAGGCAATCTTCCGCATCTTTTCCATGTCAATCGCGCTGTACCCGTTTTTCCCCTGAAATTCATTATTAACCAAAGGGGTCTGGCTTTTAAACCCCTGCAAATACCAGACGGACTCGCCCTTGATTAATTTCCCCAAGGCGGAAATATCATCCGCCTCCACGATTCCCGGAACTAAGGTCGTCCGCCACTCGCGCGGCAAAGAACTTTCTTTAATCATTTTAATACTTTTTTTCAGTTTTTCCAAGTCAAACTTAACTCCGCAGGCTTTTTCATAAGCCGGCAGAGAAGTTTTTAAATCCATGGCAATATAATCCGCTAAGTTTTTGTCCAATATTTTTTTAAGCATTTCCGGACTGGATCCGTTCGTGTCCAGTTTTATAAGGAATCCAAGCTCCTTGATTTTCGCGAGGAACTCGGGCAAATCCGGTTGGATGGTCGGCTCGCCTCCGGTTATAACTACGGCGTCCAGCTTCCCGATCCGCTTTTTTAAAAAAACAAAAAGATCACCCTCTTTTAGGGGATGACCTTCCTGCCCTTCGCCCTTTCCGGCGTTATCGGAAGAAAGTTCCTCCGGTTCAGCCGGATCAGGCGAAGAATATACTACCTTGCCTTGCCGTCGGGTCAGGACACGTCCGCCTTTAGGCTCAACAAGCATGGGATTATAGCAATAATGACAGCGGAAATTGCAACCTTTCGTGAATATGATGGCGGAAATTTTTCCCGGATAATCAAGAAGGCTGAATTTTTGCAAACCGCCGATTTTCATTATTTCTCGCTATTTTCGGTTTTATACATTTTCCGGCTGGCGAATTCCGCCTGCTTTGAATCGTTCCACTGGCTGACCGGCCGGAGATAACCGCAAACCCGGCTGTAAACTTCGCATGGCTGTCTTTTTGTTTCAACTGGACTCATATATTTTTTAGTCTAAAGTCCAAAAGTCCGAAGTCAGAATAACAAACCGTCCGACTTTATGACTATTTTGACTTGATGACTTATTCTAAGCTAACAATGTTATTAAATCCCTTTCTAAATTACTCTCTATCGCCCTGTCCGGTTTATCCGGCGCTTCAGGCTTTTTTTCGGCCTTCTTCCCCGCCGCCGGTATTCCGCCGGTTCCGTTTTCCTCGTCGCATTTTGGGCAGTAGTGGTGCTCGCCGGCCAGATAGCCGTGTTTCGGGCAGATAGAAAAAGTCGGAGTAACAGTAAAGTAAGGCAGTTTGTAGTTGTAGGCGATTTTCCGGACCAGGTTTTTTACCGATTCGGCCGAAGGCAGGGCTTCGCCGATAAAACCATGAAATACGGTTCCGCCGGTATAGCGAGTTTGCAAACCGTCCTGCAAATCCAAGGCCATAAACATATCATCGGTAAAACCGACCGGAAGCTGGGTGGAATTAGAATAGAAAGGGGCGGCTTCCCTGGTTATTACTTCTTCGTTGTTGGCCACGATAATATCCGCGTATTTCTTTTTATCAAGATTAGCGAGGCGCCTGGTTGTTCCTTCCGCCGGCGTGGCTTCAAGATTATATAAATGGTTGGTTGAATTCTGGTAATCCATCATTTTCTCCCGAATAAAAGTAAGAACTTTTTCGGCAAAAGCCCGGCCGGCTGGCGAGGAAATATTGGCGCTGACCGGAGCGAAATTAAGAAGCGCCTCGTTCATGCCGATAATGCCGATGGTTGAAAAATGGTTGTTCCAATAGCCGCCGAAGCGCGCTTTGATATTATCTAAATAATGCCGGGCGTAAGGATAGAGCCCGCCGTCGGTTAAATCTTCAAGTACTTTTCTTTTCACTTCAAGGCTCTCGCGGGCGATTTGCATGAGGCCTGACAACCGGTCAAAGAATTCCTCTTCGGTTTTAGCGAGGTAGCCGATCCGGGGAAGGTTTATCGTTACGACGCCGATGGAGCCGGTTAAAGGGTTGGCGCCGAAAAGTCCGCCGCCGCGCTTTCTTAATTCCCGATTATCAAGCCGCAAACGGCAACACATTGAGCGGGCGTCATCCGGGCTCATGTCTGAATTGACGAAGTTGGAAAAATAAGGGATGCCGTATTTGGCGGTCATGTCAAAAACTTTCATGGAGACTGGCGAATCCCAGTCAAAATCCCGGGTAATATTGTAGGTCGGGATCGGAAAGGTAAAGACCCGCCCTTTGGCGTCGCCTTCCATCATCAGCTCGGCAAAAACCTCGTTAAACATGTCCATTTCTTTCTGGAATTCCTTGTAGGTTTCAAGCTGGTGTTTTCCGCCGATAACTACATGCTCGTCCTTTAAGGCTCCGCTTACTACCAAATCCAAAGTAATGTTGGTAAAAGGCGTCTGGAATCCGACCCGGGTCGGGACATTAATGTTGAATAAAAATTCCTGCAGGCTCTGACGGACTTCCTTTTTGGTCATGCTGTCGTAGCGAATAAAAGGCGCAAGATAGGTATCAAAGTTGGAAAAGGCCATGGCTCCGGCCACCTCGCCCTGCACGGTATAGAAAAAATTTATCACCTGCCCGAGCGCCGTGCGGAAATGTTTGGCCGGCCCGGATTCAATTTTCCCCGAAACTCCGCCAAAACCGCGCATCAACAAATCCTTTAAATCCCAGCCGGCGCAGTAAGGGGCGATGATCTGTAAATCATGCAAATGCAAATCGCCGTCTTTATGGGCTTCACGGATATTAGCCGTGTAAATTTTATTAAGCCAGTAGTTAGAAGAAATATCCGAAGCGATGTGGTTATTTAAACCCTGGAGGCTGTAACTCATGTTGGAGTTTTCCTTGACCCGCCAGTCGCTATTATTAATGTAAGATTCAACGAGCGAAGCGTAATCAATTAAAGACCGCATATCCCTTAAGCGGGCTCGCTGATCCCGGTAAAGGATGTAGGATTTGGCGGCTTTAATCTGCCGGTTGGCGATAAGGACTTCTTCCACCATGTCCTGGATTTCCTCAACCGCCGGAATGGATCTTTCGTGAAACTTTGCGGCTACCGCGGCGATTACTTCGTTGGTTAATTTTTCCGCGAGCTGGCGATCAGGCTGGCCAACGGCTTCGGTCGCCTTAAAAATCGCTTCAACAATTTTTTCCGGCAAAAAAGGCGCGATTTCTCCCGAGCGCTTTAAAATCTGGGTTATGCTGTTTTTTATTTCTTTAAGGGGTTGCATGGGGAATATGTATTAATTTTTCCGCCAGAGGCGGACCAGCCTCTGACTGGCGCAAGATACTCTGGCGGATAATTTTTAATTTTTAATTTTTTTTCGGTCTTTTCCTGCGAGCAACTTATCCAGCTCTTCCGAAAATTCTTCCACGTCCTTAAAGGACTGATAAACACTCGCAAAACGGATATAAGCGACTTTATCCATTTTTTTCAGGTGCTTCATGATGAAGAGGCCGATCTGGTTGGAGGTGATTTCGCTTTTCCGGAGTTTTTGCAAATCCCGTTCTATAAGGTTAACCAGCTTCTTAAAATTTTCCTTGGTTATGGGGCGTTTTTCCAGAGCTTTTTTAAGGCCTCTCTCCAATTTTTCCCGCTGATAGGCTTCTTTCCGGCTGTCCCGCTTAATAATTGTAAGCTCAAGGATTTCCAGCTCTTCATAGGTAGAAAACCGGAAGCCGCATTTTAAGCATTCTCTCCGTCTTCTTATGGAGAATCCGTCCGAAGCCACCCTTGAATCCACCACTTTAGTATCCTCGTAATAGCAGATGGGGCATTTCATAATTACCTTAATCCAATAAAGTTTTTCCCTCCTTGTCCGCCTTCTTCGGGCGGACAAAGTTCGTTATTTGACTAAATCCAATAATCCTGTCAGAAGTTAGTCTAATCAATATATTGGGTCTCACTTTTTATCTGTGGCACAATATATAGTATTTTGTCGTTAATTTAATTATAGCATTCCCCTTAAACCCGTCAAGCCTCTTTAACCGGAAAAATTTAATTTAAGGTTAGAGAAAAAAATAAGAGTCCAACAAAGACCCTCGCGGCTTTAAAAATTTTAACTTTTTTACCCTGTGGATAACTGAAATTTTTGTTCCAAACTGTGGATAAGCCGGTCAAAAAACTATATTATTATAGCGTTAAAAAGATTAAGAAATCCTTAAATTTACCGCCTAAAACCTCAAATAATTCTCCCAATATTCATATAGAGCTTTGGTCGCGATTAAATCGCCGACATTATAGCGGGCGATATCTAAAAACCGGCCGGCTTTAAAGAGAGCGCCTACGTCATCGCCGGAAACTCCGCCGGCCTTAGGGCTTTTTATGCCGAACGCCCGGCAGTAAAGATGCAGGCTTTTATTCCGGGTGGCGCCGTAAAAAGAAAGTTGGTCCATTAAGTCAATATGCTTGGCGTTAACATATTTTTGGCTGGACAAATAACGGTTAAACATAAGATCGCGGCTCGGCCGGATGCCGTGGATAGCCGAACGGATCATCATATACGGGGCGTCAAAACCGCGGCCGTTAAAACTTACGAATTCATCATATTTTTCCGCGACGTCCCAAAAGTGTTCAAGCATTTCCTTTTCGCTCATGGGCCGAAATTTAATTCCGCCTTCTTCCGAATCTTTTTCCTTCGCGCCTGGCGCCTGGTAATAAACCGCGCCTTTGTCTTTGTCGCCGTCAAGAACTCCGATAGCAACGATTTCGCCGGTTAAGGGCGAGAGCCCGAGCGTTCCTTTTATCTCCTCCAGCTCGGCGTCATATTCCCCGCTTCCTTCTTCACCTTTAATCCGGCGCGTTAGGACATCTTGCGTTGTCCCATCCAGCTCGTCGTAATTTTCCCCTACGGTTTCAATGTCAAAAATTAGTTTAGGCATAAGTTTATTATAAATTATCAATTATAATGCGCTGATATAAATTTATTTACGTGAATTGAAAATTGTCCCGAAGGGATCCCTTTGGGATAAATTGATAATTGAAGATTTAATAATAATACCTTATTTTGATAAATTTTTAAATTCCAAATCTTTTAGGAGAACTTTCGGATCAACCCGCAAAGCCTCTTCATTTATTCCTATAAGCCGCATGCCCGCCAAAGTCCTCACCCTTGAGAGCGCTACATACCCCATGCCGTACTCAAAAGATCGCGATAAATCTATTTCCGCCGCGTCAAGGCTCATGCCCTGGCTTTTATGGACCGTAATGGCCCAGGCGAGGCGCAGAGGAATCTGACTGATGGCCGCTATGACTTTTTCGTCTTCTTCAATTTCCCAGCCGGAAGAAACAGCCGTAATTTCACTGCCTGACCTAATTTTTACGACAGGATATTCATCTTCATTAAAACCAACTACCGTCCCCAGCGTGCCGTTCACGTAACCGGCCTCAAAATTATTTTTTACGAACATAACCATGGCGCCAATTTTCAGCTTCAGTTCTTCGGGCGCCAGGCAGGATTTCTTTAAAAAATTTACGAGCTCCCGCGGGCCGCGCTCGGTCATCGGGTAAACCGACTCTTTCCCGGGGACGCGCGATAATTCGTAGCTGTTTACGGCATCAACGTCGGCGTTATGGGTATAAAGCTTGGTGGGCTTTTTAAAACCGACTATGGATCTAAAAAGGCGCGACTTTAAGGAATTCATTTCGTCCGTTCCGGCGGAATTACTCCTGATTTTATTTAAAAGATCCGTAAAAGTCGCGTCATCCTGCCGGAACTGTTCGTCAAGATAGCAGACTTTTACTTTGGCTTCTTTCCAGGCTAAGGATTCATAAGCGAACTTCGCGCCCTTTTCAACCGGCGGGAGCTGAAAAAAATCGCCGGAGAGGACAATCTGGATTCCGCCGAACGGCAAAAACGGATTTTTAATCGCTTTGCATATCTCGTCCGTAAGATTAAGCCGGTCAGCGTCCAACATTGATATTTCGTCAATAATAAGAACTCGCGCCTCTTCTATCCTTTGCCGGACTTTTTTATTCCTGAGAATTTTATTTATTTTTTTCGGGCTTAACTTTTTTTCAATGCCGATTCCCGCCCAGGAGTGGATGGTCCGGCCGCCGATATGGGTGGCGGCGATTCCGGTTGAGGCGGTAATCCCAACTTTAATTTTTTTCTCTTTTAAACGGCCGATAAATTCATTTATCAAAAAAGTCTTGCCTGTTCCGGCCGACCCGGTCAAAAAGACATTCTCTCCCGACTCTAAAATTTTCATGGCTTGGGATTGGTTCATTGGGTTGGGCTATAAATTCTCATGGCCTTTGTGCTATTATAGTATTAATGATATTTGTGAGGGCTTCGGCTCTCCCGCGGCTAAACTCTTAAAACCGCAGACAAATATCAGGATAAAAAAAGTTTTCTACTGGGTTTCCAAGTCTCCGTCATGGAAGACTTTTTTTATTTTCTGGCAAATATCGTCTTTCGGCGGGCTTTTAAATTGAATTTTATCTATTAAGGATGAACTTCAAAAGATTGTAGAAATCTTAACTTTTTCTGGTCTATATTCGTATTCAAATTTAATATTTTAAAATTCATAAAAAGTCTCATAATCTCGACTATGTACCAAATAGTCAAATTAATGTTTGGGCATATAAATTCAAATTGCTGATCGTCCGTCCGATTAAGATGCAGATTAAGGCTATCAATATTAGGATGAACAAACTTACAAATGCTTTCATAGCTTTTTTTATGATTTCTGAATAGTTCTGGTGACGATAAATTAATGTCTATCGCATCTTTAATCTCTGCAAGGTTCCATTTTTTGTTATCAAAAAATTCGTTCAATCTCGATAAGATTTGATCTTCGGGAGAGCCAGAGAAAATATAGAAAACTTTTATAGACAACTCATAAATATATCTATAAAGATATATGGATATAAAAACGTCATTCGCAAAAATACTGTTATTCATAGAAACAACTAAGGAATATATCTTACTCAAAATTAGCCCTGCAAAATATTCTTTTAGGTTATCTTTTTTTGTCACACTCCCAAAATTAAATCCAGGTTTAATAATCTCATTCAAGGAAACGATTTTATATAGCAACGCTTCTCTCATTATTGCATTCTCGGTTTTTAATAGCCTGTTTTTGATCATTTTATTTTTTACTTAATTTTTTCACAATCTTAATTTCCCCCAACCCATAAAGCCCAAAAACCTCCTCGTCAATCTTTTTATCGGTTCGGGCGATTTCTTCTTTAAGTTTACATTATTAATCGGAGTTTTAGTCAGCCTCACCCCCCACCTCCTCATCCCCAAAACTTATTCTCCCATCTTCTTCAAAATCTCCGCGACCTGCTCATTCGTAATATTCCGCCCAGAAAGCCGAAGCGACGCGCCGGTACTTTCAATTAAAGCTCTTTTTCTAAGCATATCTAAATAGGCTGAGATTAGCTTGCTATTATTCGTTTCAATTTTATTTTTTCGTTTCATACTACTTTTCTTCTAAAATATACGCGCTCGCCGGACCTTTGCCGACTTGCCGAATCATTTTCATTTTCTTCAGCTTCTGCAAATAAAGCTGGGCGGTTCTTTTCGGGCATTTCAGAATATCCTCGACATCCTTGGTCGTAATTCGGCTCACTTGATCAATAAAATCCAAAATCTTCAATTGATCCGGATCTAAATATACTTGCTCGTTAATATGGTCGCCCACTGCTTTCCTGGATAATGATTTTATTTTGGCTTTGACATTCTCAATTTCCTCTCTGAATCCTAGAACGAAATATTCAAGCCAAGGAGTAAAATCAACTTTTCTTTCTTCGTATTTTTTACCGATATTAATTGCATTATAATAATCTTGGCGTTCGCGATTGTAATAATCCTCCAAGGCAAATAAACGCCTGAAATCATAGCCCCGCTGATAAAGAATTAGCGTAGCCAAAGCACGCGCTGTTCTACCATTGCCATCAGCAAAGGGATGAATAGCGGCAATTTCTTGATGGACTATACCAGCCACAATAACTGGATTAATGGATTCTTTTTCGCTTTGCTCTATCCATTGAACCAAATCTGCGCATAATTTTTTTACTTTGGAAGCCTCCGGCCCGGTATAGACGACTTCGGTAACGCGACCTAGCATTGATTTGACTACATAGACCGGTGTCTTGCGATAAAAGCCGCTTTTTTCTTTGGCTAATGTTTTATCGGTAACAAGCTTATGTATATGCAAAATAACCTTTTCGGAAATCGGCAGTTTTTTCTTCACTACTTCATCAATATACTTCAAGGCCTTTAAGTAATTCTCCACTTCATAGATATCCCTTTCTGGCGCGTCAATTTTTTTGTTGGCGTACAAGGCTCCAACTTGAGCAATATTCAACATATTGCCTTCAATCGCCGTAGAGCTTTGCGACATCCTGATTATGGCCTGTCTTCGTAGCTTTAACTCCTGTTGCGGTAAAATTTTTGCACCCTCAATAATGGCCTTGGCCTCGGCTATTTCGGTAAGCTTTTTAACGATGGAATCGGTTAAATTGTATTGTGGCTTAAACATATTTTAATAATAGCATATTTTAAATAATCGCGCAAGAATCGCGCAAGAATCGCGCATCCATTATACACAAAAATGAGGCCAAAATGGCCTCATTTCTTATAAAACAATTTTTAGCTAATTTTACATCATTTTTTTCCGAATAAATGCCGGGATGGAAAGTTCGTCATCTTCTTCGGCATAATCGGACTTTTTCTTCGCCGGTTCGGCCTGGGCGGCTTTTAAGGAGGAAACTTTGGATTTCTTCCGCTCGGGCATGGAAAATTCTTTCATTTCGTCTTTCCGTTCTTCGGCCGCGATAAACGAGCTCGGTGTGTAGGAACGCTCTTTGCCAGCCTCTTCCCTTTTGCCGGATTTAAAATCAAAGCCGGTGGCGACTACGGTTATTTTAACTTCGTCTTTCATTTTTTCGTCAATCACGGCGCCGAAAATGATTTTTGCTTCTTCGTCAGCCGACGCGGTGATTACCTTGGCCGCCTCGGAAACTTCGGCCATGCTAAGGGACGGTCCGCCGGTGATGGTGAAAAGGATGCCGCGGGCGCCTTCAATGGACATCTCTAAGAGGGGCGAATTGATGGCCATCTTGGCCGCTTCAATGGCTTTATTTTCGCCGCTGGCGAGCCCGATGCCCATCAGGGACGATCCGGCGTTGGACATGACGGCCTTAACATCGGCAAAGTCAACGTTTATAAGCCCCGGCACAGTTATCAGTTCGGAAATTCCCTGGACGCCCTGGCGGAGGACGTCATCCACTACGTTAAAAGCGTCAAGTAGTGAAGTTTTTTTATCAATCACCTGGAGCAGTTTATCGTTCGGGATGGTTATTATGGTATCCACTTTATCAATCAATTCGGAGAGTCCGCGCTCGGCGATATTTTTCCTCTGCGATCCCTCAAAAGCGAACGGCTTAGTAACAACGGCGATGGTTAAAGCGCCGATGTCTTTAGCCAATTCGGCAACGACCGGAGCGGCTCCGGTTCCGGTTCCGCCGCCTAACCCGCAAGTGATAAAGACCATATCCGAATCTTTTAAAAGGTCCCTGATCTCGTTTTGGGATTCTTCGGCCGCGTTCCGCCCCAGTTCAGGATTCATCCCCGCGCCGAGACCCCGGGTTACGGCTTTGCCGATATGGAGCTTTTTTGAGGCTTTATTGTAATGCAACGCCTGAACATCGGTATTTACGGCGATAAATTCAACGCCTTTGACGCCGGCGTCAACCATCCGATTAACAACGCTTCCGCCGCCGCCGCCCACGCCGATTACCTTGATTTTGGCGATTGTCTCAATCGCCGGTTTTATTTCAGGCATATTTATTGAGATTTTATGAGTAATGTTTTAGTAAAATAAGTTTATAGTATTGCCCGAATTTTTGCAAGACCCTATAAGGATAAGTCCTAAAGTCCCTAGTTAAAAAAGTCTAAAGCCCGGAATAAAAATAATTTTGCGCTTTTTTCCAGACTTTCGGACTTAAAGACTTTTCGGCTATAATTACGGCATGAGCGACGATATCCACTTCTTAATTCTGTCCACCGACTTGTTAACGGCCGCGGTTCCCCGAATCCAGTCAACTTTTCGGACGCTTTCATGGTCTAAAGCCTGGTTGCCCCAGATAGAAAGGCCGAGTGCCGTCAGGTAGGTTGGGTCGTCAACTTTATCTATAACGGTCCGCGCCGCCTTGTTGGCGCCGAGGCAGGCCGGAAGCCTTAATTTTTTCTTGGCAATCTCGGTTATATGGGCAAGCTTGGCGCCGCCGCCGACTAGAAAAACTCCGGCCGGGAGCATTCCCGAGCGGTCAATCTTTTTAAATTCAGCGTCGATCTTTTCAAAAATTTCCTCAACCCGGGCCTCAATTATTTCGGAAATGTATTTTTGGGAAACCTGGCTGTCTTCAGCGCTCTCCCCTTCTTCGGCCATGAGGCTTAAATCAATTTCGTCTTTTTTTGAGAACTGGTCCGGTTTGGCGCTGCCGTATTCAATCTTTATCTTTTCGGCCAGGTTGATGGGACAGCGGAGCCCGATGGCGATATCGGCGGTAATATGTTCAGAGCCGACCGGTAAAACCGCGGTATGCAAAAGCTCGCCCTCTTCAAAAACGGCGAGGCTGGTAGTAGAAGAACCGATATTTATAAGCGCCGCTCCGAGTTCTTTCTGCTTGGCGCTGATAACTGCTTCGGCGGCGGCTAAAGGCGATAGAACCAGGTCTTCAATTTCCAGGCCGGTCCGGTAAATGGCTTTGGTAAGGTTTTTTATCTGGGATGAAAGTCCCTGGATTATAAGGGTTTCAACTTCAAGCCGGACTCCGGTCATGCCGATCGGGTCTTTTATCTCTTCCTGGTTGTCAACCGTGAATTTTACCGGAATAACATGGAGGATTTCGTAATTCGGCGGAACTGACAAAGCCCGAGCCGCTTCTAAAGCCCGCTCCACGTCGTCCGGCGTTATTTCGCCATCCGATTTTCCGACCGCGACCACTCCCCGGCTTTTTTCGCATTTAACGTTGGGAAAATTAATTCCCACCCAGACGCTTTTTACCGGCGCGCCGGTAAGCCGCTCGGCTTTTTCCAGGCACGATGAAATTGAAGATGTCGCGTCTTCTATGCTGTTCACTATTCCGCGGGAAAGCCCTTCGGTCGGCGTTTCAACGGCGCCGATTACCTGAAATCCCCGCTCCTCGCGGTTTAAGCTTTTCTGGCCGATGACGAGGCGTATCTTTGAGGATCCGATATCCAGTCCGGCGATGATGTTTTCTCTCATATATAATTTAGGGGTTAGGGTATAGGGTTTAGCGTTTAGAAATTTCCGTCGTTAAAACTGACTCTACCCACTATACGCTAAACGCTATAGTTTTATTTATTATACCAAAAATTTTACTTTCCGCCAAGGATATGCGGCAAAAATATTATCACTCCGATAACCAGGGCGGAGATGGAGGCAAAAAGGACCGCGGCGGCCATTATATCCTTCACCTCTTTTACGTATTTATCAATCCGGGGCTTTAAAACGTCAGCCACCCTTTCCACGGCGCTATTAATTATTTCCATCAGCAGAGGCAACGTAAGAGCGATAACCAGGACGCACCATTCAATCCGGCTAATCCGAAGATAAACCCCTAAAACTATCGCCCCCAGGGCGAGAAAAAGAATAATTCTTATGTTCTGCTCTTCCCTGAAAATTTTTTCCAGCCCCTTAAAAGCGTAGGTGAAGCTTTTTGCCAGTCGTTTTACGCGAATCATAGATAAATTAAAATGTAAAAATCAAAATGCAAAATGACAATGCAAAAAGTTAAAATGAATAAAGAACTATACTAATTTTAAATTTTATCTTTGTCATTTTGCATTTTTATTTTTAATTTTTGCATTTTTATAAACTCCCCCCCCAGCCTTATCATCTTAAGCCTTTCTTTTTCCGTCCGGTCGTCGTATCCGGCCAAATGCAGTAAGCCGTGGACCAGGATAAAAACCAGCTCGTCACCGGCGCTCTTCTTTAGTTCCCGAGCCTGCTTTTTAATCTGGCTATAGTCAAGGATAATTTCGCCAAAAAATCCGCCCTCGCCCCTAAAAGATAATACATCGGTCGGAGAGTCAATCCGCCTGCGCTCGCGGTTTATTTTTCTCATGGCCGCGTCGCCGATAATGGCAATGGAAAGCTCATGGCCAATTTTATGGTGGGATTTTAAGAACGCTTCGGCAACCTTTCTAATCAACAACTCATCTATCTTGCTTTTCGTTTGGTTATTTATTTCCACCATCAAAGCAAAGTAAAGCTGGCGATTACCATGTTAAAAATATTTTGGTAATCAAGCGTCCGCCCCTCTCCCGGGCTGTAAGTTAAAACATAAATGTATTCTTTGTCAGCGTCCGTAAGGTACATCGTCAGCCCGTCCGGACTTTTTATCCCCTGCCAGACCGTCTGGCCGTCAAGCGTCTCTTTTTCCGTCTTCCAGTCATCCGGAACCGCGGTAATATCAAATTGCTTTAAGTACCACGCTTCAATATCTTCTTTATCGGGATTCGGCTGGATCAGGGCCTGCAAAAACTGGTTATCCGAGGAGCGCAAAATTATGGCTTCACCGCCCGATTTTTCTTCGCTCCAGCCGGCCGGATACAAAATTTCAAAACTTAAAGCAATATCAGAATACTTCTTTATTCCCGGATTTTCAGCCAACCGGCCGGCGCCGGCCGGATTGTAATAATTATTAAGTTCGCTTAAATCAGGATAGCCGTCAGCGTCGGAATCATTGCTCTCAAAATTCGTCCCGAGAATCTCCTCTTCCTTATCAGTCAAACCGTCCGCATCCGCATCGCTTCCGGGCTTATATTCAATTTCGTTTTCCGGCAGTTTAGGCGTTTCGTTGGCGTTGAGCCAGCCGTCCGGAGTTGTCGTGGCGTTATCGGCGTCGAGATATTCAAAACCCGACTCTTCCGTAAGTTTCCAGCTTCCGTTAGAGCCAGCAAGATCGGCCGCGACTGTAAAACCGGTTGCGCCGGCCGAAAGGCTCACTCCGTTATCTTTTACCGCTCCGGACATAACCGATTCAATTTCTGCGGCTAACGGGCGGAAATTTTTTAGCAACGCTAAAAATTCTTCTTTTTTATCTTCCCCCAATTTATCAGCCTTTACTTTTAAGTCCTGCCAATCCGCCAAGAGATCTGCGCCGGCCAGACTCGCGAAAGCGCGTTCATAATCGTCTAAGGTGTCGGCTTCAGCGAGACTTTTCTTATAACTTAAATAATTCTGTTTCGCGTCTTCAATCATTTCGGCTTCAGCTTTTTCCTTTTCTTTCTGGACATTTTCATCATCAGTCGCCGGAACGGTTTCGTTCTGGTTTTCGGTTTCATCGGCCAGCGGTTCTTTTCCCGTCCGGGCCGCTTGTTTAACAAAAATATAGTAATAGCCGGCGCCGCCCAACAAAAAAAGCAAAACGATTCCGCCAAAAAGAATGGCCGTCCCGGCGCTTCTAGATTTTTTCGCCAAATGGGCGGCGACCCGAAAGCGCTTAGGCATTACATGGACGGAAATATTAAGCGACTCGTCGGTGATTTGATTTTTAAAATCATCCTTAACCGACGCCAGAGGATTGACCGGATTATTTTTACCAATAAATTTACTAAAAAATTCAAACATAAGCTATTCTGTTGGTATTACTTTAAATAATTTACCCGGGCCCTTTGGGTCATAGCCATTCTTTACTTCACTGCCGTCCGGGTAGCTGTCGCCGTCAGTATCTTGATTCAAGGGATCAGTCTTATAGACCGCTACCTCTTCGTTATCAAAAAGGCCATCGCCGTCAGTATCAATTTTTTCCGGGTCAGTGCCTAACTCCGCCTCTTCCAAATCTTTTAAACCGTCATTATCGCTATCGCGCCCGGAATCAACCGCCGTCGCTTCACCTGTTCTTTCTTCGCCGGGCTGAAGCGGGCTTTCCAGCACATCAGTCCCCAAAAGCGTTCCAGCGGCTTCCTCCGGCTCTTTGGATTCCTCTTCACTGGCCGCCTCATTACCGACCGCGGTATTAGCGGTATTTACGGCAGGCTGGTTAACTGCGTTCTCTTCTACCAAGGGCGAATTTTCTTTGGCTTCCTGCCGTTTGGGTAAAAAGATATTATAACTATACCACGCGCCAATAAAAATTAAAATTATTCCGCCGAGTCCGATGCCGGCCAAAACTATCCTTTTTGAATCCATTGATTTTTTAAACACATCACCTTCACCACCGGTTTCACCGGGTAAACCCGACTTTTTGGGCCCTAAAATTTCCGGCCGGGATTTTGCTCCGCCGTCCATCTGGGAAAAAATGTCTTCTACCGCCGCTTTTTGCGGAAGACCGGGAGCCTGAGGATTGACGGAAAAATTCCCCTGACCCTGATAAGGCGCGCTAGGTTTAAATCCTCCCGCGTCCGGCGGACTCAGGGCAGGGTCCTGCCCCCCCGAATTTTGATTGTTCTGATTCGTGTTTTCAAACATACGATTAAATCGCATAACTCATAACTCGCAACGAATACTGAACTTATGTTATTCCGGGTTCGTTACAGGTTGCGCGCTCCGCGTTACGCAATCAAAATTAAATTTATTTTATAACAACGCTCGCTTCGTTTAAATAAACATCTTTAACTCCGTCAATATTCTTCGGTTCAACCTTAAAATAATATTTTTCTCCACTTAAAAGGCTGTCGAGGTTGTAAAAAGTATAATCAAAAGAAACGTCCCTGGCGGCTTCGGTGTATTCCGCGCTGCCGTCTTTCTTCTGATAAATATCATAACCGGCTATTCCCTCGGCCGCGTCCCAGCTCAAACGCGCTTTGCCCTCCGCGGCTGACTCGGCTTTCAGGTTGCCCAGGTTTGAAAACGGAACGGCCGAAACCGTAGTCGTCGCGCTCGGGTTCATTGAGGAGTCATAAGAGGCTATGCCAAAACAGTAACGGTTGCCATTGGTCAGAGACTTAATAGTCGCGGTTCCTTTACCGTCTTTTTGCGTACTCTTTACCGAACCGCCGAAGACAATATTCTCTTTACAACCGTCCTCGTCGGCCACGGCTTTATAGAATACTTCCGAACTCACTGCGTCGTTCGCCAGTGTATATTCCAGTTTTACCTGCTTATCGGACGGCTCGGCTTTGGCATCGTCAACCGCTTCCGGTCCAGTAGTATCCTCAGCCTTTGCACTTACTTCCTTTGAATAACCGCTTTCGGCGCCGGTCTCCTTATTATAGGAAGTTATGGTAAAATAATAAGTTTGGCCGCTTTGCAGGCCGGAAACCGCGTATTCGCAATGCCCGCTTTGGCATAGCGCTTGTTTACCGTCCGGCGTTCCCGAAGTAATTATATCAATCGTTTTGTTAAAAATATACTCAGCCGGACTCACGCCGTAATAAATTTTATAGCTGTCAACGTAGCTCTGTGGATTCCAACGGAGCGCAACCTCATTTCCGGAATCAGATGATTCGCCTGTTAAACCGAATAAGTCATACCCTCCGGCCGGCAACTGACCCCTTAGGTAATAAACTTCTTTGAGAATTTTTGTGTCCGGGTCGCGCCTGAATATTGAAGCCGCGTCAATCACCGGCAAATCGTCGGCGGTTCCTTCCCCGCCCGAGTCGCGGCAGTAATAAAGTTCATAATTGGTATTCTGGCACGAAGCGCCGGCGCCGGTTTTTCCAGCGTTGCAAAACTCTTCCGCTCCGCTGTCAATCCACGGCGTCCAAGTTCCATTTGTTTTGATCGCCGGCCAGGGGTTTTTGCAGATAAAAACCCAAATATTCGCTTTGCCGGAAACTGAGCCGGATTTTTGCCCGACCGTATTTTGCGAATTAAAACTTACCGTTGCCTTGACGAAAGTTTCCCCGTCGGTTATTTTTTCGTTAGCCCGGATTAACTGACGATCGCTTTCGGGCGCGCCGTTGGAAAATACATGGTCCGGGGCAATGGAAATATTTGCCACCCGGGGATTATCAGTCAGCCATGTCCAGTTCCAGCTATAACCCTCCACCGGAACTAATACCTGGCCGTCTTTTGACAGGGCTTTGGAAAGAAAAACTTTATCAATGTCATAAGCCGTATCAAAAGTGCGGTCATTCTGGTTAGTATCATTTTCCGCGAGGTCGTCTATATTGGTATTATATAAGTATGAATTAGGGTCAATGGCAACGTCTTTTACCGTGCAAACGCCTTTATTTTCCGATTTGCTATCCATGGTTTTAAAAGTCCAAACATGGGCGTTCTTGTAGGTTTTGCCGTTAAAAATTACGGATTCCAGCTCATTCCAATCGTCAGCCGGAGTGTCGGGGTTATTATAACCTTTGCCGTTCATGCCGATTTTCCAGAAACTTAAAACACCCGAGCGGCTGTCAAAATTTTCATCGCCTTTTATGATCACATAATACTGCCGACCCGGATCTAAAAGTTTACTAACGGAAAAAATGATTTCGGTTTTTTTGCCGGCGGTCTGATAACCGCTAACGCTTCCTGGAACAGCGCAATAATTTTTTCCTGGCTCGGGCGCTAAAGCCATGGCTTCTTTAGACCGGAAATGGATTATTTTTTTTACCAGCCCTGAAATTTTCGCGATTATCCGCTTAAAAAATCCCGGTTCTTCGCCGTTAATAGCGACATAAACCGTTCCGTCCGGACATTTCCCGCTATATTCTCCGGCCACGATAATATTGCTCGGGAAACTTTGAATATCCATTCTTTCACTGAATACCGCGCTGATTTGCCCGTTCCGGCAGGCGTCAGTCTGGCCATTTTTTGGTATTTCGCTATCCCTTTCTACATCCGGCCGGGCCCGGCAACAGGCGTCAAATCCGCAACCGACAAGATCGGGCTGTTCACTGGGAATAACGCAGTCCACATCAGCCTCACAGCCGCAACAAAGACCTCTTTTATCCGAGGTGCAAGGTTCTTTATCTGGCTGACATTTTAATTTTTTATTATCCAGCGCCTGACAGGCGTCATAAGTCGCGGGATCAGTCGGGTCAATTCCGGTTTTACCCGGGTCGCAGCAACAAAGGCACGATCCGTCTCCGGCATCGCATTTGGGCACTTCGGTTTCCGGATTTTTATTCCAATCCCAGCAAATTCCCGGCGTATCGTTTTCCCCATAATCGCCATACCCAAGACACTTATACGCTTCCGACATCCAGCAATTAAGCGAGCAAAGTTCCTGTTTTTCATTATAACATGATCCGCCGGGCGGAGATCCGCAAGCTCCGTCGCAATTAGGTTTATCGTAAGGATAGCTGTCCGGATTAATTAAACCGGGGCTCGGATTTTCGCTGTCGCATTGGTATTGGTCTTCCGAGGTGCCGCACTTATAGTAAGCGCAATAGGCTAAATTGTCTTCTTTTACCGTGCTCCCGCCGGATGTTATTCCCCGACAGACGCTACCTTCTTGACCGTCAACGCAACAAGAAGCGTCATGCTCGGTGCACTTAGCCGGATAATAGCTTAGCTCTCCGCATTCGCGGCAGACTCCGTCTTGGTTGTCCAGTTTTCCGTCAGAATTGGCGTCAGTGTTAACGTCGCAGTATTTTCCGGCTGAACCGGCGCAGTTGCAGGCCTGATCGGATTTTTCCTGCTCCTCTTCCGATATTCCGCCGTTATTGTCGCTGTCAACCCGGCAACCCGAGCAAAGCCCGAAATCGGCTGTAGGTAAATTTTCCACACAGGTTTCTCCGGAACCGGTGTCGCAGTCGGCTTCAGTATCGCATTTTTTCTTTGTAAGTACGCTATCAGTTTTTTTACAGACTTTTTCCGGTTTGCCGACACTTTCCCCGCATTCGCTTCCGCATTTTAGCGGCGCACAACACTGGGGATTATATTTAAAAATTCCGTCCAAATCATATTTATTTTCGCTTTTTTGGCAGCAACATTCGCAAATGCCGGCGATTTTCTGCTTGCAAGTGCCATTCTTGCATTCATAATCCAAACCGCAAACCGCCCGGTCAACTCCGCAAACTCCTATCCACGATGCGTCAAGCGCCCCGTCGCCGTTATTGTCTTTGCCATTTTCTCCGACGCAATTCAGTCCGGCTTCGCAAACTCCACCACATTCAGAACCGACATCGGCACAAACGCTTCCGCCGGCATTCCGCCAGGAACCGCCCAGTAGATTGCAGTTTTCAAAATTTTTAACATGCCAACGGTATTTTTTGTTATACAAAGCACAATATTCATCGAGCTGAACGTCCTTGCCTCCAATATTACGGGTTTCCGCGTGGGACAATCCACAAATTAAAGTATTTTCCGCGCATTTGTCCAGTGTTTCGTTATACTCGCAGGCTTTGCCTCCGCAAAGGTCTTTGCAATATTTGCTGTTGCATTTATTTCCTTCTTTCGGCTCTGTATTAACGCTGCACTCTCCCGGCTTTTTTGGGCCGGAACAATAATTATAGACACATTGGTTTATATCGTAGCCGGAGCATGACTCGGTATAAGTCGGCTGGCAGGTGCAATCGCTCTCCGGATCACAAATATAATCTTCACCAAGTTCGCTTTGGCACTTGTCATCATCTTTCTGGCAACCCTCATTTCCGGGCTCATCGCCAGGTTTCAAATCACAGGGCATTTGACAGGTGCAGTTAAGATCCGGATTTTCTTCGTCCACATAACAAACCAGCTCATCACCGCAAACGTCCTGATCCGGCTGACATTTTGCTTTATCTTTATCCTTATCGCAAGGGTCGCCGATTTTTGCTCCGGTTGAAAAATCCCATTCATAAACGCAGGATTTAAAAACGTCATAGCAGGCTTCTTCAACATTATCGCCGAACATACAACGACCCTGATGTTGGGAACCGGAAGGGCAACAGACTGCCCCGCCTCCGCACTCTTCGGATTTGGAACATTCCCCGACTTTAAAATTTAATCCGTTTCCTTCTAATTCCGGCTTGTTTTTTATCATTTTAACCGGCCCGCTTATGGCTCTGGCCGGAACCGTCGTTGTCGCCATATCCGGAATTATTCCGCTTGTCGTAGAATTATCCTTTCCCCAATAGCCTGAAGATCCCGGCTGGTATTTATTCAAATAAAATTTTATTTTACTATTAGCATCTTTCGCACCAAAGTATTCGCCCCAAAAGCTCACCGGCTGACCAATTAGCCCCATCACCGGCTGAATTTTGCAAAGGCTCGGTTTAAGCGGTTCTGAGCTGTCAACCATGAATTTTGGCATCGCTAGTTCCGAAGTATTAATAACCACCGTCCCGATTTTCATAGTTAATAAATATAATCCGTCGGCGATTCCTGCCGGGACTTTTATAATTACCTGATTATCGGTCCAGACACTGTCGGCGCAGACTTTCGGAAAATCATAACCGGCTTCTATACCGCTCTCGTTCCCGAAAAATACCTGACTCTCTCCCCGCGCGTTGCCAAAACCGCGGCCCCGGATCGTAACATATTGGGTGGAAGTTCCGGTTTGCGGGTCAAAAGATTCAATAAGCGGCCCCGAATAGGGTTCCGGATCTTTGGTAAAATTTAAATAATTGCTATTTATATTATCTTTAACAACAAAACTTGTTGTAAGCCCCGGGTAAATATTCGCTACCCCGGATATTCCCTGCCTATTAATATCCGCGCCGAATAAAGAATTTGTGCCCGGGACATTATTTCCCTGCCAGTCGCCGAAATAAGCGCTGGATCCGAGAGGCAGATTGAGGCCATAATAAGTAAGCGTATCTCCTATCAATCCGTGATCCGCCTGACAAGCGGGATTACCGGCGCATTTATCATTCACCAGCCGGCAAATTCCAGGCCTTATAATCGTATTGGCGGTAAAATCTTTTAACACCGGCCCGTATTGGTCATCAGTAGCGTCAGCTAAGCCGTTTTCTCCAGTAACCGCGATGCTACCGCTAACCACCTCTTGAGGGATTGCTATTATAATCTGATTATCAATCCAGCTGCTTATACAATTAGGATTCAGGTCCGTAGGAAAGACTCCTGTTCTATCATCAGCCGGATCGCCCTTTGCTCCGACAAAATTTACGCCGGCTTTTGAAGCGACCCTGGCGAACATGAAATCATCAACGTATATATCCGTGTCTAAGGAATCAGTAGCATTATAGCCGACGGTCAGGCCAACCTCAAATGTTTTTTTTCCCGTCCGGTTTTTCAATCGGTCCATTTCATCCGTATATGTAAAAAATGATTCATAACTGCGCCAGTCACTATAATCGCCGGGGGGTATGCCGGAAAATGAAAAAGACAAATAAGGCTTGGTTTGCGCCGGCGCATCGTAACAGCAATAATCCGGCGCTTCAGAGCATTGGCATTTTCCCGGACTGTCGGAACAGTATGTACCGCCCTGGGTAACGCAGGTTGGATCGTTGTAATCGGCTTTTAGCCATGCCTGACTGTTCCAGCCTAGACTGTAACCGGACTGGACGTTAACACTCGTCGAAGTATGGCCTTTATATTTAAACCTTAAGACATACCTATCTCCGACTGTAAAATCCAATTTTGAAATATCATAAACAAGCTTAAACCACATCACCCGGTTAGTGTACGGCCACTCCAAATCTTGTCCTTCGTTAATTTTGCATTCCCCTTCCCCGCAGTAAGCGTCATGAGGAAAAACGCACTTATTCGTCCCACCCTCATTCCTCCATTGGCAGGCATGAGGGAATTTATCATAAATCCCTTGATGTTTACATAATTCTTCGCTACAAACCCCGGGGTAGGACTGACCGGAGTCTTGGTGCAGTTTAACGCTTCTTGAAGGCGAAACATAGTTACCGGCTTCGCTCACGATTCCGACCCAGGAATGACCCTGATAGCTGCTCGTCCAGTCTTTCGGCACCCCTCCGAGTGCTCCCTGCTCAAAATTGATATTGGTCAAAACATTCTCCAAAAGATTATTAACCACGCCAAAATTCTTCCCATAAATCGTCAAAAAATTTTCCGGCGCTCCGTTTGGCGCGTCTTTATTGCAGGTTGCGGGATTTAGTCCTGCGCAATCGCCGTCAAGGCGGCAAAATTTATTAATATTGCCGTCGCAAAATCCGCCATATGGCGATATCCCGTAAATAATCGGCCGCTTTTTGCAGATGCATCCCTCTGGCGTATCACACTGACAATAACTGGTTGAACATAGCTCATCGGCACAGTTAGAGTTTTCGACACCGCATAAATTCGGCTCTGATCTATTGCAGGCTCCGCCTTCGCAGGCGAGGCAGTCGGCTCCGCCGCAATCAACTTCTTCTTCGCCGGCGTCCTTAATGCCGTTACAACAGTGGCCGGATTTTATGGTTGTACTAAAACTGGCGACCGAAGACGACGCGGCTAAATCTTCTGCTCTAACTTTAAAAGTATAGCTGTCGCCGACGTTCATCGCGGAAGTATCATATTTCCAGTCTAAATACTGGTATTTTTCCGAATTACCGGGCTCAAGATGGGCGAGATTCTCCGGACCGCCTGATTTTTCCGAAAAAAATTCCAACTTGGCAATGGCGATATCATCCCTGCCCCAGCCGCCGACGGTATTGGCGTCAGGCTTTAAGGTTCCGTCGTCTTTACACATCTGGGCCGGAATAATTCCGGACATCGGCCCCTCGGTATCAATTAACTCTCCGGTCGTAAAAATAAAACGGCAACTGGTTCCGGCGCAGGAAAGCGACTGATGTCCTACTGAAAAAATCCCGCTCGCGCCGTTTACTGTTACCTGAATCCGCCGGCTGCCCGGCAGGCAGTTAGGCGTATCTTTTTCGTCGCCGCATTCCGCTAACGGCCGAAAATTAATTTCCTGCCAGGCCGAAGAAGTCGCCACGCTTCCGGTTATTCCGGATTGGGCATGAGCTTCCATGACAATAATTTTCGGCGGATAATTTTTCGCTATAAACTCGCCATTTTTCGCAATCGTACCCAAATCTTCTACAATAAAATTATCCGTCAGGGTCGTCTGATCTGTGGAATTGTCAATCTGCTCGTTAAAAAACGCCCTGATAACGACATTCCTTATAACATTCACGTCATTGTTCCCTGGTACTGTTCTGTTAATAAGAAATGAACCGTCCGGCGGAGGAGTGCCGCAGCTTTCGGCGCAAAAATCTCCGGGACAGCAGGTAAGTCCATCACCGCACGGTGGCTCGCAATTTCCCGGACAATCAGGCCCGACGCAGGGTGTAGGCGGTATCAGCTTGGTCATTAAAAAGCTCACAATAGCGAACGCCGAAAGAATAATTAAGAGTCCGATAGCCGCGTTTCTCAGGATTTTTTTCGCTTTTTCAATTTTTTCCGCGTTGCCGCCGGCCGTCATCCAGATAAAACCGCCGTACATAATTATAATTACGGCGACTAGCGCCAAGAATCCGAGCAGAACCCGGACAACATTAACGATCACGGTTTTGGGCGAGGCCGACGAAAGGCCGATTTGTTCACCGGCTGACAATCCCAAATCCAAATCCGACTGAGCCAAAACAAAATGAGCTGTCCCGAGAATAACAGCAAGAAAAAATAATATTATGATTGTGGCTTTAAAATATTTTCTCATGTCTTTATTTATTCACAAAGCTCTTTATCCGTCAGCGTCCCGCCGCAACAGGAAGGCGCCTGTTTATTTTCTCCGGAACAGGCCGGCCCGTCGCACGGCATAAAGCAATTCTGATAAATATCTTTT
Organism: Patescibacteria group bacterium; assembly: GCA_041671125.1. Classification (GTDB taxonomy): domain Bacteria; phylum Patescibacteriota; class Patescibacteriia; order Patescibacteriales; family JBAZCA01; genus JBAZCA01. The sequence goes on along the minus strand of JBAZCA010000005.1, from coordinate 85,860 downwards.
ACTCCCGAACCGACCTGCGCCCGGTATTTCGCGGCTTCGGAAAATACCGAATGGTTTAATAAAGCCTTAGTCCGATCCGGTTCGCCGTCGCCAGCCGGAATAACGCCGTCTGCCGGGGGAAGATCATCAACATCGGTTTTGCTTACCCAATACCCCGGCTGTTCATTCGTATAGCTTCTAAGATTGATGAGCTTATGGATAATCTCATCTCCCTTTACGGTTTTTATGATTTTTTCTCCGGTCGCGAGGCTTCCCGACATCATAAATTCGCTGAATTCAATTTCTATCTCTTTGCGCTTATCGGCGCTCCCGTCATGTTTCGGCCGGGTCGCGCTGATTACCGGAGGGGTTAAATCAATTTTGTCGTTTATGAAAAATGACCAAATAAAATCGTCGCCATGAAGCGAACCCGGACTATCATGATTTTCATCATAAGCGCTCTGTCCGCTTTGCTCTTTAGGGCCATCGGCAGAACCGACTGCCGGAGGAAGCGAGCTGTTCCGGTTTCCGTCCAGTGAATTTAAGGCCATGTCAGCGATTCCTTCTAAAGGCAATTTTGAAAGCGGATATTTTTTTCCCTCGCGATTTTTGCATATATCGCTGTCGCAAACATCAAAAGGGCTTTTTTTCGCGCAATTATCCTCTCCACAATCAGTTAATTCGGCGGCTATTAAAACCGCTTTTAGATGGCTATTTTCCGGCAGGCAATAAATCGGTTCGCCGCAAGCATTTATTCCGCACTGATTATTGGTAACAAACTCTGCCGTATTATATTGGTTGGAAACTATGAATTTTCCTTCAAGATAGTCATTGTCTCCCTTGCAGACGCATGCCCCACCTTCAGCGCAACCGGCGTCAGTCGCCGCCTTATCGTCAACCCTGCATTTAAAAGACAGACAATCGGCGTCAGATGAACATTGGCCGTTTCTGGCTATTGCCGCCGGGTTTCCTTGCGCGTCGGTTTTCGCGTTGACTATCTTTATATAATCTTTTAACAGATCCGCCTCCCCCGATACGGTTAAAGGATTTATGGCTTCGTTAAAATTTATCTGAATCACGGCGTTTCTAGCTTTATCAAGCCTGTCTTTTTTTATGGCCGTAACTTCCCGGTCTTGTCCGCCCCGCATTTTCCCGATTTTAAGCGCTTCCGGATTGCTCGTCGCGAGTTCTATATTATTCCCGTCAGCCCCGGCATTTTTCGCCGCTAATTCCACTACAGTATTAGCGCTTGGTTTTATCCCTGCCGCCACTTCCGGATGTCCGGCTAAGGCGGCAACAATATTAACCGCGGTTTTAGTTTTATCGCCGATTTGTATTTTATCCCCTCCTCCGGCGCCGCTTACAAAAACATATTCCCGCGAACCGACTTTTAGCGTGTCGGCCTGCTTTTCCGCGGTAACCGCGAGTTTCCATTTATTTCCGGCGCTGAAATTTCCGCTCACGGGTGCAAGACTAAGTCCGCACCCGATGAAAATTACTCCGTCTCCGGCGCTGTCGCCTGATACCAACCCTTTAACATCCAGGCTTGATACCATAACCGTTAAATTGCCGTCGCTGCCGACGGTAACTGAAATTTCCCCGTCGTTAAAGCAATTATATGTTCCGCTTACCAAAACATCCGGCCAATTTCCGCTCGGCGGCTCTTTAACCGGTTCGTTCGCTTTTGAAGCGGTATACACTCCGGGCCGATTTTTCACTTCAATACTGCCCGCAGCTTTTGCTCCGGCCACTTCCGAAGAAGTATCCCGCTCGTTATCCGGCGCCGGGAAGACCCCGCCATTTTTTACCTGGGGCGGAGTAAGGTCAATTACATCACCTACGCTAAAACTCCAGCCGTAATCTTTATCGCCTAAAGCGTCAAATATGCCCGCGTCTTTGTCTCCAGCTTTTTTAATGTTATTGGTAATATAGCCACTATAGTCAATCTCGTCATAACTTCCATCCAAAAAACCATCTGGAACGAAAACAAAAGTCTCATTGTCGCTGGTGTAAACTTTGGCGGATTTCAAAGTTGTGCATCCTTTAGGATATTTAAGCGGGTTATAATTTACCCCGCACAGGCTCGTGGTGCCGTCTGCGTCCTCTTGCTTGTCTTCTTCAGTTTTATAAATCCGGAAATTACTCTCAAGAAAATCTCCTCCATTACATTTACACACGCATCCGCTCTCGCCTTCATCGCAGTTCTCCCCGTTATTTTGACATACTGGTGATTTACAAATTGTGGAAGATTTCACTTCTTCCCGGAAAGTGACGATAATACTCGTGTTCCGGACGACATCTTTTTGTCCCGGCGCCGGATAAACGCTCTTTATAATGCCGTTGCCGAGCGCCTCTATGCCTGGTCCGTTATCTCCGTCGTCATCATCTCCGTCGTCGCCGGTAAACGATCCGGTAAGCGCGTTTAAAATAAAAGAGACAATGGCAAACGCCGAAAAAATAATTACCAGGCCGATAACCGCGTTTTTTAAAATATTTTTTGCCTGCTCCACCTTTTCGGCGTTGCCTTCCGAACTCATCATCGTCCAGCCGGCGTACATTATAATAACAACCGCCACCAAAGCTAAAAATCCCAAAGCCACCTGGATTATCCGGACAATAATCACCCTCGGATCGGAAGAACCAAGGCCGATCTGCGCGGCTTCATTAAGCCCAAGGTCGGTCTGCGCCAGAACCGGAGAAACCGTCGCCGAAAAAAGTATGGACAGCAAAAAAAATCCGGCCAAAATAAAAGCCAAGCTCGACAAAGCCTTCTGATTAAACAACCTTCTCTTTGATTTTCCGACAAGCATGAGAAATAAAAATTTGAAATTAGGAATTTGAAACCGGAAATAGCAGTTGCTTACAATCTCTATTTTTAGTTTCAAATTTCAAATTTCTGATTTTATGTTTCCATCCCCCCGGCTGGATAGCGTCCGGCCGAACCAAAAATTTTCATCTTTTCCGCCACTACCTTTTCTGCGGCGGCAATCGTCGGCGCCAAGAGCACTCTCGGATCGGTTTCGTTTTTATTTTTGGCACAGGTTTCAATCAAAGTCTTTGAAAAAGCGATTTTAAGGTCGCTTCCGATATTTACAATATTTACCCCGAGCCGCACCGCCTCCCGCATATCGTCCTCTTTTACACCTGATCCGCCATGGAGAACAAAAGGTATTTTTATTTTTTCTTTTATGGCTTTTAAGGCGGTAAAATCCACTTTTTCATTCTCATACACCCCGTGGGCCGTTCCAATCGGGGCGGCGACAGTATCTATTTTCGTGGCTCTAACAAATTCCGCGACTTTGTCCGGATCAGCGATCTTTACTCCGCTTATGGTCTTCCCTTTACTGCCGTGTCCACCGATCATTTCGCCGAGTTCGCCCTGAACCCAGACCCCTTTAGGCCGCGCGATTTCAACAACATGCCTGGTCAAATTGACGTTTTCGTCATAAGGCAGATGAGAAGCGTCAATATGGACGGAGGTGAATCCGGAACTGATGCATTCAAAAACCGCATCAAAACTTTTTCCGTGGTCAAGATGGAGGGCAACTGGGACGTTGACGGCGATATTTTTCGCGACGGTTGAAACAAGATGGGTGATGGGCTTGACTCCCATATATTCAATTACGTTCTGGGAAACCTGGATGATGACCGGCGAACCGGATTTTTGCGCCGCGCGCGCCACGCCGAGCGCCATTTCTATGTTTAAAATATTAAACGCTCCAAGGGCGTACCCGCCTTTTTCTGCTTCCAAAATTAATTCTTTAATGTGAACCAGCATATTTAATTCTCAATTACGAATTATCAATTATCAATTTAATAATAAAAAATTCGTAATTCGTAATTTTTAATTGATAATTAATTTTGCTACTTCATAAAATTCATTAGCATCAAGGCTCGCTCCGCCGACAAGAAACCCGTCAAGATGCGCGAGACCCTTGAACTCGGCGACGTTTTTCGGCGAAACGCTGCCACCGTAAATAATCCGAAAAACCTGCCCTGAAATTTTCGCGCCAAAAAGCTCGTTCAGAGTAAGCCGGATTATCTTATGAGCGTAATCGCATTCCGAAGGCTCTATAGCCGTTCCTGACCCGATGGCCCAGATCGGTTCATAAGCCACAACAATTTTCTGGTCTTCCATTAAGTTCAGCCCGCCGAAAGCCTGGTTGACCTGGTCAATTAAAATAAAATCGCGTTTATCGGTTTTGCGTTCGTCTTTTTCTTCGCCGACGCAGACGACAGGCATAAGATTTTTCACTTCCAGCACGGCTTTCAGCTTTTTATGGATCATTTCATAATTTTCCAGCATATACCGCCGCCGCTCTGAATGGCCGATAATAACCAGCTCGCAGCCGGCTTCGTCAAGGTTGATCGCCGAAACCTCGCCGGTATAAGCGCCTTTTTCTTCCCAAAAGACATCCTGCGCCCCGAGCTTTAAGGGACTGCCTTTTAAAATTTTTTTCACCTCGCTAAGGGCAATAAAATTCGGACATATTCCCGCTTCGCAATCTTTAAACCCCGCAAACTTTTCTTTCATTTTTTCCGCGAGATCCAGAGATTCCTTGAGTCCGAGTTTCATCTTCCAGTTAGCAATGACAATCCTCCTGTCAGACATAAAAATAATTCTTAATTCTTAATTCACATTATATCACTTTCCCTCCGAGCCGACAACACCATCCTCCCATTTAAAATTTTCAAAAACCCATTTAACCAGGCTGCCTGTTTCAGTGAACCGCGCCGGAGCGGTGGGCGCCCCCAAAACGACGGTAACGAGCTCGTGGCCGTCTTTTTTAAACCGGCCGGCAAAGCAATAACCAGCTTCTTCGGTAAATCCGGTTTTTCCTCCGGCGATCTCCATGCCGCCATCCATTTTCTCCCTTAAAAGCTGGTCAGTGGAGGGAATTATTTTTTCTTTCCCTTCCAAAGTCTTAAACCGGTATTCTTCGGTCAGGGTCGCCCGGCGGATATCCTCGTTCGCCAAAGCTATGGCCGCGAACTTGGCGATTTCCTCGGCCGTTGATTCGTTAGACTTAAGGCCGGTCGCGTCAATGAATTTTGTGTTTGCCATCCCGAGAAAAACCGCCTGCTCGTTCATCTTCGCGACGAATTTTTCTTCACTCAAGCCGGCGGAACTTATGAGCGCTATGGTGGCGGTATTGTCGGAAGCGACCAGGCTTGTGTAAAAAATATCTTTTACTTTTGCCTTTTCGCCATAATAAAGGTAAATCCTTCCCCCATCCCTCCGGTCTTCCCTTTTTATTTCGTAAACCGTTTCCCAGCCGGGGTTATAATCAAGAAAGACCAAAGCTGTCATTAGCTTAGTGATGCTCGCGATCGGCCATTTTTCCCGGGCCGATTGCTCAAAGATAACGTCTCCGGTTTCGCAGTCAACGGCCACGGCGCTCCGGGCCGCGACTTTTATCCCGGCCACCTTCGGCTTTGGCTTGGGAGGCGCGGGCTTATCTTCATTTTCCGGAAGCTTGTTAAAGCCAAAAATCCCCAGCGGATTATCCCTGATGCCGCCGACTATTCCTAAAATCCTATTCCTTTCATCCGCCGTTAAACCGAAAAACTCCGGCTTAAAAAGCTCGGAGGCTAAAACGGAATTGAGTAAAATTGTATAGCAGATAAACGCGGACGTTAAGACGGGCGCGAGGAACATAAATCAATTTTCAAATATAAATTTTCAATTTACAATGAATTTCCAATATTTTAATTTCCCATTTTTCAAAATTGAGGGCTAAAAAGGGATTTTTCAGGCCTCAAATTTAGAAATTGAATCATTGAAAATTTTAAAATTGTTTGAAAATTAAAAATTTGAAATTGAAAATTATTCTTTAAGCATCCTTTCTAATGTTTCCTCCTTATTTAGCTTCTCATAATCAGGCAATTCGCTTATCTCATTTAGCCCAAGATGGCGAATAAAGTCAAGCGTGACAGTGTAATAAGTTTCCCGCTTTACCTTGTCTTCGCGCGCTTCAATAAGACCCCGGATAAGCAGGTTCCTTAAAATTAGGCCACAATTGATTCCGCGGATCCGATCAAGGTCAATTTTCGCGATCGGCCCCCGGTAAGCGATGATAGTAAGAGCTTCAAGGCTCGGACGCGAGAGCTCGCCCGTTACCTCTTCTTTAACAAACTCTCTTACCAGCCCGGCATTTTCCGGCGAACTTACCATCTGGTATTTATTGCCCTGCTTTACTATTTCCACCCCCCGGCCGCCTTCTTTATATTCCCGATTAAGCTCGTCGCAGGCTTTCTCCGCTTCTTTGGCCGGAATTTTTATTGTGTCGGAAAGCTGCTTGACGGACATGGCTTTAGCCGAGATAAAGAGGAGTGATTCAATTTGGGATTTTAAATTCATAATTTATCAGATAACAGATAGCAGATAGCAGACCAGTGGAAAAAGTTCTGTTATCTGTTATCTGTTATCTGTTTTAAGCCAACTTCAAATCTTGTAATTTCTATCTCTCCAAACAACTCATCCTGATCAATGATGATATCCCGCTGTTTCGCCAACTCCAACATGGCGAGGAATGAAATGATCACCTCGGTTTTGGATCCGGCTTTTTCCAGGATTTTTCTAAAATTAAATTTAATTTTATTCAGAAGCATTTCCCGAATCAGCGCGATCCGATCTTCAATATGGATAGCCGCCTCAAGGCTCTTCTCTTCAAGATCCTTTGGCGCCGGTTTTATCCGCTCAATTATTTCTTTCATCACTTCCCGGAGGGAGGGGGGAAAAATATTCTTCGGGGGTGAGAAATGACCCGTCTCGCCTCCGGCGCGCCGAGGCGGATAGATGGACAAAACAATCGCCTTGCGGTTCCATTCGCGCTGGAACATGAATTTTTTCCCTTTGAGGATTTTTTCAATCTTTTCCGCCGCGAGGAGATATTCCCGGTACATCCGGAGCTGTTTTTCCAGGTCATCGCCGCCTTCCTCTTCCGGAAGGTCAATATGCGGAAACAAGGCTTTTGATTTTATATACAGAAGCCGGGCGGCGAGCACTAAAAAATCGGCCATCTCGCCCGGGCCGATAGCCGGCGAGCTTTCCACCAGCTCAATATACTCGTCGGCGATTTTTGCCAGGCTGATTTCGGTTATGTCCAGTTCCTCTTTCTCAATGAGCTTTAAAAGGAGGTGGAGCGGCCCTTCAAATTTATCTATTTTTACGGACAGCATGTATTAGTAAACAGACAATAGTAAACAGACAATAGATTTTTCAACGCTTCTATCTACTATTGTCTGTTTACTATTTACTTCTTCTTTTTTCTTTTAACTCCAAACTTCCCTAAAATCGCGTTTTCAAGTTTCACAAAATCCTTAAGCTTCATCTCCACCGAATAGTTAAAACCGCCGGAAGGAAAAATTATCTTTTTGGCTTTTTCCAGGTTTTTTTCCGCGATAACCGGCAGATCATGAAGCCCGCCGAACGCGGTCATGGCCATGTTTTTCACTTTCAGCACTTCGGTCATTACTTTCTCCCCCGGAATCTTAATGGCCTTAATATCCTTTCCTCCGGCTTTAGAAATAATTTTTTTCAGTTTTTCCATGTCAAGATTATGGTCGGCCGGCAGAATCACCGCGTAGTAATCCTTATCAGCTTTGATAAGCAGAGATTTAGCCATTTCTGAAAGCTTTTTTTTCATGGTCGCGGCCGCGTCGTAAGCCGTATAAACGGTTTTATGCCGGAGAAGGTCATGGCTAACACCCGCCTTTAGAAGATAGGAAATTAACTTGGCGACTTTCGGCGGAAGTTTAATCTCTTTTTCCGGAGCGCTTTTTTTTACCTTCCTCGCCTTCGCTTGGATTTTATCCGATATTTTTTTCTTAGCCATATGGTTTATCTCGCTTCAATCGGCTTAATCGGCGTCCCCTGGGCGTCCAATATCTCGGCTTTTTTAGTAAAGCATTGGAAACCGGCTTCATGCGCCCAGCGGGTCAGTAAATAATCCTGATTGTTATCTTCTTCCATGGCTTCTTTTGAAGATATCTTAAAATCAGCGCAAATCTCGTAGCTGTCTTTAGCTAAAATTTTATAACTAAAAACTTTATCAGTTTCCGGATCGCGGATGGTTTTATCGGTAATAAAAATATCGCGCGAACCTTCCTTCAGGAGATCCGTAAGGGATTCTGGAAGAGCCTTATTCCTGATATAATAGGAGTTAAGGGCGGCGTCGGTCTGGTCAAGCTGTTCCATCACCTGGCGGTCAAAATTTTTCGCCCGGACTTTGGCCGGAGCGTCGTTAAAATACAGCCCGGCCGCCAAAGAGGCGATGACGACGAAAAGCGACCCGTAAAAATACGCCCGGATAATTTTATTTTTTCCGGCGGTTTCTTCCCTCCTGATATCGTAAAAATAAAAGGTAAAAATTGATCCGGCGATAACGACCGAAGTAAGCGCCTTAAGTATGAATTTTGACGTGATTTCGCCGTTTAAAAAATTATTCAGGGTGGCGACCATCCAGCCGAGCATAATCACCGACGAGATGAATAATATCACGTAAGTCAACCAGACCCTTTCCCGGGCGTCTTTCTTAAGGTTTCCGGTAGCTAAATTGCCGTAAATGTAACGCATAACCAGATAATAAATCGGTGCGGCGATAATAAGCGCCGACAGGCCGAACCGGAGCGCCCCGGAAGAAAATACGCCTTCAAACATCCCGACCGGCGTTTCCATGGCTTTATTGATAATCTGGAAAATTATCATGCCGACCGATAGCGAGGTAAAAATGAGCGCCACCAGGGAAAGAGCGTAGAAAAACGCGTACTTAGCGGAATTTTGGTTTGAGTCCATAGATTTTGTAGCTAAAAATAAAATGATAAAAAAAACTATCGCGAAAAAGATAATGCCTGGCAAAAATAACATCATTTTATTCCGGCTTAATTTAATTAATTGGCTGAATTAGCTGATTCAATTCCGGTTTAATTGTAGCATATTCCCGGCAAAAAACCAAACTACAACGCCAATCTTAGCCCATCGCTTTTTTCACCATGGCGCTCACCCGGTTACCGTCGGCCTGACCTTTAACTTTTCCCATCACCTTTCCCATCACCGCGCCGAAATTAGCGCCCGCTCCGGCTTCAGCCGCGGCGCTTTTTACGATCCGCTCCAATTCTTCGTCAGCCATTTGCTCCGGCAAGTAGACCTCAAGGATTTTTATTTCTTTTTTTTCAGCTTCCGCCAGTTCGCTTCGCCCGCCCTGCTCGTAAGCAACGATTGAATCCTTTCTTTTTTTCACTTCCGAGGCGATTACGTCTAACACCTGCTCATCGCTTAATATTATATCTTCGCCCTTCCGGAGCGCGATCTCCTTTGTTTTTATGGCCGTAGCAAGCATCCTTAAAACCGAAAGTTTTTCCGCGTCTTTAGCTCTCATGGCCGCCACCAGGTCGGCTTTAAGCTGTTCTTTTAAGGTCATAGGTTGATTAATTATTTTTTATATCTTCAAATCCGAATATTCCCTTAAGGTTTTTAGGGTGGCTTGGACGCTTTGATTTTCCGCGTTAATCAGCTCAACATTTTTGAATTCTTCGGCGACCTTAGTAATCACCTCGTCAGCCCAGGACGGCGCGAGCACTTTCACCCCGGAAAAATCAATTATGATTTCCTCGTTTTTATCAACATCCCGGGTAAGGTAGGCCGACATGGCCAAATACGCTTCCCGGCCGGCCGGTCTGGAAACCAGTATGTCGCCAAATTTTTTAAGCTCTATAATCATAGTATTATTTTACTTTTAATATTACTAAACAGCCTCGCAGATTTTTATCTTTTTCGGTTATCACCATTCTTTCATTCAGCTCCGCTTGGGCATTGCCGGACAAAAAAGTTAAATGCATTTTCTCCTCTTCCACATTCTTTTTGACGAATTTAAGGCCATTTCCTCTATTCTCCGGCGCCCGACCGGAAATCTTTTCGGTAAAAGCCGTTTTTAGCGCTTCCGCGTCATTCTTTAATTCCGGCTTTACTTTTTTTAACGTTTTTAAAATTCCCTGCCCCCGGTCGGCCATTACTATTAAAAGCTCGCCCTTTTCAAATTCATAGCCGAAAAATGTTCCCGGAACATCCGACCAACTGCCAATGTTGTGGTCAAAAGAATTGTTGCCAATCTCGCCGACGGCAGCCATTATGACATAAGAATTACTTCCAAATTTTTCGTTTTTCACGAGCTCATTAAACATCCTTCCGGATCTTGCCTCAAAAATATCCCTTGTCCGGCAATAAAACGCGCTCTCAATATCAGTCTTATCGGCCTCGGCGGTTATCCATTCGTAAGCGAGTTGTTCTAGATTATTTTTCATAATTAATATTTTCACAAAAATACTTCTTTCGCTTCGCTGATACATCTCAATCCAGTTTCACCCTAACATGCAAATCGCGCAGCTGCTTTTCATCCACCTCGCTCGGAGAATCCATGAGCAAATCCTTGCCTTTACCATCTTTAGGGAAAGCGTAAATATCGCGGATGGAATCAAGATCGTTTAAGGCCATGAAAATCCGGTCTACGCCCGGAGCGTTGCCGCCGTGCGGAGGCGCGCCGTAGGAAAAGGCCCGGAGCATAGCGCCGAATTTCGCGTCCACCTGTTCCCTGGTATAACCGGCGATTTCAAAAGCTTTATACATGATTTCCGGTTCATGGTTCCTTATCGCCCCGGATGAAACTTCAAAACCGTTTAGAATAAGATCATATTGATGGGCGAGGATTTCCAAAGGCTCTTTCGAATTTAGCGCCTCCATCCCGCCCTGGGGCATGGAAAACGGGTTATGGCCGAAATCAATTTTTCCGGCTTCAATTTCCGAATAGTCATACATGGGAAAATCAACAATCCAGCACCAGGCGGCTTTTTTCTTGTCTTTTAATTTCAATTTTTCCGCACAGGCGATCCGAACCGCGCCCAAAGCGTCGCAAACCGTCCGCCACTTATCAGCGCCGAAGAAAACTATATCGCCCGCCTTGGCCTCCACGACTTCCACGATTTTCCCGGCCAGCTCGTCGCCTAAGAATTTTATGATCGGAGACTGCAGTTCATATTTATCACCGTCATCCTGAGTCCGCAAGGCCGAAGAATCCTGTGTCTCATTGTTATTGCCGCGAGATTCTTCGTTCAGTTTTGCTCCACTTAGAATGGCTTCTGACTTGGGACTTTTGACTTTTGACTTTACAACAATATATGCCAATCCTTTAGCGCCCTTTCCTCGCGCTACCTCGGTCAGTTCATCAATCTGCGAACGGGTGAATTTGGCTCCGCCATCAACTTTCAGGGCATGAACCACGCCGCCCGATTCAACCGCGCCGGCGAACACGGTAAAACCACAACCTTTTACCAGCTCAGTAACTGGCTTAATTTCTAAATCATAGCGCAAATCCGGTTTATCAATCCCGTATTTTGTCAGGGCTTCGCGCCAGGGAATTTTTTTCAGCCGACCGTCCGCTTCTAGGCCGACAACTTTTTTCCGGCTGAATTTTTTCGTTATCTCAAGAGCCCAGGGCTCCATGATTTTAAAAATATCTTCCTGCTCTGCAAAACTCATTTCCATGTCCAGCTGGTAAAACTCTCCGTAATGGCGATCCATGCGCGGGTCTTCGTCTCGGAAGCAGGGGGCGATCTGGAAATAACGGTCAAACCCGGAAACCATCAAAAGCTGTTTAAACTGCTGGGGCGCCTGCGGCAGGGCGTAAAACTTCCCCGGATAAAGCCGCGACGGAATTAAAAAATCCCGCGCGCCTTCAGGCGAAGAGTTCGCGAGAATCGGGGTCTGGACTTCAATAAACCCGAGCGCGTGAAAATATTTTCGGGTAAACTGAAAAAACTTGTCTTTTTTCGCTAAAAGTTTTTGTAGCGCTTCGCGCCTTAAATCTATGAAGCGGTATTTTAGCCTTAAAGCTTCGTTAGACGCGTCGGCTTTTTCCTCGTCAATTTCAAAGGGTGGAGTTTTTGATTCGCTCATGATTTCAAGGTTTAAAACCCCCACTTCAATCTCCCCGGTCTTTAATTTTTTATTAACCATGTCTTCGGGTCGCGAAAGCACTTTGCCGGACGCTTTTATCACCCACTCGCTCCGGAGGCTGTCCGCTTTTTTCCAGGCCGCTTCATTTATATCCGGATCAAATTTAATCTGCGTCAGGCCGTAACGGTCGCGGAGGTCAATAAAAATTATTCCGCCATGGTCGCGCCGGCGGTGCACCCAGCCGCAAAGCGCCACGCTTTCTCCGGCGTTAGACTTATTCAGTTCTCCGTTGGTATGGGTTCTAAGCATATGTATTGAGACGGTTACAAAACTACTTTTAAGCGAGAGTTGAGACTTTTTGTCCGAGACGAGGAAAACAAGCGAAATGATTTGAGGCGTAGCAGGGCTACGCTGAAAATCATTTCGAGCCAGCTTGACGCAAGTATCGGGCGAAAAGGACAACTCGGAACAAAAGGAGTTTTGCAACCGTCTCATTGAATATTAAACAAATTTAGCCACTCAGTTTAACTTATTTTTAGAACAACTATTTATCAGCGATAATTCAGCGTTTTAATCCGCGGAATATCCGCGCTGTACAAGGCTTATATAACAGTTTAATGCAAAACCAGCCTGATGAATTTAATTCTGCTACACACTAATCTTAGCTTATTATCGCTAAAAAATCAAATAAAAGGCCGGGATTCCGTGTCCGGCCTACCATGGTTCGTCAACTCTGGAGATCTTCCAGCGCCGACTGGTTTTGTTCTGGCTTCGGCTGTCAAGATTTCTGACATCCGATGACTGGTCAGGACCGGCCTCTTTTGAACTACCGGTTGGCAGTTCAAAAATTATTCTAAGGAGCGCGAAAAAACCCTGCTCCTTATTTTCAGCAACAAACACTCTCTCCATATCCCGCCTCCTCATGAATTTATCATATTCGTAAAAGAACAAATGAGGTTATTAACCTCACCATCTATTTTCAAATCAGTTTTAACTTTTAACGCGTTACTTAAATCACTTTCACTCACCCACCTTAACATCTTAATACTGTCATCCGAAACTTTATGGTTATGTAAATCCGGCCGGCAATTATGCGTTTTACAGACCAAACCTCCCTTTCTTAGGGCGAAAAAATTTCCGCCCGGTTCAATTTTTCTTCCGCAATCAACGCAAATTTTCAATTCCGGGCGATAACCCGATAAGCAAAGAAACTTAAACATAAAATAACCGGATATCAATTTAAAATCCTTATTTTTTTCTTCTTCCAAAATATTTATGAAATCCAAAAATAAGCCGAAAATATTTTCGTCTTTTTCTTCCTCTTTTATCAGGCTGGAAAATTTTCTTATCGCTTCACCGGCAACTCCGGTTTTCTCCAAATCGCCTTTTACGCCTTGAAAACATTTCTCACTCGCGGCTCCGCCGACATAATCAAAAGCCTTTCCCCGGACGGCCATGATGTTGGCGAGCGTTATCGGTTCAAGATGCCCGGCCATTTTTGAGCGGGTTTTTTTCGTCCCCCGGGCGATGAGGCTTAGTTTTCCTCTTTCCCGGCTGTATAGGGTAATTCTCGCGTCATGCTCCCGAAAAGGTTCGCGCTTTAAAATTATGGCTTTTAGGTTGTAAGTTTCGTTCATAGAGAGTAAATAGCAAATAGACAATAGTAAATAGAAATTTTTTAATTTTCTTTTATAATAATCTATTTACTATTTGCTATCAAGATATGTTTGTAAAATCAGCATAGCCGATACGGCGTCTTTTTCGGCTTTGACTTTCCTGTCGCCGCTAAGCGATTTCGCGAGCCGGGTGGTTAGCCGCTCGTCAACGGTTTCTATCGGCAATCCGGTTTTCTTTTTTAATTCACTGATAAATTCATCAACCCTTTTCCTGTTTTTACCTTCTTCATTCCTTAAAGTGAGGGGCGAACCGATGATAATTTTTTCCACCTCTTCTTCTTTTATTACTTCAACAACTTCTTTAATGTTCTTCACGGTTTTATATGGAATCGCCAGATTAGTTTCAGAATCGGCCATAGCCAATCCGATGCGATCAGTTCCCCAGTCCACGCCTAAATATTTTATATTTTTAAATTTTGAATTGTAATTTTGCATTTTTAATTTTTAACTTTTAATTCAATTTTTCTAAAAGTCAATATTTGTCTGGCTGGCGTATCATTCTAAAGTAAGAATTTCATGCCCCCGGTCCGTCACCGCGACCGTATGCTCAAAATGCGCGCTCATGCTTCCGTCGCTCGTTACGATCGTAAACCCGTCGGCGTCTGATTCAACATCATGCTCCCCGGCGTTTACCATCGGTTCAATGGCGATCACCATGCCTGGTCTTAAAACAACATCTTTAAAATCTTTTTCCTTCGCTAGGTAGTTCGGGATTTGCGGCTCTTCGTGCACTTCGTAGCCGACCCCGTGGCCGACTAACGCCCGAACAACGGAAAAACCGTTTTTCTTAACATAATTTTCAATTGCCCGGCCGATATCGGAAAGCCGCTTGCCGGGTTTTACCTCGGCGATACCGAGTTCTAGGGCTTTTTTGGTTACTTCCAGGAGCTTTCTCCGCTCTTCACCGATTTCCCCGGCTCCGGCCGTCAAAGCCATATCCGTAATAAAACCGCCGGAAGCCGAATACCTGTTCTTCGGAAAGTTTTTTACGGCTCCGGACATAGCGGGCTTGCCCGCCGTAGTTCCGCCGGCAGGCGGAACGAAAGCGGGATATTCCATGCCAATATCAATACCGATTAAATCGCCTTCTTCCAAAACTCTTGGAGGTAAAGCCGGAGCGTGGACGACTTCATGGTTTATTGAAGCGCAAATCGCGGTCGGAAAACCCCGGCCGCCGGCTCCTGACTTATAACCTTTAAAAGCCGGCTTGCCGCCGGCTTCTGTTATTAGTTTATAGGCAAGGTTTTCAAGATAACCGGTCGTAACGCCAGGTTTAACTTCTTTCGCCAGGGCATGAAGAATTCTCGCGAGTATTTTTCCGCCCTCGCGCATAGCCAAGATTTCCTCTTTGGTCTTCACATGAATCATTTAAAGATGCGAGCATTGAAAAATTTCGGCGATAATTATGAGCGTGGAAGCCGTGTAAAATTCCACTGTCTGAGGAGCGAACATCAGTGAGCGACGAGTTTGGAATTTTACTAGGCTTCACAGTGAATGATCCGAAATTTTTCCTGCTCGCGATTTTTGCGCCACTTTTTCTAAAAAAGTGGCAAAATTTAAAATTTCAATTTTTTTTCTATCTCCTTGGCCACTTCCTTGATCGGCGGTTCGCCGTCGATTACTATCAGCCTGCCGTTACTTCTCCAATAATTAATCACCAGATCAACGTTTAGATGGTAAACCTTGAGTCTTTCTTTTATCACTCCAGGTTCGTCATCCGGACGGATAACTATTTTCGCGCCGCAGACGTCGCAGGTCTCGTCATTCTTCGGCGGATTGTAAATCATGTGATAAGTCGCCCCGCAAGAACAACTTCTTCTTCCGCCTAAACGCCTCGCGACTTCCTCATCCGACACATCAACGAGTATCGGGATAATATTGTCGCCGGGAATTTCTTTTAAAACATCCAAAAGGAATTTATTTTGGTTCATGGTTCGCGGATAACCGTCAAAAATTGCACCTTTTGCGGCGTCAGACTCTTTTAGCCTGCTAATAATCATTTTTGCGACGATTTCATCCGAAACCAGATTTCCTCCGGCAATAATTGATTCCACCTTTTGTCCCAGTTCAGTCTTATCACCGATTTCTTTGCGCAAAAGAACGCCGGTGGAGATCGTCGGCAGGCCCATTCTTTTCCCTAAAATTTCCGCCTGCGTCCCCTTTCCCGAGCCCGGCGGACCGAACATGATGTAAAATATTTTTTTCATAAAAATCTCGTAACGCATAACGGATTTGACTTTTTTTCATTCTTTTCTTTAAATCAGCCAGGTCTGCGGAGTAAAAAATGTGTTATGTGTTATGTGTTATGTGTTATGTGTTATGTGTTATGTGTTATGTGTTATGTGTTATGTGTTATGTGTTAATTAAATAATCGGCTTTAACCGATTTGGTCCCAAGGCTTTCCCTTGACTGGCCGAAGAAGCGCCGGACTTGCCGCCGAGGGCAAAAAGCGAAGCCGGATTACCGGTCCCTTTTTTCGCGTACCGGTTCGGCTGGTTATTGATGAATTTCATGCTTCCGCTCATTTCTTGCGAGCTGACGCTTCCCGTCCCGGATCCGGCAAAGCCCCTTTGATCAGGATTGTAACCCACCCGGCCGGCGGTGGCCATGGCTTCCGGATCATAAGCCCTTATGGCCGGATTAACCGGCGGTTTTTCTTCTTTCTTTTTACTACCTAGAATTCCCCAAAACGAACCGGAAGAAGACTTTTTTTCTGCAGTCTGCGATCCTTTAAGAATGCCTCCGCCGGATGAATTTTGTCCTTTAGCATAACTCTCCAACAATTTTTTCACTTCTTTCTTGTCACCAAAGGTTAGTTTTTTGTCCCTTTTTAAAATACTAAAATATGCGCTCCGCCTCTCTTGCCAGGTTAATCCGCCTCTTTTTCTTAAAGCCGGCATTCTGTTTTCAAATTCCTTTGTTATGGCGGCTTCGTTATCTTTCAGGTTTTTTAAATCGCCATACTTAATTGCCGACCTAAATTTCCTTTGAAAACTGCCGGGCGTTCCGCTTATACGGAACCCGGCGCCAGCCTTCGGTAAATTGTCAAAATTTCCCATATAATTATTTTTATTTAACATTACTGTTCATCGCTATTTTTGACTTCCAAAAAAAATAAGCGACTACGCCGAAAGTAACGACCGGGGAAAGCCAGGCCGGGATATGAAAACCGAAACTGTCCAAAACCATGATAAGGCCAAGGAAAAAGATTGAATACATGGCCCCGTTTTTTAAAAACATATATTTTTTTATCCGGTCAATATTGCCAACGGTTAATTGCCGGACGACGAACGCCCCGATGCCGTTGCCGAATAAAATTATCGGCACTGACAGGGTAAAAGCAAAAGCGCCTAAAACTCCGTCAATGGAAAATGTCGTGTCGATCACTTCAAGATATAATATTTTACTGATGTCTGAAAGACCGCTTCCTTTGTTTAAAAGCTGTTTTTCCGCCTGCTCGGCGTTCTGCTTAAAGCCGTGGGTGATAAAAAACGCGGTGGAGCCGACCACCGCCCCGAAAGCCATTAAAGGATTTTCGTGCAAAGCCGCCCAGACGACAACCGCCAAGATTATGGACACCACCGCGTAAAACCAGACTCCCTGCGAATGAAAAAATTTTTCGCCGATAAGACCGTAATGCTTTTCCTCAATAAAAAGCCAGTGGAAAAAAAGGAAAATAAGGAAAATTCCGCCACCGACTAAAAGCACCGGAGCGGAGGATTCAATTGCCTCTATGACTTTCGGGTCTGAAGAGAACGTGGCGGTAAGCGCCCCTAAAAATCCGAGTTCCGGCGCCGTCGCCCAGACGATCGCCCAAGGGAGTAGCCCACGGACAACGAAGACGGCGAATAATATTCCCCAGACCAAAAACCAACGCCGATATTTCGGCTGCATGGTGCTAAGCACCTCGGCGTTAATTATGGCGTTGTCAATGCTGGAGACGATTTCAAAAAGCGTTAAACCGGCGGTCGTGATTAGAATGGAAATAATGGACATAACAATGTAAAAATTAAAAATCAAAATGAAAAAATTTGAATCATGAATTACGAATAATGAATAATGGAATTTTAAAATCAGCAGTAAGCATAATTCATGATTCTTTATTTATTATTCATTCATTTTAAATTTTTATCTTTGTCATTTTGCATTTTGATATTTACATTTTACATTATATCATATTCCTCCCGACAAAAAAACCGGCTATAAAAGCCGGCATACCTGTAGCTCCAAATCAATATCCCTCATACTCCCGCATAGTAAGCTGGGATTCTATCTGCTTCATGGTTTCAATAACTACCGATACGACGATTAAAAGGCTCGTTCCGCCGACCGACAAAGCCTGGATGCCGGTAAAATAGCGCATAACCAGAGGCAGAACCGCGATGACGCCTAAAAACAAGGCGCCGACAAAAATTATCCGGTGAGTAGTATCAGCCAGGTATTCGGAAGTTTGCGTTCCCGGCCGGATGCCCGGAATAAAGCCGCCCTGCTTTTGCAGATTTTCGGCGATTTTATTAGGATGAAAAATCACTTCAGTATAAAAATAGGTAAAAGCGAAAACCAGGATAAAATAAGCGATGCCGTAGAAAAGCTGGTTCTGAAAAAGCGCGATAACCGAACGCGCGCCGTCGGCCAGCCATTCGCTTTTCGCCTGGGTAAAAAACTGGGCAATCATGGACGGAAATAAAATTATGGAAATGGCGAAGATAATCGGGATTACGCCGGCCATGTTAACCCGTAACGGAAGATGAGTAGAAGTCCCGCCGTAAACCCGACTGCCGCGGATCTGCCGCGCGTACTGGACCGGAACATTCCTCTGGCCTTCGGTTATAATAACCACGCCGACGATTGTTACTAAGGCGACGGCGATAAATCCTATAATGGTAAACAATTGCGACGGGTCATAGGTGGCGGCAATCTGCTGGATCGTCTGCGGCAGGCTGGAAACGATACCGGCGAAAATCAGGAGCGAAATCCCGTTGCCGACTTTTTTCTCGTTTATAAGCTCTCCGAGCCACATGAGAAATACGGTTCCGGCGGTTATGGTTATAATCATACTTAGAAGCTGAAGGTTGCTGATATTGCCTAAAATCTGGAACGACGAACGCCGTAAAAGGGTAATCATTGAATAAGACTGAAGCATGGCCAAGGGCACGGTCGTCCAGCGGGTCCACATCTGGATTTTTTGGCGGCCGGCTTCTTCCTTATTCATCTCTTCCATGGCGGGAATTATCATGGCGAGCAACTGGAAGACGATGGACGAGGTAATATAAGGACCGACACCCATCATGACTATGGAAAAATTTTCCATACTGCCGCCAGAAAATATGTTTAAAAGCCCGAGAATCTGGTTGGA
Organism: Patescibacteria group bacterium; assembly: GCA_041671125.1. Lineage (GTDB taxonomy): Bacteria > Patescibacteriota > Patescibacteriia > Patescibacteriales > JBAZCA01 > JBAZCA01. The sequence continues at coordinate 66,899 of JBAZCA010000005.1, read as the reverse complement.
CTGGAAAAACCCCCTTAAGGCCGAAACGTCAACTCCGGGAATCGGAATATGAGCCGCCAGCCGAAAAATCGCCAGCATGCCTAAAACAAAAAGGATATTATTCCTTAAGTCCCTGGCTTTCCAAATTTGAGAAATTTTATCAAGCATATTCGAATCTTTGCGATTACTCTTTTAGGGCTTACGCGTTTGGGTGCAGTTCAAGGCGGCGCCGAGAAACGGAATGAGGCGTACTTTGAGCTACGACGAGTGAGTATCGCAGGTGCCAACGAAGAAATGCGCCAAACGCGTAAGCCCTATCTTATTTTTCCCCGATAAACTCCTTGGCCCGTCCGCTCATTTTTACGTCCGTGAAAACCGCGTTTTTTATTTTTAGCCTTTCGTCCCCGAGGATTTTTATTGGCAAAGCGGCGCTAGTGATTAATCCGGCCCTGGCAAGAGAACGCGGATTTATTTTTTCCCCATCCTTAAAAATCAGGTTTATTACCGAAATATTAACGACCTGGTTATCCGGATTGGATGATTTAAAACCTCTGGATTTCGGGGTGGCAAGAAGCATCCTTTTTAGTCCGAGCCTTATTAGTCCGCTCGCGCCGCTCCTTGATTTCTGCCCTTTAATTCCCCGGCAGGAATAAGTGCCGTGGCCCGAAGCATTCCCCCGGCCGACCCTTTTCCGGCTTTTTCCGGCTTTGCTTTTATTGATTGTATTCAGAGATAACGACATATTAGATCTGTTTTAGTTCTTTGGCTCCGGCTTTTTCCCTCGGACCTTTTAGCGACTTTAAAGCTTCAATCGCGCACTTTACGTTATTGACTTTATTATTGGTGCCTAAAATTTTACTGACGATATTCTTTATTCCGGCCAGTTCAATTACCGCGCGAACCGCTCCGCCGGCGATTACTCCCCGTCCTTCCGGAGCCGGCTTAAATAAAAGCTTGGCCGCCCCGAATTTATGGCGGACTTCGTGCGGGATAGTATCGTTCGTGATACGGACTTTAATCATGTTCTTCTTGGCTTTATTAACAGCCTTAGTAACCGCGCCCGAAACATCAGCACCTTTGGCAAGGCCGATTCCGACTCTGCCTTTTTTATCGCCGATGGCGACGCAGGCCCGAAAACGCATTCTTTTTCCGCCGGCCATAACTCTGGTTACCCGGGCGATATCAATAATTTTCTGGTCAAACTCGTCCCGCGATTCTTCGCCCCGTCCGCCTTTGCGTCCGCCCGGCCGTCCTCCTCCAGATCTACCGCCTCTTTTATCGCGAAAACGATCATTACCTCTCCCGGCTGGTCTCGCTAAAACCGGACTGGCTGGAGCGGCGGCTTTAACCTCTGTTGGCGCGGCCGCAACCTGAACCGGAGCCGTTGCCGCGGCTTTCGGTTGCTCAACTTTTTCTTCAGACTTATTCTCTATTTTTTCCTCTATTGAATTGTCTTTCTTTTCGTTTTCCATATATAGTACACAGACTTACGTTTTTAAATATTTTTACTAATATAAACGTAAATTCTGCTTCAAAACTTGACTCTCCCACAAATCAACAAATCTGTTACAAATATACAAATATTCGTAGATTTGTGAATAGATTTGTTGATTTGTGGATTATCTAAAATATTAGTCCGCCTTCTTTGGCGCCGTCGGCCGCCGCTTTTACCCGGCCGTGGAATTTATAGCCGCCCCGGTCAAAAACTATTCCTTTAATCCCTTTTTCCGCGGCTTTTCCGGCGAGCATCTTTCCTAGCTCAAAACTAATATCAGCCTTCTTGCCCTTGGCATCTTTCAATTCTCCGGTTCTAGCGCTCGCCAGGGTCTTTCCGGAAACATCGTCAATCAATTGCAAATACATGCCCTTGTTGGATTTAAAAACCGAAAGCCTCGGACGCTCGGCCGTGCCGCTAACTTTAGCCCGGATTTTTTTCCGCCTTCGTTCTCTTTTTAATTGTTTGGAATAAATTCGCGACATAATAATATGACATCAAAAATTAAGGATACTCAAGTAAAACTTTTAAAACTTTCCTTAATTCATAATTCTTAATTCATAATTCATAAATTACTTCGCCGCGGTCTTACCGGCTTTTCTCCTAATCGTCTCGTCCGAATATTTAATGCCTTTGCCTTTATAGGGTTCGGGCGGCCGGACTTTCCTAATCCTGGCCGCGGCCTCTCCGACCAGGTATTTATTGATTCCATTTAATATAATGGCATTGCCTTCAACTTTGGCGGTTACCCCTTCGGGGAGCTGGAAATTCACTGGATGGGAATAGCCGGCGTTTAAAACCAGTTTGTTGCCGGAAACCGCGGCGCGGTAGCCGACGCCTGAAATTTCAAGCTTCTTTTCAAAACCTTTATTCACTCCGGTGACCATGTTATTAACGATGCCGCGAAACATCCCCCAAAGCGACCGCTCAGTTTTATCCTCCGGATTTTTAACGCTCAGTTTTATTTCTTTTTCACCCAATTCTAAAATAACCCGGTCAATGGTTTTTTCTTTTAGCTCCCCTTTGGGACCTTTGACCGTTATTAAGCCGTTCTCAATTTTTACTTGGGTTCCGGCCGGTATTTCAATTGGCAATTTTCCTAGTCTAGACATAATAATTCTTAATATATTTCGCAGATCACTTCCCCTCCGAGACCCTTCTTTTTCGCTTCCAGGTTGGTCATCAGGCCGCCGGGGGTGGAAATAATCGCTATCCCAAGATTATTTAAAACTCTCGGTAATTCACTTTTCTTTACGTAAATCCGGAGTCCCGGCCGGGAAATCCTTTTAATTGAGCTGATGGCCGGTTTTCCGCCTTTATATTTCAATAATATTCTTAATTCCTTAAATTTTGATTTTTCTTTTCCCGCCCGGCCGGAAACTTCTTCCGCTTTTTCAATCCATCCGTCGCTTTCAAGAATTTTGGCAATCTTCAGTTTCATTTTGCTCATAGGCAAAACCACCTCTTCCTTCCGGACGGCGAGGGCGTTCCTTACCCTGGTTAGCATGTCGGCGATTGGATCTGTCATATTTATTTATTTCTATATTTACATTTATTACTATTTATAATCCTAAGCTTCTGCGCGGGGTTTACCATGACGATTTCCTTACTCCCGGAATACTGCCTTGCGTCGCCAATTCCCTAAAACATATCCGGCAAAGGTTAAAATCCCGCATATACGCCCGGTTCCGTCCGCAACGCCAGCAACGGTTCACTTTGCGGGTGGTGAACTTTGGGTTCTTCTTTGATTTTGCAATCATCGCGGTTCTTGCCATATTATTTTTTTGTTTCTTCCTTAAAGGGAAATCCCATTAATTTTAACAAATAAAGACCTTCATCCCTGGTTTTGGCGGTCGTGGCGACGCAAATTTCCAGCCCGTGAACATTATCAACTTCATCGGCGCGGATTTCGGGAAAAACTATATGCTCGCGAAAGCCGACGGAAAGATTTCCGGTCCGGTCAACCTGGCTTTGGCTGATTCCTCTGAAATCGCGGACGCGGGGAAAAGAGATGTTTACGAGCTTTTCCAAAAAATCATACATCCTCCGACCGCGAAGCGTAACCGCCACTCCGACAATCATTCCCTGCCTTACCTTAAAAGTCGCTATGGATTTTTTGGCTTTAGTCTCTACCGGTTTCTGGCCGGCGATTCTCCCTACGCTTTTTACCACCTCGTCAATATAGGCTTTTTCTTTCGCGTTTCTTCCCACGCCGACGTTAATCGCCACCTTCGTAATCCGGGGCGCTTGCATTGCATTCTTATAGCCGAATTTCTCTTTCAGCTTAGGTAGTATTTCTTTTTTGTATTTTTCTTGTAATCTCATATTATTCAATTATTCCGTCGCATTTCTTGCAAACCCTGAATTTCTTTTTCTTGCCGTCCGGCGATACGGTTATTTTATGGCCGACCCGGGCCGGTTTGCCGCATTTAGGGCAGACGACCATCAAGTTTGAAACATTCAGCGGGGCGGGAAATTCAATCCGCTGGCCGGTTTCCCCCTGCTTCCTCGGGCGCAAATGCTTTATAAGAAGGTTTATGCCTTCCACGCTCGCCCGTTCCCGGGACAAAAAAACCTGCAGAACCTTTCCGGTCTTGCCCTTATCTTTTCCGGTCAATATCTTAACTTTGTCACCTTTCTTAATATTCATATTTATTTTCTCTGTAAAAATTTTTACCTCTTGCCCGCCGAAGCTTTTAGCGAAAGCGGGTGTCGCCTTTTTTGATATTCATAATATTCTCATAACCCGTAACTCTCAACCCGCACATGGGTTATGAGTTATGGGAATCACAACACTTCCGGAGCCAGGGAAGCAATCTTCACGTAGCCGGCTTTCCTTATTTCTCTCGCTACCGGGCCGAAAACGCGGGTGCCTTTGGGCTCTTTTTTCGCTTTGTCAATTACTACACAGGCGTTCTCACCGAACCGAAGATAGCTTCCGTCTTTGCGGCGGATCTCTTTTTTCGTCCGGACAATAACGCAGTGGACAACGTCCCCTTTTTTTATCGGGGCGTGCGGAGCGGCTTCCTTTACGGCGGCGGTAATCATGTCGCCGACTCCCGCGTAGCGCCGCTTATAGCCGGCGAGCACGCGGATGCACATCACGACTTTCGCTCCCGTGTTATCCGCTACTTTAATTTTTGACTGCACTTGTATCATAAATTTAGTCCGATAGTCCGGAGTCAAAAAGTCGCTCTTAATCTGACTTTGGACTTCTTGACTATCAGACTCTTTGACTATTTGACTTCTTGACTATTATAAACCACTTTCCACCGCTTGTCCTTTGACAGCGGCCGGCACTCAACGAATTCAACCCGGTCATCTTCTTTAAACTGGTTTTTCTCGTCATGAACTTTATACTTTTCGGATACGACGTATCTTTTCTTATAGCGCGGATGAACGCGGGTCCGGTCAATTCTGACGACAATGGTTTTATCCATTTTGTCGGATACGACCACTCCGCTGAATTTTCTGGATTTTTTTTCTTTTTTCGTTTTATCGTTATTCATACAATGGTTATTTATTGCTATTCAAAACAGTCATGATTCTCGCTATATCCTGCCGGACTTTCCTTATGTCGCGGACGTTCTTCAGCTGTTTTGAAGCGTCCTTAAACCTCAAATCCCGTAATTTATCGCGGAATTCGCTAAGCAACCTGTTAAGTTCGGCCTGACTTTTATTTTTTATTTCTTTCATCTCCATATGCGTATTTTCTTTGGTATCTTATTTCGTTACGAACTTGCATTTAACCGGCAGCTTATAGGCGGCCATTTCCATGGCTTCGCGCGCCTGGCCTTCCGCAATGCCTTCCATTTCAAACATGACCATGCCGGGCTTTACGACGGCGACATAATGGTCAACTCCGCCCTTGCCTTTTCCCATAGGCATTTCTCCGCCCTTGGCCGTAACCGGTTTATCGGGAAAAATCCGAATCCAGATTTTTCCGCCTTTTTTAGTATAACGGGTAATTACTCTCCGGGCCGCTTCAATCTGCTTTGAGGAAACCCAGCAATTTTCCAGGCTTTTTAATCCATAGCTTCCGTAGCTTACATTAATAAGTCTCGTGGCTTTCCCGCCCCGCTTGCCTTTCATCATTTTCCTGAATTTTGTTCTTTTTGGCATTAACATATTATTTTTTTCTTCTGCCTACTATTTCGCCTTTTCCGTTGTTGTCGGCCGCGAATACTTCGCCGCGGTAGATCCAGACTTTGATTCCGATCGCCCCGTAGGTAGTAAAAGCGGTGCCCCGTGAATAATTTATATCAGCCCTTATCGTATGGAGTGGAATACTGCCGGAAGACAATTTCTCCTCGCGGGCGATTTCAGCGCCGTTTAATCTTCCTTTAACCATTATTTTAACGCCGAGGCTTCCGGCTCTTTCCACTCGTTGGATGGCCTGCTTCATAGTTCTCCGGAAAGCGACTCTCTTTTCAAGATCAGCCGCAATCTGCTGGACAATGATGTTGGAGGACAGGCTTGGCCGATCAACTTCAAAAACGTTAATATTAATATCACCCGGACGGTTATGGCAAAGAAATTTTTTATGAATTTTGGCTTTCAGGTCTTCTATCCCTTTTCCGCTCCGGCCGATAATTATGCCCGGTTTAGCGGTATGGATATTAATAACGACTTTATTGGCGCTCCTCTCAATTTCCACCTTATCTACTCCGGCTTCCCGAAATTCCCGGGTTAAAAATTTCCGCGTCTTTACGTCTTCTTCAAGATTTTTTATGAATTGCTTTTTGTCGTCCGAAAACCAGCGGGATGGCCATCCCGTAATTACTCCAGTTCTTAATGCTTTTGGATTTACTTTCTGTCCCATGTTATTAGTCTCATAGTCCAAAGTCCCTAGTCCAAAGCCAACTTACTTTTTGACTCCTGGACTCTTTGACTTTTTGACTTGGTTATTTTAGCCGCTTTTTCGTCTGAACACTTTGCCGATGAAGCCTTTTTCCGAAGCGCCTTCAATCCGGACGTGCTTACCCTTTCCTTCGCCTCTCGGGTCAACGATTTTCTTTCCCTTGTCCTCCGGCAGTTTGGCAGCGGACGGAAGTTTCCGGTCTTCGTTCTTCTTTTTTATCTTAATTCCTTCATCTTCTTTAGGCATGCTTCCCGATTTTGAAATATCCCCGAGTTTTATCGGCGCCGCGACTTCCGTCTTTTTCGGCGCTTTCTTTCCGCTCTCAACAATTTCAGCCAGCACCAAAGTAATATGGCTGGTCCTCTTCCGGATCGGGGTGGCTCGGCCGTGGGCTTTGGGCATCCAGCGCTTTAAAACCGCCCCGCCGTCAACCGTCGCTTTTTTAATAAACAAGTTATTTTTGTCCAGGTCAAAATTATGGACCGAATTCGCAACAGCCGAACTAATCAGTTTCATCACCGGTTTCCGCGCTTCCTTATTAATGAATTGCAGCTGAGTTAAAGCCTTATTCACTTCCATTCCGCGGACAACATCAATAACGAGACGGACTTTCCTCGGCGCTATCTTTAAATTGTTTAAATTGGCTGTTACTTCCATGTTATTGGCTTATAGTTTGAAAATGCGCGCATGAAGCAGAAAAACAGGCTTCATGACACTGCGCTTTGGCTTATTTAGCCGGGGCGGCTTTGGCCTGTTCTTTGGCGATTTTTCCTCCGTGACTTACGAATTTTCTTGTCGGAGAAAACTCACCCAGCTTATGCCCGACCATATTTTCGGTAATAAAAACGGGCACATGCTGTTTTCCGTTATGCACCCCGATAGTAAATCCTACCATTTCAGGCGTAATAACGCAAGACCGATCCCAAACCTTAATAATGGTCTTGTCGCCGGGTTTCAGGTTCATTACCTTCTTTAATATCCTTGGATTTACGTAGGGTCCTTTTTTTAGACTTCTTGACATAATTTTATCTCTTTTTTCCTCTTCTCTTTATTATTAATCTGCTTGATGATTTTTTCTTATTCCTCGTTCTGACGCCTAAAGCCGGTTTACCCCAGGGCGTCTTCGGGTGCCGGAGGCCGATCGGCTGATTACCTTCTCCTCCTCCGTGCGGGTGGTCAACCGGGTTCATGGCCGATCCGCGGACAGTCGGGCGGAATCCTAAATATCTCCTTCTTCCGGCTTTTCCGTAATTGATATTATTATGCTCTGGATTGGAAACCTGGCCGACCGTTGAAAGGCATTCTTTTTTTACGAGCCTGACTTCTTTTGACGGCAACCGGAGCTGGGCGTATTTGCCAAGGATACCCATGATGGAAATTGCGTTTCCCGCCCCCCGGGCTAATTTCGCTCCCTGTCCCGGCTGTAATTCAACGTTATGGACAAAAATTCCGGCCGGCATGTATTCCAAAGGCATGGTATTACCCGGCTTTACCGGCAATTCTTTCTTTGAACTCATGATAGACACTCCGACTTCCAGTCCGACCGGGGCAATAATATATCTTTTTTCCCCGTCGGCGTAATGGAGAAGCGCCAGCCGCGCTCCACGACTCGGATCGTATTCAATCGCCGCCACTTTGGCCGGTATATCAAACTTATCCCTTTTAAAGTCAACAATCCTGACATAGCGCCGCGCTCCGCCGCCCCGATGGCGGACGGTGATTTTTCCCTGCGAGTTGCGACCGCTTTTCTGCTTTCTGAAAATAACGAGCCTTTTTTCCGGTTCGGTTTTAGTAATATCGGAAAAATCGTCATAAGTCATCTGACGGCGTCCCGGGGTGGTTGGTTTTACTTTGATTACTGCCATATTTCAATTGACGATTTTCAATTGACAATTGACAATTGAAAATTGAAAATTTCTAGACTCCTTCGTAAACATTAATACTCTTGCCCGCCGGCAGGGTAACAACGGCTTTTTTCCAGTCTTTTCTCGTCCCTTTGGTTTTGCCGTAGCGGACTTTTTTTCCTTTATTATTAATAATATTAACTTTCACCGGCTTGATTCCGTAAACCTCGTGAATCGCTTTGGCGACTTCAATCCGGTTCGCGTCCGGAGAAACGGAAAAATTATATTTGTTCAGCGAACTTAATACTGAAGCTTTTTCCGTTACCAGCGGCTTTATTAAAACCCGATAAGCCCTGCCGTAAACTTTCTTTTCTCCGGTTCCGGCCGTTAAAGCTCCTTTGGTTTTTTTCGCGGCTGCCGGTTTGGCGCCGGTTCCGGAATACAGCTCTTTCATGCTTTTCTTTTCAGTCTGGGTCGCTTTTTCTCCAGCCTTAACTCCGGCTGTCTTAGAAACAGTTTTTTTTGCCTTGGCTCCATCTTCTTCTTTTTTCCCGAACAACGCAGTCATACAAAATTCTATATTCTAAATTCTTAATTTTTAATTTTTTTGTATCTTTCTTCCAGCTTTTCCGCCGCTCCGACCGTAAGGACGAGTTCCCTGTATTTCAACAAATCTAAAAGATTAATATTGTCCAGATTAATTATTTCCACGCCGGAAAGATTTTTTCCCGACCGGATTGTTTTTCCGTCGCTTTTTTCCAGGATCATTAAAACACTTCTTTTCTTTTTCTTAACCTCGCCGGCGTTTTCTGTTATCTGTTTTCTGTTATCTGTTATCTTATTTATTATCTCTTCAAATTTTTTCGTTTTATATTCATCAATGCTTACGCTGTCCAGTAAAACCAGGCTGTCATTTTTTACCCGGTCGGAAATCGCCATGAAGATCGCTTTCTGGTTCATCTTTTTATTAATCTTCATCTTAAAATTCCTTTCCTTAAGCGGTCCAAAAACAACGCCGCCGCCGATCCATAAAGGCGAACGGATAGTTCCGGCGCGGGCTCTTCCAGTTCCTTTTTGTTTCCAGGGCTTTCTTCCTCCGCCTCTGACGTTAGACCGGGTCTTAGTATGGGCTATGACTTTCCTTTTATTGGCCATGAGGGAAACAACCACCTGCCGGATCAATTCTTCATTAGCCGGCACGGCGAAAATTTTCTCGGATAAAACTTTTTCTCCAGTTTCCAGCCCTTCCTGATTGTAGACTTTTATCTTAATTGACATATTATTTTTCGGTTTTGTCTTCTTTAACTTCCGCAATTACTTTTTCCGGTTCGTTTATTTTTTCTTCTACCGGTATTTCGGCAACGACTTCTGGCGCTGTTTCGGCTTTTTCCATTTTTTCTTCGGCCTTCGCTTCCGTCGGCGTTTCTTTTACGACTGCTTCGGCAGAGGCAACTTTCAGTTCTCCGGGGCCGGAAATCTCCACTAAGCTGTTCCTCGCGCCCGGAACCGATCCTTTTATCAATAAAATATTATTTTCTTTGTCAATTTCAACGACTTCCAGGTTAGTAGTCGTGCTTTTCGCGTTGCCCATGTGGCCGCCCATCCGCATGCCTTTAAAAACATGAGCCGGTCCGGTCGCTCCGATAGAGCCTGGCATCCTTAACTGGTCTTTATTGCCGTGGGTTTTTTTCTGTCCGGAAAATCCGTGCCGTTTTACCACGCCCTGAAAACCTTTGCCCTTAGAAACGCCGGTTATTTTAATAACGTCGCCGGGCTCAAACGTTGTAACATCAATTATATCCCCGGCTTTAACTTCGGCGGTTTCGTTCCTGCCATTTTTATCCAGCCGGAATTCGCGGATATATCTTATCTCGGTCTTTTTTTTCTGTCCTAAAAGCCGACCGGCTTTTTTTAGGTGCCCTAATTGCGGCTTGGCGATATTCTTTTCTTTCTTTTCCCCATAGCCGACCTGCACTGCCTTGTAGCCGTCGTTTTCCGCTTCTTTAACCTGGGTCACGAGGCATGGCCCGGCCTGAACCCGGGTAACGCCGATAACCGCGTCCCCTTTCCAAACCTGAGTCATGTCTAATTTTTTTCCTAGTATAAATTTCATAAAACACTATAAACGACTTTATTATCCCACAAATCTACAAATATTTGTAACAGATTTGTTGATTTGTGGAGAAACAAAAAAGCCGGTCTTAACACAAAAAACCAGCATTATAACTGCGCCGTTTTTACTAGTGTTTTAGACTCTTTTGGAAAAAATTAATTCTCCTCTTTCGCCGGGATTTAATCATTATAGCACTTTCCCTGGATAATTCAAGTGCCGAGCGCGTGAGCGAGGCATCCCGAGCCGTGAGGCGAGGGAACTATCTCAAGAGCGAGGCATCCAGCCGCAAAAAGGCGGCTTGAGTTAAAAAGGGAGTTGCAATAATTATTAAAGCGGCTTTATTATGTAAAAATCAATTTGTGCAAAATTTGTAATTTGTATTATTACATTTTTATTTCCACATCCACTCCGGCCGGCAGGGTCAGGTTGGACAGCGACTCAATAGTCGCGGCCGTCGGTTCAATTATATCAATCAGTCTTTTATGGATTCTCATTTCAAACTGGTCGCGGGAATCTTTATGGACGAACGTTGACCGGTTAACCGTGTATTTTTTCTTTTCCACCGGCAATGGGATGGGGCCGAAAGTTTTCGCTCCGCTCCGTTCGGCTGTTTCAATAATCGTCCGCGCCGAGTCGTCAATAATCTTATGGTCAAAGGCTTTTACCTTGATCCTGATTTTCGGCTTTTCATCCTGCTTGTCTGCCGGTCGGGCAGATTTGGGACTCGCTTTCTTTTCTTCTGGTTTGATTTTAGTTGCGGACACAATTTCTCATAACTCATATCTCGCATCTCAAATCTCAGTGTACCTTAAAAATCAGGATATGAGATATGAGATATGGGATATGGGATTAATAAATAAACACTTAAACCCCGTCCAGTCCCGAGACTCCGGGATGGAGCTGGACAGGGCAAAAAGTACTTACTTGATAATTTTTGTCACTACTCCGGCGCCAACAGTCCGGCCGCCTTCGCGGATAGCGAACCGCTGTTTTTCTTCAAGAGCGATCGGGGCGATAAGTTTAACTTTCAGGTTAACGGTGTCGCCGGGCATTACCATTTCGGTTCCTTCCGGAAGTTCAATTTCTCCGGTTACGTCAGTAGTCCGGATATAGAATTGCGGCTTGTAACCTTTAAAAAACGGCTTGTGGCGTCCGCCTTCTTCTTTGGATAAAACGTAAATTTCGCCGTCAAATTCGGTGTGCGGAGTTACGGTTCCCGTCTTGGCGAGCACCTGGCCTCTTTCCACTTCATCTTTTTTCGTGCCGCGAAGGAGCAGTCCGGCGTTGTCTCCGGCCCGACCCTCGTCCAGCTGTTTATTAAACATTTCAACTCCGGTTACGACGGTCTTCATTGTCGGACCAAGACCGACGATTTCCACTTCTTCGTTCACTTTAATAATTCCTCTTTCAATCCTTCCTGTAACAACAGTACCGCGGCCTTCAATGGAGAAAATATCTTCAATCGGCATGAGAAACGGTTTTTCGGTGTCTCTTACCGGCTCAGAAATAAATTCATCAAGGGATTTGATCAAATCAAGAATCGGCTGGGCTTCATCGCCGGTTGGATTTTCCAAAGCTTTCAAAGCCGAACCGCGGATCACCGGGGTGGTGTCGCCCGGGAATTCGTATTTTTTAAGCAAGTCGCGGATTTCTTCTTCAACGAGGTCAATCAAATCCTTATCTTCAACCATGTCGCATTTGTTTAAAAATACTACGATTGAAGGCACGCCTACCTGCCGGGCAAGGATAATATGTTCCCTGGTCTGAGGCATAGGCCCGTCAGTCGCGGCAACAACCAAAATTGCTCCGTCCATCTGGGCGGCGCCGGTAATCATGTTCTTTACATAATCGGCGTGTCCCGGGCAGTCAACGTGGGCGTAGTGCCGTTTCTCCGATTCATATTCCACGTGGGCGGTGGCGATAGTGATGCCGCGGGCTTTTTCTTCCGGAGCCGAGTCAATCTGATCCACTGATCTTTTAGTGGCCTGGAATCCTTTGGCAGCCATTACGTTCAAAATAGCGGCCGTCAGGGTCGTTTTGCCATGGTCAACGTGGCCGATGGTTCCGACATTTACATGTGGCTTTGCGCGATTAAATTTTTCTGCCATAGTAACTTTTGTTCCGGCCCCACGGGGATTAACGAATTACGATTGGCGGCTGGCGAATTTTTATATCCGCTACCGGCACCCGGCATTCGTAGATCCCTATGAGTTTTTTCCCTTGGAGGAACCAGCCGATGTAATTAAAATTTCTAAATATTAAATTAAACTTAAATAATTTTACTAATAACCGATCTCTTCTAGATAATTCCGTCCTTCTCCAATCACTTCGTCCGCCGCCTTTTTCCGGTCAATCGGAATATTCCATTTTTTCGGTTCATCCTCCGTAGCCTTACTGCACTCTTCCGAAGCTTCACGCGAAAGAGAGGCATAGGAGGACTCATCCGCCGCGGGTTCGGAAAAAGGGGCTGCGAAAGATAATCCATCCCGAGGAGCCTCTCTACCCTCCCTGTTCTCTTTTCTTCCGCCGGCCATATTGCCGGATAAATCCGCTAGAGCGCTTTTTGCTTCGTATTCCCGGGCTCTTTCGTATAACTTATACTCTTCAGGCTCAAAATAAAGCTCCTCTTCAAGCTCTTCATCTTCACATTCATCATCTTCCGCTTCATCGGCATAATCAGCTTCATAATCTTCCCTTTTCAGGTATTCGTTAAAAAATTCCCGTTCGCTTTTCCAAACAGCAATATCGCGATTTATTTTATCAAGTAATTCATCTTCTGTCAATCCCCGAACATCCGCCCTTTTTATCGCGAGCCTTTCATACTCATCCAGACATAAAACCACGTACGGATCAGACGATTTCGCGTTGTCAAAAACAATCAGCCGGTCACCGGTTTTTTTCGCGATTTCCATCGCCCTTTGGAGTTGGTTTTGCATATTTTAAAAGTCCTAAAAATTACTCTTCTTAGAGCTTTTCAAATCTTCTTTTATTTTATAGTAAAAAAAATTTAGCGTCAAGGGCTCGCGTTATTAATGCGATTAAAAAACGTCCCGGTTTTCCGGAACGTCTTTAAAAAAGACAAAATATTTTTCCATCTCCCCTCTCTGTCCCGAGTATTCAGGATGGAGAGGGGTCGGGGTGAGGCGCGTCTATCTATTTCTTCCTCTTCTCAATAATTTCCAAAGCTACGTTATTCGGCACTTCGGCGTAATGAAGAAATTCCATTGAATAGCTCGCCCTTCCCTGGGTCATGGATCTAAGCTGGGTGGCGTAACCAAACATCTGCGCTAAAGGCACTTTGGCTGATACGACTTTGACCTGTCCGCGGTCGCCCATTTCTTCAATCTGGCCGCGTTTTGAATTAAGGTCGCCGATAACGTCGCCCATGAATTGCTCCGGAGTAATAACGTCAACTTTCATGATCGGTTCCAATAATATTGGCGAAGCTCTTTTTACCGCTTCCTGAAAAGCCATAGAACCGGCGATTTTAAAAGCCGCTTCGTTAGAGTCAACGTCATGATAAGATCCGTCGTAAACCGCGGCCTTTATATCAATTAAAGGATAACCGGCTAAAACACCTTTATCCATCGCTTCTTTAACGCCTTTGTTAATCGGAGTGATAAATTCTCTCGGGATACTGCCGCCTTTTACTTCGTCCAAAAATTCATAACCCTTACCGGCTTCGTTCGGTTCAACGCGCAACCAGCAATGGCCGTATTGTCCGCGGCCTCCCGACTGCTTAATATATTTTCCTTCGGCTTCGGCGGATTTTTTAATTGTTTCGCGGTAAGCTACTTGAGGATTGCCGACGTTGGCTTCAACATTAAATTCGCGCTTCATCCGGTCAATAATAATATCCAAATGCAGTTCGCCCATGCCGGAAATAATCGTCTGGTTGATTTCTTCATCGGATTTCACTCGGAAGGTCGGATCTTCTTCGGCTAGTTTAGCGAGAGCCATGCCCATTTTTTCCTGGTCAGCTTTGGTTTTCGGTTCAACAGCGATAGAAATAACTGGTTCAGGAAAAGTTATTGATTCTAAAACCACCGGCCGGTTTTCATCGCAGAGTGTATTGCCGGTCGTGGTTTCTTTTAAACCGATTACCGCCGCTATTTCCCCGGAATAAACTTCGCCGACTTCTTCTCTGTGGTTCGCGTGCATCCTGACTATGCGGCCGATTCTTTCTTTCACGCCGTTCGTCGCGTTTAAAACGTAAGAGCCGGACTTTAAAATTCCGCCGTAAACCCGGATAAAGGTCAATTTTCCGACGAAAGGATCGGTGGCGATTTTGAAAGCCAAGGCCGCGAACTTCTCCGAGTCGCTGTATTTTACCATAATCTTTTCTTCCGGATTATTCGGATTAAATCCTTCAATCGGAGGAAGATCGGTCGGCGCCGGAAGATAATCAACAACGGCATCCAGCATATATTGGACGCCTTTATTCTTTAAAGCTGATCCGCAGAAAACCGGCACGATCTTTCCCGCGATCACGGCCTTTCTCAATTCTTTTTTTAGATCAGCGATAACGATTTCTTCGCCAGCCAGATATTTATTCATTAACTCTTCATTGTCTTCAACAATGGCTTCAACCAGCTTGGCTCGATATTCTTCCGCTTTATCCTTCATTTCCTCGGGTATATCAATATCTTCTACTTTGGTTCCTAAGTCGTCCAGATAAATCCTGGCTTTTCTTTCAAACAAATCAATAATTCCTTTAAAATCCGCTTCCTGGCCGATCGGAAGCTGTACCGGATAAGCGTTTTTTGTTAACCGGTCATGGATTGACGCCACGTCTTTATAAAAATCGGCGCCCATGCGATCCAGTTTATTGATAAAACAAATGCGAGGCACGTTGTATTTGTCAGCCTGATGCCAGACGGTTTCCGATTGCGGCTCTACTCCAGCCACACCGTCAAAAATTACCACGCCGCCGTCTAAGACGCGCAAAGAGCGCTCTACCTCGGCGGTAAAGTCCACGTGTCCGGGAGTATCAATAATATTAATCCGGCAGTCTTTCCAAAAACAGGTCGTCGCGGCGGAGGTAATCGTTATTCCCCGCTCCTGTTCCTGTTCCATCCAGTCCATCTCGGCCGCGCCTTCGTGCACTTCGCCGATTTTATGTTTCTTACCGGTATAAAAAAGCACCCGTTCGGTAACGGTGGTTTTTCCGGCGTCAATATGAGCGATAATCCCGATGTTTCTTGTTTTTTCTATTGAGTATTCTCTCGGCATAATAAAATAGTACCTATTAAATGATAATGTAATAAGTTTATCTCGCGAAATGGGCAAAAGCTTTGTTGGCTTCGGCCATGCGGTGCACGTCTTCACGTTTTTTCACGGCCGCGCCTTCGCCATTCATGGCGGCAATTATTTCATCGGCGAGCTTTTCAGCCATGGCGCCGCCTTTCTTTTTATCAGCCGAGTCAATAAGCCAGCGGCAACCGAGGGCAAAACGGCGTTTGCCGCGCACCTGGAAAGGCACCTGGAAGTTAGCGCCGCCGACCCTTTTTCCACGGACTTCCAAAAGCGGAGAAACTGCTTTCAGGGCGCGGTTAAAGACGTGGCGCGGATCCTGCTTGGTTTTGTCTTTAACAATGTCAAAAGCGCCGTAAACAACCTTTTCGGCGATGGATTTCTTGCCTTCAATCATCAGGTAATTGATGAATTTGGCGATGTCAACATCGTTGTATTTTAAATCCCCTTCAATTATTCTTTTTGGTGCTGGTTTGCCGCGCATATTTATAAGTAAATTATGAATAGAATATTCTTGATTCATTATTCATAATTCATTATTCATAATTCATTTTTTAGCTTTCTCTTTCTTAGCTCCATACTTTGACCGGCTCTGCTTTCGGCTGGCTACGCCCTGAGCATCGTAAACTCCGCGGACGACTTTGTAACGGACGCCCGGCAAATCTTTGGTTTTTCCACCTTTTATTAAAACGATTGAGTGCTCCTGGAGGTTATGGCCGATTCCCGGGATATAAGCGGTAACTTCCATGCCGTTTGAAAGCCTCACCCTGGCGATTTTTCGGAGAGCCGAGTTTGGTTTTTTCGGGGTGGTTGTCGTTACTTTTACGCAGACGCCTCTTTTAAAAGCTGACCCCTTAGGCAGGTCAGTTCGGCGTTTATGCAGGGTATCAAGAGTGGACTGCAAAGCCGGAGACTTGCTTTTTGATTTGATTTGTTTTCGTCCTTGGCGGACCAATTGGTTTACGGTAGGCATAATTAATTTAGCGTAATAGGATATAGGGTTTAGCGTATAGGTTTTCTGAAAGCGCCAGCTTCCTAAACGCTACACCCCATGCCCTAATTAAAATACTAAAAACAGAGCCCCGAAAGGAGCCGTCATGTGTATGAATAATTTAACAAAATTGAAAGAAGAAGTCAAGCGGCAGTAGAGATTTTCGCCTGTCAGCCCGCTATCAGCTTAAAGAGAAAATCAATTATCGGAATGATTAGCGGAAAGCCGAAGAGGACGAAAATTAAAACCAGAAACATGCCGTAGCGTTCTAATCCGACCAAAACCCTTTCCGCGCCAGCCGGAAGAAAAGGCATGATAATTTTTGAGCCGTCCAGCGGCGGAATGGGAAGCGAATTAAAGACGGCGAGGAGGAGATTAATATAGACGACAATCTGGATTAGCTGGACAGCGGAAAGACTAAGCGATATAACGCCGGCGCTAACAACTCTTAAAATCAGGCCGAAAAGGGCGGCTAGAAACAGGTTGGAAAGCGGGCCGGCCAGGGCGACTTTAGCCGATCCATATTTCCGGTCGCGAAGATTGTAAGGGTTAAAAGGCACGGGTTTGGCATAGCCGAAAATAAAAGCCCCGCCGGTTGAGAAAAAAATCAAAGCCGGCATTAAGACCGAGCCCCATATATCAATGTGGGCCAGCGGATTTAGGGTGAGCCTGCCTGATAATTTTGCCGTATCGTCTCCGAGCTGGTTAGCGGTCCAGCCGTGCATGTATTCGTGGATTATAGCGGACAGAAGAAGCGCTACCAGCTGAAAAATCATTAAATTAGTATTCATAAGAAAATATTATCACAGCTTGCCATTTTAATCAAAAACTGTTAAGCTCCTATTAAGTAAATTTACGTAACGTCATCCTGAACGAAGCGAAGCGTAGTGAAGGATCTCGTGATAATACCGCGAGATTCTTCGTTTCGTTTCACTTCACTCAGAATGACAAATCAAAATATGGCAAGAACATGCGACATCTGCGGACGCGGAACGACCCGGGACGCCAGCCGATCCCACTCCAACATCCGGACTTTAAAAAGGCAGTACATTAATTTGCAGGCCCGGAAAGTTGACGGAAAAAACCAGAAAGTCTGCGCCAACTGCATAAAAACCATTAAAAAAAACGCCGCTAAAATAACGGCGCCGAAACCCGCGAAGAAAAAACCCGCTAAAAAAACATCCCGCTAAAAGCGGGTGTTTTTATAAGACAACAATATTTTTTCGGAGCCGCTAAATTATCTATTACATATTAAATTTAAGTTATGAGCTATGGGTTATGAGTTGTGAGATTCATATCTTCCTCAACTCTCTTCGGAGTTCCCGGTAATCGGGAATTGTTTTTTTTACGAGATCCCAAAACCGCGCCGAATGATTCATCTCTTTAAGATGGCAAAGTTCATGGACGACTAAATAATCGGCGAGACGGTCGGAGAGTTCGCCAATCTTATAATTAAAATTCAGACTGCCCTGGCGCGAACAGCTGCCCCATCTTTTTTTCTGGATTTTCACGGCCGCCCGGCTGAATTTAAAATTGTAGAAGTCATTAAAATGCCTGATCCGATCTCTTACCAGTTCAAGCGCCCGGTCTTTTTTCTTTAAAAATTCTTCTTTGGAAGAACTTTCTAAAATCCCCGGGACGTCATGCTCTACCCGGTAAAGCGCTTTTTCAATCCATGAAGTTTTCCGTTCTATGAACGATTCAATCTGTTCCAGTTTTCCGCCCCGCGGGATTACGCCGACGATTTTCCCGTCCCGGCGCACGAAAATATAAAAGCGCCTGGCGGTCGGGCTTTTTTTTATGACGCAAGGCACCTCCCGACCGGAAAAGCGCAGGACTTTGGTAAGGGTTTTTTGGGGCTTCATTGAAAATTGGTAATTTACCAAGGTTATTTTAATTATCCATGTTAATTTATAGAGTGAACTACTTAGAAGAACCAAACATTTATACTATAATCCCCCAATATTAAGATGGCAAGCTGAAGAATAATTAATCCCTCATTTTAACCAAAAGCCAAAGCTCCTTGCCTTTTTCTTTCCTAAACCGGGCCTGTCCGCCGTAGCCTTGCTGCGCGCCACCGGAGCCTCCGGCGGAGGGGTGGCGAAGGCGGATTAAGGCGAATCCGCCTTTTAATTTACGACCCTTTAAGTTCACGGCCAGATGCCCTTTCTCTAAGGACGTTTCCATTGACGCGAGAAGCAAATTCGCGTAACTCCCCTTGTCCCAGATTTCCACGGTTCCGGCGCCGTATTCCCCCTCAGGAATCACCCCTTTAAAATTCATATATTCAAGCGGATGATCTTCAACCCGGACGGCCAACCGTTTTACGCCCGGGTCTTCGGACGGCTCTTTTGGCACGGCCCAGGACGCGAGCGCGCCGCCGATCTCCAGCCGGAAATCATAATGCAGATGCGAAGCGTCGTGTTTCTGGATGACAAACCGGTTTTTCCCGGCCTCACTTTTCTTCGCAATCTCCTTTGGCTTTTCAACAGCTTTTTTACCAACGACAACTTTTCCGCCCCTTGGTTCGGGCGTTTTTTTAAAGTCGCGTTTTTTTAAATATTTTTCCAGCTTGTTTGGCATACATTAAAATACAAAAAATCACGCCACTGGCAATTTTATTAAAAACGTCGTGCCCCGGTTTTCCTCCGTCCATTCTATTTCAATACTCGCGCCCTTATGCATTGTAACAATCTTTTTTACGATATAGAGTCCGAGTCCGGTTCCGTCGGCGTAAGCGTTTACGGCGTTTTTCGCCCGGACGAATTTGTCAAAGAGTTTTGGCTCGTCTTCTTTTGGTATGCCGATGCCGGTATCGCTCACTCTTATAAAAATTATCCTTTCTTTTTCCTCGGCCTTAATAAACACCCCGCCCTTGACCGTGTATTTAATAGAGTTGTCAATAAGGTTGCCAATAGCCTCGCTCATATATTTTTCGTCAATCATAACCGGCGAAAGTTTTCCGGCGACCGTGAGCTTAAAACTTAAGCCTTTTTTATCAGCGAGGATTCTCTTGTCTTCAATTATTTTTTCTAAAATAGCCTTAATGTCAGCTTTTTCAAACTTCAGGTTAAATTTCTCGCTTTCTGTTTCCGAAGCCCTTAATATATCATTGATTATTTCACCGAGCTTAATGGATTTTTCAAAAGAGGCTTTCATAAATTTATCTATGTTTTCCTTTGACATATCGCCCTCTAAAATCATGGAAAGCATTCCCTTAATTACTGAAACCGGAGTGCGAAGCTGATGCGAGGCGGTATCCAAAAACTCCGACCGCATGGCCAGGAGTTTTTTCATGTAAGCGTTATTTTCTTCAAGGTCTTTAGTTTTTTTCTCCAGCGCTTCTTTTTTCGCGGTTATATCTTTTGTCTGCTCATCCACTTTCTCTTGAAGCGTTTCCGAAAAATCCTCTATCTTTTTATAGAGCCTCGCGTTTTCAACCGCGATACCGGCCTGCTTTGACAGGGTGTTTAAAAGTTCCAGATCTTCCGACGTATAGGCGTCGCCGGAAATCTTCGCGCCAAGGACGATTATGCCGATCAGCTTTTTACCGCTCATCAGGGGCAGGCAGAGCGACGCTTCAATTTTTTTCATATGGGCGTGCAGAGTCTCTATGCTTTTTTTATCTTTGAGTATTCTCGCGTCCCGGGAAAGAAGCGTAAGCTCATCCCGCACCAGAGGCTTCTGGGTTTTTTCCAACTGCCGGGTCAAAAAATTATCCTGAACAAGCGATATGCCGTTTTGTCGGTTAAAGCCGATGACTTTGGCGATCTGGTAGCTTATCGGCCTGGTTTCGGCGTTAACAAGAAGAACTCCCGCCCGATCCAATTGCATGGTTTTTTTAATCGTGTCCACGATAAGGCTGATAACTTTATTTAAGTCAATATAATTATTCAGTTCATCAGTAAGTTTATTGATTGTTTCCTGATAGTTATAGAGCGATGCGAATAAATACTTGTTGGCGAATCTTTTCAGCCCGTTATCCAGCCGGTAAAAGCCGAAAACAAAAGCCGGGGCGACGACCAGTCCGGCCGCGTAAGCTCCCGAAGAAAAAATGCCGCCAAAAGCCCGGCTATAAAGCCAGATGGTAAAATAAAAAAAGCCGTAGGTAAACGCCCCGGCGCCAAAATAAATAAAAATCCGCCGCGCAACAATCCGGATGTCCATCAGCCGGTAGCGGATGATGGCGTAGGCGATAGATGCTACATAAACTGATACTAAAATATTCGCGACCGGAAGAATTGGTATTCGATACCACAAAAAATAATTAGTTGAACCGCCGGCAAAACCGATAATCATACCGAGCATTACATATTTTATTTGCAATCTTATAATACCCAATGATTTCCTATATTTATCAAATAATAAATAAGTGGAATATACAACATAAAAAAACCACACCAATAGAAATAAAGTATAAAGCGGACCCGCGATAGGCCAAAATTTAAATTTTAACAAGGGTTCAACGTGAGAGATGAAGTAAGGGGTAAAATCCCCTAGCAAAAACAAAGAAAAAAGTACATAACTAAAAATCAAAAATTTCCTTCTTTTATCTATTAGGTCAACTAAGGCGTAAACAAAGTGGAGGTAAGAAACCGGGATAAATATAGCGAACGCCATTAGAGCCCGGCACCAAAATAACGCGGAGATTCCATCGTCCGCAATCTGCCAAAAGTAGTATCCGAGACTCCAGACTGCCACGAAAAAACAAAAAACGAAAAAACTAAAATTCTTGGAGCTTCGGCTTTTAAGAATCACAAACACTCCTAAAATCAGGCTGGTAAAAAAATTAACAAGGGCTGAAATTGCAAAAAAATTCATGCTTTTAAAAAAAATGAGGCCCGGGTGCTGTGTTGATTATAACACACCCGGGCCGAAAGCGTCCATCCACGAGTCCCTCCCCTGTCGCAAGAAACATCACTCAATCACCGCGATGTTGAAGATGCTGTGCGGCGTTTGAATGATCGACACCTTGCGGTCAGGAAGAACTGTGTCGAGCACATGGAGATACTGAGCCAAGGCGAGATATTGCATCCTTGGCCACTGGATGAAGATGTGTAGGAAAAAACGCTCCACGAAATTGTCCGTGATGTTAGCGGTGATGATAGTGCCACCACCGTTATCCAACATCCGGATAAAGTCATAGATTTTTTCCCCATACATATAGTCACCCAGCCCGATACAGATCACCATATCAAAATTAGTAAACCGATGACCTGCATTTTCAACCACCTCACGAAGCGTGGCTCGTTTTTCGGGGTTGGTGGAGACTTTCTTCATGACGCACTGAAAAAATTCGGCGGGTACTCCGTAATACTTAAGGAGTTTCCGGAACCTTTTCACTGAAAAAAGTCCGTCCGGCTCGACCGAAACCACTTCGAGCAAAATTTCAGGGCAGATTTCCCTTGCCCGAGATACCCCGATGATGATGTCCTGCAGAGTACCCCCGGCCAAAACGACTACCCTGACCGGCCGGATGCCGCCAATCTCGTCCCATTTCCGAACTACCTGCCGAGCAAACTCCTCGGCAACAATGTTAAGTCGCGACCGGACATCCTGCGCGATGGGCATGCCGATCCAGAAGCTGGTCCATGCCTTAACCAGCCAGTTGACGGGCTTGAGCGGGGTCAATTTTTCCCACCAGTCTTTGGACATACCCTCAGGCAGAACTCCAAAACGCCCGAAGTAGTTATAAATCATGTCCAAAGATTTTGAGAGGGCACTGTATCGTCGGATCTGACGGAGTCCGGGTGAACCAACAAACATGAACCCGTCATACCAGAAACTCGACGAACGGATCCCATGCCTGGGGTCAACCAACTTCCTTCGACGAGCCACAACTACCCCGGCCTTTCCTTTTAGGAATGGCCAAAGCAAAAGTAGCATGCCGGTCAAGGCGCACAAAAACCAATGACCTGGGAAAAACAAGGCCAACCCACAGCCGACGAGAAGGGGAAAAAGTAAATAGACAAGCATCTCAACAACGACGTATGTCCACCGTCGTCCCGATTCCAGGCTGTCCACTGCGCGCCTGATGTTCACATCAACTTTAGCGGGAGTCGCCTCTTTGTAAGCAGGCATCTCAACCGCTATTCCTCTTGCCA
This sequence comes from Patescibacteria group bacterium, assembly GCA_041671125.1. Lineage (GTDB taxonomy): Bacteria > Patescibacteriota > Patescibacteriia > Patescibacteriales > JBAZCA01 > JBAZCA01. The sequence goes on along the minus strand of JBAZCA010000005.1, from coordinate 44,259 downwards.
TCGTCGCTTCTTTCACTAAGCTCACGCTTCCGTTCCTCTCTGAGGCAATGCCTCGGGTTAGGGATTCTTTTGAAAAAGAGCCGAAAAAACTTCCAATTATTTAAAAAAATAACGGTAAAATTACCGAAAAAATATCAAAACACGACCCTTTACCCTAACAAAAAACGGCCTTTTTGTCAAGGTCGGGCGCTTTTTTAAAAAGATCAAGGCGTTTAAATACAAAAAAATCTGCTACAACTATCCAACGCCAATCCTTTTAAGATTATAGCATTAGATCTGTTAAGGAAAAATTAATTCTAAAACTGCCGGAAAGAACGGTTAAAATTATATTATTATTTTTCCTTTAAAACTTTTCGCCTGTTCTATAAAAAAATTTTGCCAGTCTTCGTTTTTTATTTTTAAAATCATCCGCGGATAATCCTTTGCTGCCGGAGCGAGCATAAATCGGCTACCCAGCTGCAAGTAATCAACGTGCCAGTCAAATTTAACCTTGGCGCTTTTTACCAGACCGTCAATTTTCCAGCCGGTTTTTTTTATAATCAAATAGAGGTCAATAAAATCCCTTGAACGAGGTTTTTGATAGAAGGTAAAAACTCCGGCAAATTTCGTCATCGCCGCTCACTGTCTCAAGAATCTTGATTTGATTCAGGCTTAAGATTGTTCCGGCCATAAAAGCATTTTCAGATATTTCCTTTTTAGGGGATCAAGACTAATCACTTTCCAGTATTTTTTCAGTTCTTTGCGTTTTACTTTTTTCCCGCCCAAACCGAAGTTAACCATCTGCTCCAGCCGCCAGACCGCGTATTGATTCTTATCTTTTTTTAATTCGGTTGTGTCAACTGACCAATTATACATAATAATATTATAGCTTATTTTAAAGCAAAAATCAAATTTTATCCAGCGCTTTCAGCATCCCGCAGGCGGCCCAGATAGCGCCGCCGAATTCTTTGCGGATCGTAACGGTGATATTATTTTTTTCTAAGATGGCTTTAAATTCCTGGACGCGTTCCCGGGAACTCGGGCTGAGCTTTAGTTTTTTATCAAGAGTTATCGCCTTGTTATAAACAATCAGGTTGACATAACAAAGCCTCCGGCCCTTTAAGAGCTCGGCCAATTCGCGCGCCTGCTCGGGAAAATCATTGATTTTTTCCAACATGATATATTCTATCATCACCCGCCGGTTAGTTTTTTCAATGTAATCGTCAACGGCGGAAAGGATTTTTTTAACCGGGTATTTTTTATTGACCGGGCAGAGCTCGTCCCGCAGTTTGTCATTCGGCGCGTGAAGCGACAGGGCCAGATTTACCTGCAAGTTTTCTTTCATAAGCTTCCGGATGCCCTCGGTTATGCCGATGGTGGAAACTGAAATCCGGCGCGCGCCCAAATTCAATCCTTCTTTATCGTTAAATATTTTTACGGCCGCGAGAACATTGTCGTAATTGAGCATTGGTTCACCCATGCCCATGAAAACTATATTAGTTATTTTATCACCCATGGGTTCAATTTTCTCCCCCTTCAAAAGGGGGAGATTGAGAGGGGGTTTATTTTTTAGCATCCGGGCAAAATAGATTGCCTGTTCCGCGATCTCATGGGCTTCTAAATTTCTTTTATATCCGCCCTGCCCGGTGGCGCAAAAAATACAGCCTAAGGGACAGCCGGCCTGCGAGGAAACGCAAACCGTATTCCGTCCGTCGGCGTGCCGGATTAAGACGCTCTCAATCTTCCATCCGTCTTCCGTGCTAAAAAGCGCTTTAACAACATCCTCTCCGCCCCTTACTTCCTTTACCGGGGCGAGGCTGTCCCAGATGATTTTTTCAACCAATTCCTGGCGCAAATTTTTCGGTAAAACCGTTACCTCGTCCCAAGATCCGGCCAGTTCATTATAATAGGCGCGCCGAACCTGGCTTTCCCGAAAGGCGGGCAGTTTCATTTCCGCGATAGTTTTTTGCAGTTTATGGAAATCCATAAATATTCAATTATCAATTATCAATTATCAATTTACAATGATCAATGAATTGGAGAGTATTCCCGAATATACGAATATAAATTAATATACGAATTTTAAATTTCGCAATATTCGTATATTTGGGTTTGATTTGTATATTCGGGATTACTCCTATATTTGAAAATTGATCATTGTAAATTGATAATTAAAGATGCCTCTTTCCTAAAAAATTAAATAGAACCACTAGCGATATCATTATCAAAACCAACGCGCCAAGGGCTAAAATCTTCCCCCGGCTTTGTAAAAACAGCGCTGAGAGCCCGAAAGCGGCCGAGAGAAAATAGTAAATTAAAACCGTCTTCCGCTGTCCGAAACCGAGGTCTAATAGCCTGTGGTGAAGGTGCTCCCGGTCAGAGAATTTAAAAGGATTTTTTCCGGCCCGCGTCCGCCTGATAATCGCCCAGGCGACGTCCATAATCGGGATGCCCAATACTAGCAGGGCGATGGCGATTTTCCCGCCGGAAATTATGGCGAGCGTCCCGAGCGCGTAACCTAAGAACAGCGACCCGCCCTCGCCCAAAAATATTTTCGCCGGATGCCAGTTAAAAACCAGGAAGCCAAGGCAGGCGGCTGAAAGGATTAGGGCGGCGAGCCCTACGTCCGGCTGGTAATACTTTGTCGTCATGGTAAAAAGGAAAATGATAAAACTGCCGATGGCCGTCACTCCGGCAACGAGCCCGTCAAGGCCGTCAAGAATTTTCGTCGTGTACATCATGCCCATAAGCCAAAGAAACACGAACAAATCGGAGATCAGAATAAAATAATAAGTTATGCCTCCGAAAGTAAAAACCGGAATTTTTAAGGCGTTAAGGAGGAGCAATCCGCCGAAGGGATTGGTTACTTTTTCAATTCCCACCCCGCCGGCGATAACCGCCAACGCCGCGAGTACTGGAAAAATAATCTGCTGGCCCGGTTTTAAGTCATATTTATCGTCAAGGAATCCGCCAACCATTAATATGAGCGCGCCGAAAAAAAATCCGATAAAATGCCCAGGTTCAAGACTGCCGGAGAGCAGTCTATCTTTCGCGAACCAGAGCCCGGAAAAAAAAGCTAAAAAAACCGCCATCCCGCCTAATAAGGGAATAGCGTTTTTATGGATTTTTCTTCCTAAAACCGGCCGGTCAACCATATCAGTTTTAACAGCCAGATATTTAACCAGTATAACGCAGGCTATTGAAAGAAAAAATATCGCTATGAATATAATTAAATAATAATTCATAATCTTTACAAGATCTGCCTCACCCTGGGTGAGGGGTTATAATTTCTTCCCTTTAACAACTTCAATTTCCGCCTTTTCGCCGATCACTACCTTATCTCTTCTTCTTAATTCACCGGCTAGAATTTTGTTGGCGATAATATTTTCAATTTTGTCCTGTAAAAGGCGGCGGAGCGGCCGGGCGCCGAATTTCGGGTCAAAACCTTCATGAGCGAGAATTTTTATCCCTTCTTCCGAAGCTTCCAGGCCGATGCCTTTTTCCGAAAGCCTCCTGCCGAGATTGTTAACCATCAGCCGGGTTATGTCAATGACATCCTGCTCGCTCAAAGGCTTAAAAACGACAAGGCCGTCAAAACGGTTTATCAATTCCGGCCGCATGACTTTGTTTAAATGTTCGTTGATTAGGGTCTCTTTGATCACTTCATAATCCGCCGCGCCCCCGTCTTTCAAGGCGTCCTGGATATACAAAGCTCCGGCATTGGACGTGGCGATAATTATGGAATTGGTAAAATCAACGGTTCGACCGGCGCCGTCAGTCAGCCGCCCGTCATCCATGACCTGCAAAAACAAATTCAGGATATTCTTGTCGGCCTTTTCAAATTCATCAAGCAAAATAAGGGAAAAAGGCGCTTTGTGAACCGCTTCAGTAAGGTAACCAGACAACCCTTCCGCGCCGATTAGGTTTTTTATGCTATCCGGGTGCTGATATTCGCTCATATCCAGCCGAATCATGCATTTTTCGTCGCCGAAATAAACCCGGGCGATGGATTTTGCCAGTTCGGTTTTTCCCACGCCGGTCGGCCCGAGAAAAAGGAAGCTCGCGATCGGCCGCTTTCCTTCGGTCATCTGCGCCCGCGCCCGCCGGAGGCTCGCCGAAACCATATTAACCGCTTCCACCTGGTCAACCATGTATTTATGAATTTCTTCTTCAAGCCGTAAAAGCTTCCGGCTTTCGTCTCCCTCGGCTGAGCTTACCGGAATATGGGTGAGCTCGCTAACCACGCCGAAAATGTCTTTTTTTTCTACCCTTCTTTCTTTCTCTTCCCTTTTTCCCGCCCGGCCGGCCGCCAGTTCAAGAACTTTAATCGCTTTAGCCGGCAGATAACTATCGTGCATGTATTTTCCCGTAGCCGCAACCGCCTGCTCCAGCGCCGCGTAGGAAAAAAACACCCCGTAACGGCTTTCAAGCTGGCCGATTTTGCTTGAAATTATCCGGATGGCCCTGTCGCCTTGCGGCTCATTAACTTCCACTTTAACCATGGCGCTCCCTAGCGATTTGCCTTCTAAATATTTCGCGTAATTTTCCGGGGTAGCGGTGCCAATGCAAATGACAAATTTACGGTCAATCGCGTTGGCGAGCACTTCGGAAAGCTCCAGGCTCTGCTCCCCTCCGGCCGAGATGCCGGTGATGTTTTCAATATCCCGCATGGCCAAAATTATATTCCCTGACTGGTTGGCTTCGGAAATTAATTCGTTAAGCCGTTCTTCGGCCTGGGCGGCCGTCGCGCCGGCAACTAACCGCGAAGTGTCAATTTCAATCAGCCTTTTATCGCGAAAAATTTTCGGCACGTTCTCTTCAGCCATCAGCTCGGCAATCCCCTGAATCAGAGTTTTCTTTCCAGCTCCGGCCGGACCGACCAGCATTACCCCTAATTGCCCCGAATCAACGGCGCTAAAAATTTCGGCTGTTTCCTTTTCCCTTTCCACGCAATAATCCAGTTTTCCCCATTTAGCCGCGACTGTTAAGTCATAGCCGAAATTATCAAGAAGCGGCGTGGCCACGGCCGTGTAAGACCGGTTCATGTTGGTTCCGGGCTTAAAACGCGACTGGCTCCTAAACCGGTTATAGCGCCGAACCATTTCTTCGTTGACTTTAAGCCAGCTGACGGCGTTGACGATTTTTGTCCGGTCAATTTCCATTTCATAAAAAAGGTCTTCAAGGTAACGGTCCCGGGTTATGACCGGCAGAATAAAGTTCATCGGCTTCACCGCGGCCTGCCCGAGTTCCCGGGCAAAAAGATAAGCCGCGACCATGGCCTTTTTAAAATCATTATCTTCGCGGACGCGAAAGCCGTAAAACGCCGGTCTTTTTTCCTGCTCCGAAAGCCGACTCTCAATTTTCGCCCTTAAAACCGCTAAATTCGCGTCCAGCCGGATCAGCATGGCGAGGGTTTTTTCGTCATCCAAAAGACTTAAAAATAAATGCCTGACCCCCACGGTCTCATGTCCGAGAGACTGGGCGAGAAGATGGGCGTCTTCAATAATCCTTTCCGTAGCCAGGCTGAAATATTTTGAAACTTCAATTTTAACCGGCTCCTGTTTTTTAAATTTTTTTGTCAGCGAAAAAAACGTTTTTCCTTTTTTCCCCGGGTCGTCCGGCAGAGGATCGTCCCGGCCAATTCTTCTTTCTCCGTATTTCCGACTTTCCTCGCTTAAGCGATAGACGACAAACATGTCAAAAAAGACCGAAAGCCAAAACCAAAGTAAAAGGAGGTTTTTTTTCTGCCAGATAAAAAAATCACGCGCCGAAACGCCTCCCGAAGAATAATTTAAGAAGGCCCAAAACCCTAAAGCCAGGACGCCTGAAACGCCCGCGAGATAAGCGAAAATATTTAAAAAGACATAAATACTTCTTCTTAAACGGATGATCCGGATAGTTATTAGCGAGAGCTTCTTTCCCCAATAATATATCCGGCCGCCAGTCGCGGCTCCGAGGCCGGCGCCTTTGCAGTGGCCGCAGGGTATGCCTAATTTCATTTCACCCGACCCGCCGCATTCGGGACAGACGGAGAAAACCGGTTCGCTGATTGTTTTTTCTTCTCGTGGCATTTTTGATTCTCATTATGCGTTAGCCCAGCTGATAAAAAACCTGACCGATCGCGATTAAAGGGAGGGTGAGCCATAAAACGAAAAGCGCTAAAGCGATAGCAACCGCGGCTATAAGCGCGATGGAACGGATGATAATCTGGAAAAAACGCACAAGAAAACTTATTAAATATCCATCCCAGCCGCGCACCCCGTACATGGGACGAAAAATATTTTTTATCCAGACCATAAGCGCGAGCGATTTTTCTTCGCCCGCTATCATATTCCCAAGCCGCCTTAAAATCATAACCGCCCCGCGCGTATACCACCAAACCGGAAAATAAAGGATGTCAAAAACGAGCCCCAGCCCCAGCCGGGTAAAATAAAAAAGAAAATTATTTTTTACGATATCTGAAACCATAAGCGTCCAAAGCAAATAAAAATAAAACCTTCCCGGCTGACCAAATGCTTGCATATTCGGTCAGCCGGGTTTGATTCTTTTGTCAGGCCGCGCCAATCGCGACCTTATGATATTTTACCATTTTAACCTTTCGGGTGCAATTAAATTGACACTGCAGTAAAACTATCCTAATATTTAAATAGAAAATCCCGGGGTTCCGGGATTGTTTTGGATAATTTCGGGGATCGCCCGCCTGCAACGCTATGCAAGCATAGCGCAGCATTGCGGGCAGGTCCAACAAGGCAACCTGCCCGCCGGAGAGGCGGGGACAGCGGCCTTTTATGTAACTAGGTAAATCATATTTCGGGGATCGTCCAACGGCAAGACAGCGGCCTTTGAAGCCGTTTATCCTGGTTCGAATCCAGGTCCCCGAGCCAACGTGAACGAAGAGAGGCGAGAGCCTCTTTTTGTGTTGTATTTGTAAGGGTTAAAGCCGGTTCTAACCTCTTCATTTCGGCGTTAAACTGTTCGGCGTTCTCGTGTATCGGAATAAGCCACGGATTAAGCGTAATCACTACATTTTTATTGATTATTTCCCGGTTCGAGCCTAACTGGGCGAGTATCTCTTTTTGGGCGTCTTTTCCGCCCTCAATAAATCTCTTAAAAGCAAAAACGCAAAAAGATAATTTTTCTTTGGCAAATTTAATATCCGCTTCAAGATCATTTTTTTCTTCGCCTTTTTTCAAATCTTTGATTTGCTTTTTCAGCTTATCCGATTCTTTTATAAATCCCTCATCATCAATTAATTTTTTCGCCCTCATCATGGTTAATTCGGAAAGCTGGCTTTCCAGTTCCGCTGTTTGGAATTTTTGATTAGTATCAATTATTTTCTTTTTCTCATTTTCCGTTTCTTTTACGCTGTCCAAATATTCAAGTCCCCATTCAAGAAATTTCGGATGAATTTCTATTCCTTTCAATTTTAATAATATCTCATGCTTAATATCTTCTTCCAAAACCGACCCTTGCCGGCAATCAATTTCTTTTTTCTTATGGGTGCAATGGTAATAATCATAGCCTTTAACTTTGTTTTGGCTTTTAATATATTTGGTTTTATGCTCGGCGGTAATTAGGCAACCGCAAACTCCGCAACGAAAAAGCCCGGTAAAAGTAAAATCCCTTTTTCCCGGTTTTTTCATGCAACCCTTACCGCCCAATAATTCTTGAATTCTATTAAATTCATCAATAGTTATTATCGGCTTTTGCCTGCCTTTGCTTTCCTTGCCGTTATAGACGATAACACCGGCGTAAAAAGGATTATTGAGTATTTTATACCAAAGGCTTCTTGATAATGGCTTACCGCCCATTTTTTTCTTTTTTCTTGTCCGGTAGCCCCATTCATTATTTAACTTGTTAAAAACCTCTTGCGCCGAATAAGCCCCGGTTAAAAACATATCAAAAGCCCGCCTGAGTAAAACCGCCCGCTTCTTGTCGGTGATAATCGTTCTTTGCCCTTTTTCCAGCCTCATATCGTTTAAATAGCCTTCCGGCGCAACACCGGGAAGCCAGCCTAAACTAACCTTTTTCTCTAAACCTCTTTTTACGTCCTTTCCCAGCTTAGAAGAAAAATATTGCGACTGCGACAAAGCCAACTGTAACATCATTATTCCCTCGGGTGAGTTATCAAAATTATATGAGCCGAATTTTAAATCATGAATAACGCCCGTCCGGACTAAATAAGTAATCGTGGAAGCGTCTATTTCATTCCGACTTAACCGATCCGGGTGCCAGGCAATAATCCCGGTAGCCTCCCCTTTTCTTATCCTTTTAATCATCTCATCAAAAACCGGCCGGTTATATGGCTTAAAAGCCGAATGTTTTTCTTCTAAAATATCAACAATCTCCAAATCCGGAAAAACTTCCCAAACTTTGTCCTTTTGGCTTTCAATTGATAAAGCCTGCCGTTCCTCGCCCTCGGTGGACTTTCTGACATAGGCGAAATAGCGAATTGTGGAGTTTGGTTTATTCATAGGTAATATAAGGCGTAATCTTAGCTTACCCGACCCATTTATTGAGCCGGGTAAGCTCTTACATTTTATCGGTAATTCTTGACCTTGGCAACATATTTGGCAAAGTCTTTTTTGCTCATTGGCCGGTAAACCTGCTTAATCAAATTTATTAGGGATGTGGCTTGCCTCCGGGCTTCGGCCCGGTCAATTTCTACGCCTAACTCATCCCGGAAAAGAGCAATAATCTGATCTAACTGCTCGTTAGTAAATTCCATATTTCGAAAATATGTCCGAAAAAAGGAATACCCCAATATTAGAGAAAATAAGAGAATTTTTCGTTAGATGTGTGATTATAATCAAGTTAAGAGATGAACCTTTTGCTTTTAAAATTGCCTTAAATATCGTAAGCAAACATTTTGGCGGCCGGTCGGGCAACCGGTCCGCCAAAATGTTTATTCTTAACGAAAGATTATTAAAAGGCAAAGTTAAAAAAAGCATACCAGCTTAGCATGGGGAAAATTGGGAATAAACTTTTCCCACCCTAAATAATCATAATTCATCCATATTCTTATAAGTTCACGTAAACTTTTTCAGAAATAAAAAACAAGCCTATATTAAAGGCAATTTTGGCCGGTTTTTATAGAAAAATGATTGACGGCATGAGTAAAAGAGGATATTATTTCAGTATGAGCAAACCCTACTTCAAACATAACGATTTTTCATTATATTTAGGCAATTCTATTGATTTCTTAAATAAGGAAGTCAAGGAAGATTCCATTGACATGATTTTTGCCGATCCGCCATATCTTTTATCTAATGGCGGTTTTACTTGTGATAGCGGAAAAATGGTAAGCGTCAATAAAGGCCAATGGGACGTTAGCAACGGTTTAAAGAAAGATTTTGAATTTCATATTGAATGGATAAAGGCCTGCCATAGAGTATTAAAGCCCGGCGGAACGATCTGGATTTCCGGAACCTACCATTCAATTTATCAATGCGGTTTTGCCTTGCAGGTTAATAAATTTCATATTCTAAATGATATTGTCTGGTTTAAGCCCAACGCTTCCCCGAATTTAAGTTGTCGATTTTTTACCGCCAGCCATGAAACGCTTATCTGGGCGAGAAAAGACAAAAAAGGCAAACATAAATTTAATTACAAGGCCATGAAAGACGGTAACTGGCCGGATGACTTCTTAAAGAAGCCGGGATTGCAGATGAGGAGTGTTTGGGCTATGGGAACGCCTAAACCGGCGGAAAAGAAGTTCGGCAAACACCCAACCCAAAAGCCAATTGATTTATTAGTGAGAATTGTTATGGCAAGCACAGACAAGGGCGATACTGTTTTGGATCCCTTTACCGGATCATCCACAACCGGATTGGCCGCTTACCTCAATAACCGGAAATTCATCGGGATTGACTTAGAAAAAAAATACCTTGATTTATCAATAAAAAGATTGAAGGACTTGGGAAGCAGTAAATAACTTTTTTTACATGAAAATTGTTACCCGCACAGTAGCGATACAAAATTTAAAAAAGTATATCGGTAAAGATTTGATGAAGCTGGCCGTTGAATACGGTATTACTACTTATGAAACCGGCAAACAAAACAAAGGCTGGAAAGGTTTGATCTTGGAAAGACTGGCCGGTTTGCAAAATAATGTTTCCAAAGCTCCTAACGGTTTATCCTATGAATTGAAATCGGTGAGCTTTTATTATGTAAAAGGTATACTCATCCCGAAAGAAACCATGGCCATTACCATGATCAATCCCGAGGAGTTAAAAAAGCATTCATTTTTCGAAAGCCATTGCTGGGCTAAATTAAAATCAATTGTTTTTTGCGCCATTATGTGGCATGGTAAAAATTCGGAAGAAGCTGAGATACTAAAGGTAACTAGCCTAGATTTTGCCGAAAATGACGATCTAATAAAAGAGATTAAAGCTGATTATGATTTTATCCGGGCGAAACTTATAAAAGAGGGTTTTAGCAGATTAACTGGTAAAGACGGCAAGTGGATACAAGCGAGAACAAAAGGAACTGGCGGAATAAATCTCCGAACCGGCGAAAGACGGCCGATAACAAGGGCGTTTTATGCGAGAAAAGGGCTTGTAAGTAAGATTTTCGAAATGGCACAATAATGTAGTTTATTAATTTTCCACCCTAAGCATGATAAAATTTTAAACGACCACCCCTCGTCAGAGGGGGCGGTCGTTTTTAAATTAGATATGTAAGAAAATTTGACAGTAAAAAGTTTAGATGATAAACTTTTAATAAACATATAATTACTTGTATATATATTTTGTCTAATTATAGCTAAATAAAACTAATTTAATAACAAACAACTTAATATTATTATGTTTTATTATATTTATAGATATAAATATAATCTATAAATTATTATACTAAACATTCAATAACAAATAAATATTAAGAAACATTTGTAAAAATATAAATATCTAATAATATATTTTGTCTTAAATTAGCACTAAAGTTGATATTATTGAAAAATACTTGACAATGTTTCTGTTTCTGATATACTCTTAATATAATTTAACTAACTCAAAAAATATGGCTTTAAAAAATTTGATTATTAATAACACGGAGGTTACTGAGGATTTATTAGATAAAGTGCTTACGGGAAACGTAAATCTCGTGAAGCAAGGAAATTCAGTGGTTTTAACCCAACAGAGCAATAAGCTACCCAACAGAGAACGTATTTTATTATATTTATGCGGCAAAGAAGCATGGAAATTGCTCGAAAAAAATGAAATTTTAGTATCTCTATTTGAATTAGAAAAAAATTTAGGTATTAAGGGAAACACACTAAGACCTATACTTAAATCATTAAAAGACGAGTATAAAGTTGAATCTCAAAAGGGAAAATATTTTATTCTTCCTCAAGGGATTTTTAGTTTACAGGCATACTTTGAAAATCCTAATTCGGAAAGTAACTCCCCTAAAAGTGTAAAAAAAAATAATAAGCCCAGAAAGTCATCAGTTACAGATTTTTTACTTAAACTAAATGAAGAGGGATTTTTTAATACTGGCAAGAATGGCACCGAAATTTATAAAAAATTAATAGAGAAAGGAGTTACATCGTTAAAGCTATCCAGTTTGCCGTCTTATCTTCTCCCTTTAGTGAGAAACGATATTTTATCAAGAAAAAAAATAGATACCGAAGCCGGCATGGGTAAAATTTGGGTTTATTCTAAAAAATAATACTATAAATTTATGTCTGATCAAAAAATAAATGAGTTAGAAAAAAGAATATTAGAATTAGAAAAAAAAGTTTTTAACACCAAAAAACAGCAACATTTTAATACTGACAACGAATTAATTAAATTCGATCTAAACCCAAGGGCTTATATATCAAGATATGCCAGCGATAAGAGTGGACCAAAGAAATTTGTTTTAATGGTTGCTTTTTTAGCAAAGGGCGATATTGAAAAAGATATTTCCATGACGGACATAAAGAGTCTTTGGGCAAAAATGTCAACAAAAAAACTACTTGGAAATTATAACGATTTCTATCCCAATGAGGCCAAGACTAAGGGCTGGGTTGATACGCATGAATATGGCATGTACCAATTAACAGAAGAATGGGAGAATATTTTAAAGTAAAAAAATGAATAAAATTAATTTTTTATCCTGTCTGCCATTAAGTAAGATGTCGGGGAAAGAAAAAATTCTTGCCTTAATTTATTTTTTAACCGATGGACAAATAGAAAATAATACAGGAGTTAGAGCATTAAAAAAGGAATGGCCTAAAACACAATTTAAGAGATTGTATAATCCAAGCCAGTTATATCATGCTCAAAAAGAAAATTGGGTTAAATCCAACAATGGAGTAATCGAAATCACTGAAGTAGGAATAAATCATGTTAAATATTTGCAGAATCCGTTAAAAAATAAGAAGAAAATATCTGATGCTTCTTTATTCTCAGCCGAGTTAACCGATAAATTAAAGAAAGATTTTAAAATTGAATTTGAAGATCTGGAACATAGCTTTGGCTGTAGCGGTACCTGTACCGCATTTCTGCTAAGAAAGATATTAGAAAAATTAATTCTTTTAGTTTTTTCCAAACAAGAAATACAAGCTAAAATTGAAGATATTAGTAAGCCTGGTTTCCTTGTTGGCTTGGAAAAAATGATTGATATTGCGAGTAAAGAAAAAATAAATAATAGGCACATTATTTTGCCGAAAACTGCAAGCGAATTAAAAGGAATAAAATTTTTAGGAGATACGGCCGCCCATAATCCCTTAGTAAATGTTAAAATGGAGACTATAGTTCCTCAAATGCCTTTCATAATAACTGCTTACGAAGAATTAGCTAATAATTTATAATTTTATGCCATTATTTAAAATCAAGGACAAAAACGCAAAAAAGTTATCTTCTTGCGAAGTTTTAAAAGAAAGAGATATCCAAAATTTATTTGAAAATAATCTTAGCGAGATTTTAAATATTAACTTTTTGGCCTCTGAATTTAGCACAACTTCCGGCGGACGAATTGATACGCTTGGGGTAGATAAAAATGGCTCACCTTGCATTATTGAATATAAAAAAGGGCAAAATGATAATGTAATTAATCAGGGACTGTCTTATTTAAAATGGCTTTTGGATCATAGAGCCAATTTTGAAATGTTATGCAGGGATAAAGATATTAAATGCGAAATTGATTGGGCATCTCCGCGCGTGATTTGTGTAGCAGAGAGTTATAATAAATTTGATTTGGATACGGCCGAAATATTGCCGATAAAAATTGAATTGTTAAAATATGGTTTATACGAAGATGATCTGTTGCAATTAGATTTAGAAAAGCAAGAAAAGGTTAGAATAAGCACAACTCAAATTTATAAAAATTCCAAGAAAGAAAAAGAAATAGGTGAAAAATTACAGAAGCAATATAAATTAGAAGATCATTTAAGAGGTAAAAAAGAGGAAATAAAAAGAATATTTTATGCTTTAAGAGAAAAAATTACCGCCCTAGATACCGATATTATTGAGGAGCCAAAAAAATTATATATTGCCTATAAAATGGCGACTAATTTTGTTGACGTAGAAATTCGTAGCAAGGATATTAAAGTGTTTTTAAATGTCCCTAGTGGAAAATTAGATGATCCTAAGAATATCGCTAGAGATTTGCTTAATCCTAAACCAGTTGGACACTGGGGAAATGGTGATTATGAAGTAAAAATAACAAAAGAAGATCAGATTGATAATGTTTTTTATCTGATTAAGCAGTCATATAATTTTAATAAATAGCATTTCTAACTTCATCCACTACCCCGAGCAAAAAAACCGTAGAGATGAGGCATTGACTCATCTCTACGGTTTTTTATTTTTTGATCATAAACAAAAAATGATTGTTATCTGTTTAAATACTATTACCGCCGCAGGGCTTTGACAACGGCTATAAGGATGATGGCTCCAAGCAAGGCCACCAGGAAGCTGTAAAGATTAAAACCGCCTACTCCGCTTTTGCCGATGAAGCTCATAATCCAGCCCCCGATTACCGCGCCGACAATGCCGACTATGATGTTTAGCGCGATGCCTTGCTGGGCGTCAGTCTTCATAATCATTGACGCGATCCAGCCGACTAAACCGCCAAACAGAATCCAAAGAAGAATTCCCATAAATTTTATTTTAAAAATTAATTAAGCGCTGGCATGATCATATAGCAATTTAAGCTTTAAGAGCCCCCTGTGCGATTGCACGGCCATGGCGTTTATAGACTGTCCGGTGATAATAGACATTTCTTTAAGGGACAGATCCCGCGCGTAACGCATTTCCATTACCCTTTGATATTTTTCGGGGAGATTTTTGATTAGGCTAAACGCCGCCTTTCCGTCAATAATATTTACCAGTCGCTCCGGATCGCCGACCTTCGCTTCAAAACCTTTTGAAAGCAGGGCATCCAGCGAAATTGTTTTAGGCTTCCTATACTGGTCTACGATGAGATTTTTTAATACGTGGTAAAGGAAAGCTTTCATTAAATCAATCTTTCCCTGCTTAACCAGATAAGTCCAGGTTTTTATAAAAGTCTGCTGGATCAGATCTTCGCTCATATCGCGGTCTTGAGTTTTTGAAAGCGCGTAAAGAATAAGTTCTTTTTGGTGGTTATGGTACGCCAAAGTCAGATCCGCTTGCGATTTTTTTACGTTCTGTGTAGTCATAATTTTATCTGTAATGGTTTAAGTCTACCGACGGCTCATTAATATAACATTAAGTATATGACAAAGAAAAACAGCGGAAAAAAGACTTTTGCGCCCGGTAGTGAGTATTTTTTTGAACATTTATGGGGGAAAGGCCTAACCTACATAAGGACTGTAGTTGATGTTGTGCGCGAGCCGGTATTAATTCTGGATAAAAACCTTCGGGTAATAGCGGCCAATGAACCTTTTTACAGGAAATTCCAGGTTGAACCGAAGGAAACCGAAAATAAGATCGTATTTGAGCTTGGAGACGGCCAATGGAATATTCCCGCCTTGCGAAAACTGCTTGAAGATATTCTGCCCAAAGACACCTTTTTCAAAGGCTTTGAGGTCACCCATAACTTTCCTTCCATCGGGCAGAAGATAATGATTTTAAATGCCCGACGGATATATTTCCAAGAAGACGCTATTTTTAAAGAACCGCTTCCCCCTGAATCATTCCGGCAAATAATAATACTGGCTATTGAAGATATTACGGAAATGACGACCGTCGCTGAATCGCTCGCCAATCATACCAAGAATTTTGAAAACAATCTTACGGAAAGGACGCAGAAAATGGAAGCCAGGATAAATAAGTTAATCAAAGAAATTGACAAACTAAAAAGGAGACCGATTCCTTCTGACTCTAAAATTTAGGGATTTTTCACGCAGTTGTTAACGGGTTTAAATATTAATTATTAAAAAGTGAAGACTTGCTGACCGCGGAATTAAAAAATCTTAACTTATTAACTCTCCTCCTCCGGGCGGGAAAAAAATATGGACTCATATAATTCACCAACAACCAAACCACTATACAGAGGCACTCAAATTGTCTGGTATATTCTTAGCTTGATAGAAGTTTTCTTGGCTTTTAGATTTATTTTAAAGTTTCTCAGCGCCAACCCGGCCGCCGGCTTTACCAGCCTCATCTATGGGATAACCTATGTTTTCGCGGCTCCATTTATCAGCGTATTCCGCGTAACTTATATTCAAGGCAGTATTTTTGAATGGACTACCCTGCTCGCCATGCTGGTGTACTGGATTCTTGCCATAGGCATCGTCAAACTGTTTATAGCGGGAAAAACAGTTTCAACTCCTGAAGCCGCGGCTAAATTGAATAGCCAGGAAAAATAATAAATTTATAACTAACTAATATGGGAATTATTCTTTGGATTATCTTTGGCGCTTTAGTCGGCTGGATCGCTTCAATTATCATGAAAACCAGTCCGCAACAAGGGATCGCGCTGAATATTGTCGTTGGCATTATCGGAGCGATTATCGGCGGCTGGCTAATGAGTTTTTTAGGGAAAAGCGCCGTAACCGGCTTCAATTTATATAGCTTTTTAGTCGCGTTATTCGGCGCCATCGTGCTTATCGCTATTGTTAAAGCTTTACGGAATTAATACTTTTCCGTAAAGCTTATTTTTGTTTTTTTAGAGATTATGAGATGAGAGCGGGAAAAGGGTGATCAGAAACTATTACCATGGAGAGCATGGAAGAGTACCAAATTAAGAATATACTTGGGTGCTATTTGTGTCTTGGCTTAAGTAAAAAATTAGTTCTCTTCCATGCGGGGCTTGATGAATTTGTTGCCGGTTCAATTCCGGATCCCGCTCTCATCTCTTTAACAAAAAGCCAATTCTCTTTAACGGCCAAAAAAATCTCTTCAACCGGAAAAGTCCGAAAGCTGTCCGCGTCCCCGAGCCAGTCAAAATAACGCCCGCATAGGCGTTATTTTTTTACCCGGAAATTCAGACCTATTTTATAAATGAATAAGGAATGGTAAAATAATACCAGTATGATCAATAAATGCAAAGAAACAATAAACGGCTATAAGGAATCAGGCGTGAAATATCTGCTGTGCAAATCCATCAAGACCGGATTCAGTTTCGGCCTTACTTCCGGCGTGATTACTACTCTCGGATTGATTATGGGGATTTACTCAAGCACCCATTCGCGGCTGGCAATCATCGGCGGCATTATTACTATCGCGATCGCTGATTCGTTTTCCGACGCGCTCGGTATTCATATTTCCGAAGAGTCGCAAAAAGAACATACTGAAAAAGAAATCTGGCAATCAACAATAGCCACTCTTTTGTCCAAAGCAATATTCGCTTCGTCTTTTATTTTTCCCTTCGTACTATTCAGCCTTGGAACGGCCGCCCTCGTAAGTTTTATTTATGGATTTTTGCTTTTAGGGATTTTCAGCTATTTTTTAGGGGAGGACAAAAAAAATTCAATTAAAATCGTCGGTGAACATTTATTTATCATGTGCGTCGTTCTCGCCCTTACGTACTCGGCCGGTATTTTTATCGGCAAAATGTTTTAATTTTTTTAAGGCAATCGGCCGCTGAATTAATTTATGCTCTTAAACATATTCCGGTACGCCTGGTCCATACTGAGAAGTTTAAAAGATCCCGAATTCCGCGGGCTTCTGCTTTTCGTTATCGGTATTCTTATTTTTGGCACTTATTATTACCATCTAATTGAAGGCTGGAGATGGCTGGATTCTTTTTACTTCAGCGTTACGACGCTGACTACGGTCGGCTACGGCGACCTGGCTCCGCGAACCGACGCCGGAAAAATATTTTCCATCATCTATATTTTCGTCGGTATGGGAGTTATCCTCGGCTTCATCAACTCAGTCGCCCGCCACGCCAGCGAGGGCAACGGAAAAGCGAAAAAGAAAAAATAATTAATAGCTAACATTGAGATGGTTACAAAATTACTTTTACTACCATCTCATAAACTTATGGAAGAAAAAAATGAGGCTAAAAAATCAGAGCCGAATGTCCATGTTTTCGGCGAAGAAGTTTATTCCGGAAAAAACCGGAAGGGTTGTTGCGGAAGCCATCAAAACCATGATTACAACGGCTGTTGCCGTCGCGGCGATCCGGGCGTTGGCGTTGCTATTCTTTTTGCCGGAATAATTCTCCTTTTAAACACCCTCGGCGTTATTCCCTGGGAAATCTGGAATTACATCTGGGTCTTCTGGCCGGCTCTCCTTATTTTAGCCGGGATTAAGATCCTTCTTGGGCATGCTCCGGGCGCCGGGGCTCTACTCTTTCTCGCTTCCCTGGCCGTTTATGGATTTATCATTATCTACGGCCTGATCCATGTTCAGTCTTCCCTTTTAGGCGGCCTGCCCGCGGGACTCATAAATTTCGTTCAAAATTTTAATCTTAATTTCAATAATTAATATGGGAAGAATAATTGCCGGGATAGTTTTAATCATCATCGGGCTCAGCGCCTTTTTCGGAGAAAATTTCTTTAAGATCGCCTTTTCGGTAATTCTTATCGCGATAGGCGTAAGAATCCTCACCGGCCGGAGGCGGGGTATCGCCTTAAGCGGTGAAAAAAGGACTTCGGGCGAGGATTATTTAAACGAGGCAATAATATTCAGCCCGATTGAAAAAACTATTACTTCGGAAAATTTTCAGGGCGGAAAAGTCGTTGTTGTCTTCGGCGGCGGCGAACTTGATCTTAGAGAGGTAAAAACCGCCGGAGAGAATATTGAAATGGAAGTGACCGCCATCTTCGGCGGCTTAAAAATCATGATCCCAAAAAACTGGAAAGTTAACTCCAAAGGCACGGCCATCTTCGGCGGCTATGATAACCATACCTCGGGCGCCGGAAACATAACCCTTAATTTAAAAGGCGCCGCCATTTTCGGTGGAGTGGAAATCACTAACTAAAAAAAATTCCCAAAAAGAAAAAGCCGGTCGCGCGAAAGGAAGAATCGCTGACCGGCTTTGTGTTTTGGGTGGGTATTTGAAACGGGGTTTGAAAGAGCGGGGGTAGGGTTTTGAAAAGAGCGGGGGTGGCGGGGTTAGGCGGCGGGGGGTGAAGCGGAATCCGGAAAGTGTTCACATTCGCCAGGCATGACTTGCCTGGCTAATGTTACAATATCCGAATTTTTTGGATCCGTCATAAAATCGAACAAACGGACCCAATTTTCTATCAACGGCTTGTTATGTAGAAGATATCCCAGCGCCGCCTGCTGGGATATTTTATCGCCTTCCTGGAGCTGATAAAAAAGCTCCGTCTCAGCGACCGCTCTCTCTTCGTTGTCTTCAGTCTTGGCAAAGAGACGTCCGACAGCCCTAATGAAACCACATTTGTTGGGCAGATAAACAAAAAAGTCAACACCTTTGAGAGCACAACCTTCCTGCGACGACGCGTCGCATTGGGGCGTACCCTCGTCCCTTAGCCGCTGAATGATTTGTTCCAATTTCAATTTTTCCTCCTGTTTCAGGTTTTCGGTTGCCTGCACCTTAATATAATCTCCGGTTTTTGTCAAAAAAATCTCAAAACAGCCAAACTAAAAACCGGTCCGCGGTTTTAATGCGTGACCGGCTGTTTTATGCTGGTTTGCCTCACCCCCGACCCCTCTCCATCCCGCAGTATTGCGGTATGGAGAGGGGAGCTGGAATAATAAGGATAATTTTTATTAAATTTATTCCTCTGGCTCCCCTCTCTATTAACATCAGTTAATGGAGAGGGGTTGGGGGTGAGGCAGATCTTAGCGGAACAAGAGCGGGCATTTGCGCCGAACGCGTAAGTCCCATCCCTACACCTTTGAATACTTACTCACCGCAATAAGGCTGGCTATGGCGTTGACGGCGGCGAGGGCGAGGAACTGCAGACCGAAGATCTTAAGAAAATTATTAGAGAAATAGGAAATAATGTCTATATTATAGTCAATGAAAAAGGCTTCAAGGTAGGGCTGTAAAAGTCCGAGAAAAGGAAAAAATATCGCTATGACCGCTAAGAGCCCGGCTAAAGTGTAAATCGCGCTGGAGACGAGGTATGGCATTTTTATGAACGAGTTTGAGGCGCCGACTAAGCGCATGATGCCGATTTCCCGTCGGTGGATATAAATCGCAACGCGGATGGAATTGTAAACGAGGAACGCGGTTATGAGAACAAAAATCAGGCTGATGATGGCGCCGGCTTCGGAGACTTTCGTTGTTATGGCGTCAATTCTTTTCAGGATGGTTTTATGGTCATTAAAATTCCGCGATTCAATGGCCGGGCTGTCAATCGCGTTGATTTTCGCGATCAGGCTTCCATATTGGTCAATATCTTTAGCGCGGATAACAAGTGTCGGGGTAAGCGGGTTGTCGTTTAATTCTTTTAAGGCTTCAAGCATGTCCGGATCGTTTTTATGCTTTTCGTTAAATTTTTCCATGGCTTCCTCTTTAGAAATATAGCGGACTTCTTTTACTTCTTCCAGGTTGGAAACTTTTGACTTAACCGCGAGGATTTCCTCGTCGTTCGCCTCGGATTTAAGGTAAAGATTGATGTCTATTTTTTCTTTTACCGAATCAATCGCCGCCCGGCTGATCGCTTCAACAGCTAAAAGCATGTTAACGGAAAAAAGGGCGAGGATAAGGATTGTTACCGTAACGAGCGAAAGCCAAATATTGCGGTAAATATCCTGCAGACTGAATTTAATTACGCGGATTAAGGATAAAAACATAAAAATAATAGTCTAAAGTCTATAAGTCAGAAAGTCCGAAGTCATCAAGCAATCAAGCCTTCCGGACTCTTGGACTTCGGGACTTTACAAAATATATTTCCCGCATTCCTGATCGCTAATAAGGCAGCCGCGGTCAAGGGTAATTACCCGGCGCTTCAGGCGGTTCACCACTTCGCGGTTATGGGTGACTAAAACCACGGTTGTGCCGAACTTATTTATTTTCAGTAAAAGGTCAATAATATCTTTGGTGTTGATTGAATCAAGGTTGCCGGTCGGTTCGTCGGCTAAAAGTATTTTCGGCCTGTGGACGAGCGCCCTGGCGATCGCGGCGCGCTGTTGTTCCCCGCCGGAAACTTCGTTAGGATAGCGGCGCATCTTATCTTCCAGCCCGACGATTTTCATCACGTGCGGGACAATGGTCTTAATTTTTTTCGGCGCCTGCCCGCAGACCTGCAAAGCGAAAGCGATATTTTCTTCAAGTGATTTTTTCGGCAGAAGCTTAAAATCCTGAAAAATTACGCCGATCTGGCGCCTAAGAAACGGAACGTCCGCGGGCTTTATCCGCGTAACATCCCAGCCGCCGATTATTACTTTTCCGGACGATACTCTTTCTTCGCCGATCAGGGCTTTTATGACCGTTGTTTTTCCGGTGCCTGACTGGCCGACAATGGAGACGAATTCCCCCGGCTTTATATGCAAAGTTACCTGGTTTAAGGCTTTGATGTCAGGCTGATAAATTTTTGAAACATTTAAAAGTTTTATCACAAATTTTAGTTAGAAATAACATTACCCGCCGTAAGCCAGGTTTTTACTGGCTTCGCTTTTTTCAACCGCCAAAAGACCGTATTTAATCAGGTCTTCGGTTTTTCTAAAACTCTCGTCCCGGGTTTTCGCCCCCATGGTAACGACAATCAGGTTATCGCCATTCTCGGCTTTTACCCGCGACATCAGGCAGTAAAGCGCTTCGTTTAAGTAGCCGGTTTTTGATCCGGTAAATTCATATTTTCCTTCCCGGACGAGAAAGTTCGTATTTTTTATGGAATGGGGTTTATTTTTATTAATGGTGGTAAATTTATAGACTTGCGTTACGCTCGCGTCTTTTATCACCGGGTCGTCTAAAATCTCTCCCGCTATTATAGCATAATCTCCGGCCGAACTCACGTTTTCCGGCGCCAGGCCGGTCGGTTCAATAAAGCGGGTGCTTATTGCCCCGTAAGATTTAACGAGCTCGTTCATCCTTTTTATGAATTCTTCGCGCGTCAGACCCGAAACCCGGACTAGCGTTTCCACCGTATTATTGGTTGAGCCGACCAGGCTGGAATAAACGAGATCTTTAACCGTCAGGGTTTCGCCGTCTTCTAAAGCCAGCTTTCCCGACTCCCAGGGCTTGCAGTAAAGGTAATTATACTCGGCGTCTTTAACGCTGTAAGCAACGGTTTCCGAAAGGTCGGGATGGGCTTCCAAAAATACTTTTATCGCGACGATTTTGGTGAGGCTCGCGAGAGGAAAAGTTGAGGAAGCGTTTTGCGAATGGAGAATTTCTCCGGTATCTTCATTCATGACAATGGCCGCCCGGAAAGCGAGGTTCGGGGAAGTTGGAGCGCCCCGGCCGTACTCCGCCAGCTTATTTTTAAGCCCGCCGGTTATAACGAGCGGCTCAACATAGATGCCGACGGTTCCATCGGAAAGCGGGGCGATTTTAGCGAACGCTTCTTTAGTTAAGTCAACAACCCGGTCGGGATGGGCTTTTCTATCCGGGCCAAAATCATTAACCGTAACATCAACAAACTTTTCCGATCCAAGAGCATGAACCCGGAGCCTTGAACCGGAAGGAAAATCAGGCGAGGCGGCGAATAGGCCTTTTTTATAACTATACCAGCTCGCTCGCCCGCTCGTTAAAATTTCCGAGTTGGTAAAAACCGCGATCCGGGCGTAAGGGAGATGGATTAAAGAGCGGACGAAGTTTTCTTCCGGATTGTCCCAGGTCGGGAGCGAACGCCAGGCTCCCGCGGTTTTATCGTAAAAGAAAACCTGCTTCATTCCCGCGTCTTCCTTTTCGTAATTGAACTGGATGTAAAATGGCTTATGGTTGTCGTAAGCGGCTTTATTTTTAAATTCAAACTGCATGACCGGGCTAATTTTTTCTAATTCCCACGGGTAGGAAAACGCCTCGTCCAGTTCTTCAATCTCCACCGGAGTGTCCTCGCTTAAAATCCCCGGAACGAGCGACAGCTTTAAGCTTCCGTCTGGATAAGCGACAGTATAGCCTTTAGCGATTGTCGCCTTATCCAGGGTTATCCGGTAAGGACTTATTTCCGCGCCGTTTGCTATGCCCGGAGCGGCAAAAAATCCGAAAGATAAAACAAAAACCCAGGCGAGAATTGAATTTTTTATTTTTAGTATTGGCATTTTTTCGTTAATTAATTTTGACATTTATTCATCCTTTCATTATGATAGCCAGTATAACAGATATGTTCCGGATGGCCAAACTCATAATTTAAAATCGTTTCGCGGGTGTCGTATAGTGGCTATTATGCAAGCTTCCCAAGCTTGAGAGGGCGGTTCAATTCCGCTCACCCGCTCCCTGCTTCGCGCAGAATGAAACGCCGCCTTAGCTCAGCTGGCAGAGCAACGCACTCGTAACGCGTAGGTCCCGAGTTCGAATCTCGGAGGCGGCTCAAGTAAAATGAACAAAAACGGGTTTGACTCGCGTGTGAGCGAGTCATCCCGCAGTCGTAAGACTTGCGGGGCGAATCCCACTTTTGGCTCAGATTATCATTCCAAGCTACCAGCTGCCAAGAGTTTGACTCGCGTGTGAGCGAGTCATCCCGCGGCCGAAGGCGCGCGGGGCGAATCCCACTTTTGGCTCAAGATTTTCAATCCCTCACCAGCTTAAAAACTTCTTACGCTCCGGCAAAATCTCCCGCAAGGGGATTTTGCCGTTTTATCAAAACCCTTTCAATCCCTCACCAGCTTAAAAACTTTCAAGCTCTCTTTTTTCTCCGCGAGATATTCATCCAGGGTTTTAGCTTTGATAAAAACGTAATCAACCCGGACAGCTTTTTTTTCGTCCAGCCCGCTGAATTTTAAAATGTAATAGCCGTCTTTGCCGAATACGACCGGGCTTATTTCCCTCGTCCTCGTTATCTCGCCGAATCCATTATATTGAAGCCCTAAATCGGCGAGCCTCGCCGCCCCGGACTTATCGGCGTATTTCGCGCCGATGGCGTAAAAATCATTTTCCCCGGCGAGCTCGCTAATTTTCCTTATTCTCGCGAGAGGAATTTTATTTATTTCTTCATCGCCGATCACCGCCCGGCTGAAAAAATCGTCCCGATTGCTTTCCTCGGCCGCTGAAGAATTATAAGCATGACGGTAAGCCAATTCATCCAAAACTGATTTTTTAATAAAATAGCCTCCCATATCTTCGGCCGCTAGCTTATTCTCTTTCCTGGCGTCGGCGTAAAAAAAATAATCAACCGCCCATTCTCTCGTAAAAATGGCCGGAACCGGAGGAAAATATTTTCCCGCCTTTCTCA
Organism: Patescibacteria group bacterium; assembly: GCA_041671125.1. Taxonomy (GTDB): domain Bacteria; phylum Patescibacteriota; class Patescibacteriia; order Patescibacteriales; family JBAZCA01; genus JBAZCA01. Next base: position 20,615 of record JBAZCA010000005.1, on the reverse strand, counting down.
TGTTCGGGTTATCAATTTGAAAAACCAGGAGCGCCGCGCCAAATGCCAAATATGACACTAAGTAAGCCACGATAAAAACCAAAGCCGGAAGCCAGGAGTATTTAATAAAAATCCGCGAACCTTTAGAAAAATTCTTTCCGCCTCTCTTTATCGCGCCGACAATTTTTATCGCCGCCTCCTGCCTTTTTATCTTTATTTCTTCCAGCTTTTTTTTTCTCTTCCTTTCCTCTCTGATTCTTCTTGCTTTTTCCTTTTTTTCTTCCTCAATAACTCTCGCGAGCCGCTCTTTTCCTTTTTTTTCCACTTCCCGTCGGCGAAGCTCTTCTTCTAACCTTAACCTGATTTTTTTTTCCTCTTCCTCCCGCCTCTTTTGGTCCGCCTCTTTTATTTTCCTAACTTCTTCCGCCCTTATTTTTCCCGCTTCCAGCCTCAGGGCTTCCTTTTTTAATTCGGCTTTTTTTTCTTCCCGGCGCTTTTCTTCCCGGCGGATTTTTTCTTCTTCCTCCTGCTTCTCCCTTAGCAGTTTATCTATCTTCTCTTTGTCTTTGGAAAAATCATCTTTTTTCGACCCCCCGGGCGCGGATATAATCCGACCATCGCCGCTTTTAGCTTTTACTATGCCATCAAATATTCTAGCCCGGCTGCTAAAAAGCGCGGGGAATGGAAATTTTTTTTCTTTTTCGCCGCCTTGAACCGAACCGCCCGGAAGCGGTTCTCTTTCACCGATAGTCTCAAGCACTAATTTTCTTGATCTTTCCCGGTCAAAAAAATTTATTCCCCTTCGCTCCGCCGAACGCGGAGCTTCGGAGGGATTCAATTTTTTTATCCCGTCAATGCTTTTACCCATACCTTTAAATTAAAATAAACCCATACGGAGCACATTAATTTCCAAAAAAATATTTAATCCATTTTTCCGGATTGGTTTTCAGCTTTTCCGGCTGAAGATTCTCCAGCCCGGGCAAGTTATAAACCGAACCGGCGTCGCTTTCTTTTTCCATTTCAGAAACCGGATTTTTAATACCAACAACTTCCTCACCGTTTTTTTTCAACGAGAGTTTCAGCCGAGCCTCTCCTTCAATAAATTGATCTGATTCAAAATAGCTTGCCAGTTCTTTTAAGCCGCTGTTTTTTTTCTCAATCCGACTGATTTCTTCCCGCATTTTTGCCACCTCTTCGTCAATTTTATACCTTTGGCTTAGATTTTTCGCCAAAGGAAAACTAAGCAAAGTGAGGATACAGAGGCCGAAAATTGTAAGAAAAACCCGTGAGGAAAAAAGACGGCCGGCTAAATTTTTTCTGTTCTTTCCAGAATTCATATGTTTCTTCTCCTAAAATAATATTTTACTGATTCAATCAGCAGAATATTTAACGCCCCAACCGAGATTATAAGCGGCCAGACGTTAAACTCTAAGTCAACGGTTGAAAGAAGGGCCTGGAGCGGGGCGAAATAAATGGCCACGAGGAGTAAGGCAAGGCTGGCTGACACCGCTGCCAAAAGGCGGGGATTACTAAACGGATTTATCTTCCAGACCGGAATTTCAAAACTCCTTAAGCTAAAAATATACAAAAGGGAATCAAAACCGGCGCAAGCGAATATTACTGTTCTTATATATTCAATATTATAGTACCCTTTCAATAAATAGTAAAAAATCCCGAAAACGAAAATATCGCTTATTACTCCGGCGGCGATAACAATAACTTTCATCTGGGTATTAAATATCGGTTCGCTCTTCGGCCGGGGCTTTTTTTTCATCACTCCGGCCTCGCCTTTTTCAAAAGAAAGGGCAAAACTCGGCAGGCTGTCGTTTACTATATTAATCCAGAGTATCTGAGCCGGAAGGATGGCAAGCGGCAGGCGGAAAATAAGGCAACCGGCGATTAAGATCATCTCGGAAAAACTGTCGGACAAAAGGTAAATCATCACTTTCCGGATGTTAGAAAAAATTATACGCCCCTGCCGGACGGCCGAAACTATAGTGGAGAAATTATCATTTAAAAGGACTATATCGGCCGCTTCTTTTACCGCGTCAGTTCCGGATCCGAGAGCTATGCCGATGTTCGCGGATTTTATGGCCGGCGCGTCATTTACCCCGTCCCCGGCCATGGCGACGGTTTCCCCCCGCTCTTTTAAGGCTTTAATAATGCGCAGTTTGTGGTGCGGGCTCACCCGGGCGTAAAGGTTTACGCCGGAGCATTTTTCCATAAGTTCCCGGTCGTCCATAAGATCAAGTTCCGGGCCGGTCAGGACGCTTTTCTCGCTTATCTTCAGTCCGGCCTCGCGGGCAATCGCGGCGGCCGTCAGCTTATAATCGCCGGTAATAATCACCGGTCGGATGCCGGCCCTGCCGCAAATTTTTATGGTCTCCCGCGCTTCCGCCCGGAGCGGGTCTTTTAAAACCATGAGTCCGACAAAAACGAGTTCCTCGCAAAGAAGCTTAGGATCATTCTTCTTTTCCCCTTCCGGAATGGCGCGATAAGCCAAGGCGAGGACGCGAAGGCCTTCGGAGGCCAGTTCCTTAAATTCAAAAATTATGTCCTCGCGCTGTTTTTTCGCCATCACCCTGATTTTCGTCCCTTTTAAATAATAGCACGAATAATTTAAAATCACTTCCGGCGCGCCCTTGGCAAAAAGAACCCGTCCAACGGCTAAAAATTTATTTTTCTTTTTCACGGCGTGCAAGGTGGCCATGAATTTTTTTTCCGAATCAAAAGGAATTTCATCCAGGCGCGGAAATTCTTCTTTTTCCTGAAAATAATTAAAGCCCGCCTGGATGGGCGCGAGCATGACGGCTGAATCGGTCGGCGAGCCGATAATTTTTGAAACGTTGGCTTCCTTGGCCGCCCCGTCGGTAATTTCGCCTTCGGGAAAAGCGTCGTTGGCGTGCAATCCGATGCGCAAGGCGTGAAAAACCAGTTCCGGATCTTCATGCTTAAACTCCCCTTTTACGAGGTCAATTCTCTGGTCAGGAAAAATCAGGTTTACCACCTGCATTTTCCCTTCAGTCAGGGTACCGGTTTTGTCGGCGCAAATTACCGTAACCGACCCTAGAGTTTCGGTAGCCGAGAGCTTGCGGACTAAAGCTTTTTCCCGGACTAAAGCCTGCGTGCCGATAGTTAAAATAACGGTAATGGCGATCGGCAGGCCTTCGGGGATGGATGAAACCGCGATTGCCACGCTCGCTAAAAAAATCTGAAAAAGATCATAGCCGGCGGCGGCTCCGGCGAAAAATATTAGAGCGCAAAGAATAAGGATAAGCAAACCGATTTGGTTGGAAAACTTTTTTAGCCGCTCCTGCAGAGGGGTGGCTTCTTCTTTAACCGACTCGGTAAGCCGGGCAATTTTCCCGATTTCGGTATTAAGGCCGGTGGCGACGACTACGGCCCGGGCATTCCCTTTTAAGGCGACGGTTCCCATATAGGCCATTCCGGTCCGGTCGCCCAAAGCGCTTCCAATCCCGTTTTTTTCCGTTGACTTTTTTACCGGAAACGATTCACCGGTAAGGATCGCTTCGTTTATTTCAAGCTCTTCGCAGGCGATAATCCGGCAGTCGGCCGGAACCGACAGTCCGCCTAAAAGATAAACGACGTCGCCCGGCGCGAGATCAGTAGCCGGAATTTTTTTATTCTCCCCGTCCCGGAGCGCTAGAGCGGTCGGAACCATCAAGCGGGCAATTTTTTTAAGCGACTGGTTGGCTTTGTCTTCCTGTAAAAACCCGATAACCGCGTTTACCGCGAGCGCCGCGAAAATAACCCCGGCGTCAATAAAATGGCCGAAGCCGAGGGAAACCGCCCCGGCGAGAATAAGAATATAAATAAGCGGGCTTTTGAACTGGGAGAAAAAAAGCGCGATCCGGCCGGATTTTTCTTTTTCCGGAAGGGAGTTTTTCCCCGCGACCGCGAGCCTCTTTAACGCTTCGGCCGAAGAAAGCCCCGCGGCCGACGACGAAAGCGCCGAAAAAACGGCTTTCACTCCCATGGCGTGCCAATTAATTTCCTTTATTAATGATTCTTTAAGATTTTCCATGATGTAAAAATTATTCCCTAATAATCGCTCCGGCGAAATTCCGTAATAATATTATTATAACATATTTTATTGATACCGAAAAATTACCACTACAGCGAGTAATTCTATTTTGACATCCGCTTATGTTTAATGTAATCTTAAGGCAGGTTTGCTAATATTTCATTATTAATTTTCCTGTAAAAAATATGTTAAATTCATTAACCTGCAATAAATCCATACCGCTTTCTTCTCTTAACGAAAAAGCTAGAAATTTACTCAAAGGCATAGCGAGTCTCACTGACGAAAAAGGCGCGGTAAAAGGCTTTTTTATTGATCTTGATTCTTGGGAGGAACTTTTAGAGGACATGGAAGCCGCCACTCCAGAATTTTCCGAGGAAACGCGGCGTTCAAAAGCTTCCGGCCGGGTTTCTGGAACTAAGCTAAAAAAAGCGTTCGGAATTAAATAGCGTTCTTTATGCTTAGGTTTGATTTTACTAAAGCCGCCGAAAAAGAGCTTAGCCGTCTCCCGTCCGGCGTCGGCAAAAGAATTATTGAAAAAATTATTTTTTATTGCTCTCAGCCGAAACCTCTCCGGAACGCCAAACATCTTTCCGCGGTCGGCGGAAAAACTTACCGTTTCCGGATTGGAGACTATCGAGCCGTTTTTGAAGTTGAAAAAACCGGAATCCTCATAACTAAAGTTGAGCATCGCGGCAGTATTTATAAAAGGATGCTTTTTGATATTTTTCTCTGAATTACAATCCGGAGCATGGAAAGAACTAGCCCGTCCAAACCGCCATTCCGGCGGTTTTATTTTTCTAAAAAGAATTCGCGTGTCCGATATTCGTAGCGCCGGTTCGCGAAGCGATTCCAAAAAAAAGCGGTGTTATTTTGCAACAAAAAAACCGGCATAAGCGCCGATCCTGTAATTTACTTAAAACTTATCCCAAAAGATATTCCAAAGCTTGCTTTAACTCCGGCAGATCGTTTATCACCGTATCCCAGACGACTTTTTTATCCACCCCGAAATATTCATGAATAAGGCGATTTCTCATCCCTATCATCCTGCTCCAAGGGATTTCCAAGTGCGCTTCCTGAAAATCCTCGCTTATATTGCCTGAGGCCTCTCCTATTATTTCCAGCTCTCTCACAACCCCGTCAATAATCAAACTACTTTGGAGGAATTCCTCGTAGCTTTTTCCCTGAGTATACTCCCGCGCCTTGTCTATCGCATCAATTATATGCCGCAGGTAGGTTTTATTATTTTTCATAAATAAGCTCTGCCTGTTTCATCACTTCGTCCCTGAAATATTTGCTTAAAGCGCCGGGCGTAAGTAAATCAACTTCTTTTTTCACCGCTTCTCCCAGCTCCTTCTGAATGGCAACCAGCTTAAAATATCCGACAATCGCCGCCGGATTAAATTCTACCAATAAATCAACGTCGCTATCTTTTTTTTCCGCGCCGCTAAGATAAGACCCGAAAAGGGAAATTTTTTCAATGTCTTTTCTATAATCGCTTTTTAGCACCGCCTCTTTAATTTTCTTTTTTATTTCTTCCTTGCCCATACTTTTAATTATTCGCTTGTTATATCTATATTCTATTGGATTACATGCCGGGTGTCAACGCCAATTTTTCCCGAAAAAAATTCGCCTGTCCGGCATTCGCGGCGCCGGTCGCGAAGCGATTCCAAAAAAAAGCGGCAGGGTCGATTTACGCGTTGTCCGAAGACATCGCAACGATCCCTGCCCTATATATCGGAGCTACTTCGCCTATTTTTTAGATTGTCTCATCTCCCGCCTGCTCCGGTGGCGGGGTTGGGGGTGGGGTTCGCGTCCCGGGCGGCTACTGCCCGATGAAGTCGTCGATGTCATCCCACGGCGGATAATAACTGAAAAAAAGTGATTTTAACTCCGTTCAGGATAAAAGTCCATTCACCGTCTTTATTGACGAGGATTTCGTCCAATTTCCGGTAATTCATTTTTTTCTGAAGATCAATGTTCCTGAATTTTTTATCGGTAAACAAGTCAAAATCAATGGAGCGCCGATGGCCGATTTGCAGGGCGACAGCCGTTCCTCCCACGAGCCCGAACCGGCGCGAAAATTTATGTATTAATGGCAAAATTTTAACTTGTTCCGGGGTCAATATTTCTTCATGCATATCGCGCGAAATAATGTTTAAAATAATTTTTTACTTCCGGGCGGTAGTTGCTCCGGGGCTTATAGGCCTGTCCTTTAAATACCTCCGCGCTTTTCTTTATCCCCAAAATTTTAAACAGTTTCTTCACATCGTCCCAGTTGCCGTAATTTAAAATAAATTCAACCAAAACTTCATCCGAAATATTTTCCGGATTCTTAATATACCAGAATAAAACTTTTCTTTTTTTGATGAATTCCTTACGGGTCATATACGTAATTATAGCAGATTTTAAGGGTTAATTCAATCAAATATAAACCCGCGTTATTCTACTTCCCGCTTATAGCTTTAGCGATTATTTTCACGACTTTTTTCTCGGTAACGAGCGGAAGAATCTTATCTTTTTTCGGTTTAAGCGAATAAGCGAGCGCCTCGGCGGCTTTTAGTTTCATTTTCACGGTTACCATTTTAACGCGTCCGTCAAAAAGCCCGCGGAATATCCCGGGAAAAACCAAAGCGTTATTAATCTGATTCGGGAAATCCGAGCGCCCGGTGCCGACTATGGAAGCTCCGGCCGCGTAAGCCTCGTCCGGCATTATTTCCGGAGTCGGATTGGCTAAAGCAAAAATTATTGGATCCGGCCGCATGCTTTTTACCATCTCCCGGTTAACTAGATTGCCTTTGGAAAGCCCGATAAAGACGTCGGCCCCGGCCATTGCTTCTTTTAGTCCGCCGGCGATTTTTCCTTTATTGGTTTTTTTGGCAATCACTTCTTTATATCTATTCAGATTTTTTCGGCCTTCGTAAATTGTTCCGAGGCTGTCAAGAAGTAAAACGTCTTTCGCGCCTTCTTCCATTAATAGGCGGCTAACGGCGATGCCGGCCGCTCCGGCGCCGTTTACGACGACTTTCAATTCTCCTAATACTTTTCCCGTCACCCGGCAGGCGTTGATCAAAGCGGCTAAAACGACGATTGCTGTTCCGTCCTGATCATCATGAAATACCGGAATGGATAATTCTTTTTCCAGGCGCTCAAGAATTTCAAAGCATCTCGGCGCGGAAATATCTTCTAAGTTAATTCCGGCAAAATTCGGCTGGATATGTTTGCAGAATTTTATGATTTCCTCGGTGTCGGTGGTGGCGATGCAAAGCGGCGCCGCGTCCACGTTGGCGAACACTTTAAAAATGGCGGCCTTGCCTTCCATCACCGGCATACCGGCTTCGGGTCCGATATCGCCTAAGCCTAAAATCGCCGTCCCGTCAGTAACGATGGCGACGGTATTCGCCCGGTTAGTAAGTTCCCAGGTCCGCTCCGGCCGGTCTTTAATAGCGAGACAAACCGCGGCTACTCCCGGCGTATAGGCGAGCGCCAGGTCGGTTTTATTTTTTAAGGGCACTTTGACGAGAGTGCCGATTTTTCCTTTGCGTTTTCCGTGCAGGCTGATTGATTTTTTTGAGTAATCCATACATCAATTATCAATGATCAATTATCAATGATCAATAAACTTTCAATATCATTGAAAATTCATTGTAAATTGTCCGCCAGAGGCGGATCCGCCTTGGGCGGAAAAATTGAAAATTGAAAATTTTAATTTTTATCATCCATACTAACTACATTATTACCACATATCATCAACTCTTGACAATATGCCGGTCATATTCTACCATACCCCCAGGGGGTATATGAATCCGGAATAGCGAAATTAATTTATTCTTAATCTTCCTCAGCTAGCCTTTTAAAGAAGAGCCAATATGATTGATAAAAAAACGCCAAATATAAAACCAATCCGAAAAAATAGTCCGCCAGGCAAAGCCATCCGAATCGGGGAAGAATCCCGAAAAATTTTTCACCGCATCGCTAGGATTGAAGGTCAGCTCCGGGGTATCCGGCGGATGCTTTCGGAAAAAAAAGAATGCATAGACATAATCGCGCAAATTTCGGCTATCCGGGAAGCGGCCGCCATGCTCGGCATGGAGCTTTTAAAAGACGATTTTGCATGCCGGAAAAAAACCGGTAATATTAATGAAAGGTATTTAAAAACATTATTTAAAATTAAATAAAAATTTATGTCGCAGGCAATTGACTTAACTAAAGAAAATTTTGAAAGCGAAGTAATAAAATCCGATTTGCCGGTTCTCGTTGATTTCTGGGCGCCCTGGTGCGGGCCGTGCCGGCTGATGGCTCCGGTCTTAGACGAGCTTTCGGGCCGGATGGCGGGAAAAGTGAAAATCACTAAATTAAACGTGGAAGAACCCGAAAACCAGGATCTGGCTATGGAGTATTCCATCCAGAGCATTCCGAACATGAAACTTTTTAAAGACGGCAAAGTGATAAAAGATTTTGTCGGCTTCCGCCCGATGGAAGTTTTAGAACCCGAACTGGAAGAAGCGATAAAATAAATTAGAGAGTATTCCCGAATATACGAATATAAATTAATATACGAATTTTAAATTTCGCAATATTAGTATATTTGGGTTTGATTCGTATATTCGGGATTACTCCAATATTTGTAAATTGATAATTGAATATGAACAACCCTTTTGAAAACGCCATGGAGCAGTTAAAAGAGGTTTCGGATATCATAAAATTGGACGAAAACGTCCGCGAACTCTTAAAAGCGCCGCAAAAATTTCTTGAAGTTTCCATTCCGATAAAAATGGATAACGGCCGGCTGAAAATCTTTACCGGTTTCCGCTCGCAGTATAATAACGCCCGGGGGCCTTATAAAGGCGGCGTCCGCTTCCATCCGCTCGTAACGCCCGAAGAAGTCCGGGCGCTTTCGGCGTGGATGACCTGGAAAACCGCGGTGGTGGATTTGCCTTTAGGCGGCGGAAAAGGCGGGGTGATTGTTAACCCGCGCGAACTCTCCGAAGGCGAACTGGAGAGGCTGTCCCGGGGATATATCCAGGCAATTTATAAACTTATCGGACCCGATCTTGACGTTCCGGCGCCTGACGTTTATACCAACCCGAAAATCATGGGCTGGATGCTTGATGAATATGAAAAACAAATTGGCCGGCACGCGCCCGGAGTAATAACCGGCAAGCCGCTTTCTATCGGCGGTTCGCGGGTCCGGGAATATTCAACCGCCATGGGGGCGGTTTACATCCTGAATAAGGCGGCGAAAAAACTCGGCCTGGAAAAAAACGCGACTGTCGGGATCCAGGGATTTGGTAACGCCGGATCTTTCATGGCTAAATTGCTCCATAAAGAAGGCTACCGGATAGCGGTTGTCAGCGATTCAAAAGGGACAATCTGTAATTACATGGGTCTTGATCCCGAGGCTGTCGCGAGCCATAAGATAAAAACCGGCAGTGTGGCAAATTTCCCCGGCGCGAGCGTAAAGGAACCGGGCATGCATTGTTTTGAGCATGAAATGGACATCCTTATTCCGGCGGCGTTAGAAAATGCCCTCACGGCGGCGAACGTCGGCGCCGTCAACACCCAGCTTATTATTGAACTGGCGAACGGACCAATCACACCCGAAGCCGACGAAATTTTAAAAAAGAAAAACATCCTTGTCGTCCCGGACATCCTGGCTAACGCCGGAGGAGTAATCGTAAGCTATTTTGAACAGGTGCAAAACGCCTATGGCAACTACTGGACTAGCGAAAAAATCCTTGGTAAGCTTGAAGAGGCGATGGCTACGGCTTTTGACGCCGCCTGGGACGAAAAAGAAAAATATTTAACGACCTTCCGCATGGGCGCTTACGCCCTGGCGGTGAAACGGGTGGCGGAGGCCATGAAGGATAGGGGATGGGTGTAATAAATTCAAAATTAAAAGTTCAAAATTTAAAATTAAGGTAAAATTATTTCGTGAAAAATTTTTGATAAAAAATTTTTCACGAAATAATTTTGAATTTTGATTTTTAAACTTTTAACTATTGTCTTCATAAATCTAACATCTGCGCATCAAGTTATGCCGCAAAAAAACACAATCTACGATATAGCGATCATCGGCGCCGGTCCGGCCGGTTTAAACGCCTCCATTTACGCTTCGCGCTACGGCCTTAAAAATATCGTTTTCGGGCATTCCGGCGGACTGATCGCCGAAACCCATGAGATCGGTAATTGGCTCGGAACAAAGCTCATGAACGGAGCCGAATTTTCCGCGCTCTGCGAAGAACAGGTTAAAAGCCTTGGCGCGGAAATCGTTCCCTCTTTTATTAAATCCTTAAAAAATGACGGGGACATAATCCGGCTGGAAGACACGCAAGGCAAAAAATACGAAGCTAAAACCGTCCTTTTAGCCATGGGAACCGCCCACCGGCGGCTTGAAATAAAAGGCGAAAAAGAATTCCACGGCCGGGGCGTTTCTTATTGCGCCACCTGCGACGGATTTTTCTTTCGGAAAAAAACCGTAGCCGTCATCGGCGGCGGGGACGCGGCGGCCGAAGGCGCGATTTTTTTAGTCGATCTGGCGGAAAAAGTTTACTTAATCCACCGCCGCGGAGAACTGCGGGCCGAAGAATACTGGATTAAATCCCTTAAAGCCAATCCGAAAATAGAAATAATTTTTAATACCAACATTAAAGAAATAAAAGGCGATAAAAAAGTTGAGGCCGTAATCCTGGATAAGCCGCGCGAAGGTTCGGACGAACTTAAGCTGGACGGCGTCTTCATTGAAATCGGCGCCGCCCCGAGCGTTGAACTTATAAACGCCTGCCGGGTCGGTTGCGACGCCGGAGGTTATATAATAATTGACCAAAGCGGAAAAACTTCGGTTGAGCGGATCTGGGCGGCCGGGGATATAACCACCGGCTCGGATAAATTCAGGCAGATTATAACCGCTGCCGCCGAAGGCGCGATTGCCGCCCATAGCATAAAGCAATACTTGAAAAACATTTAGAATAGTTCTTCGGAGAATTATGCGGGTAAATAACTAACTAGCGCTTTTGATTCCCCTCCTTGGAGGGGTGCCCCGGAGGGGCGGGGTGGGTTTTCTATGACGGATTTACTCTATCGCCAATCAATAGTAAATCCCGGCATTACTTACACACCCCGGCGCTACCGCGCCACCCCTCTCAAGAGGGGAATTACTACCCATATAATTTTCCGAAGAATCTTTTAAATTTAACGCTTCATTGTTCGCGCGGGTTAGCGCTAATAAGAGGCCAAAATTTATGACCAAGGAAAAAATCCTTGAAAAAGTGAAAAAGGAGGACGTGAAATTTATTAATCTCCAGTTTACGGACATCCTCGGCGTGGTCAAAGCCGTAACTATTCCGGCTTCAAAACTAGAGGAAGCCATAGACAACAACGTCTGGTTTGACGGCTCGTCCATTGAAGGCTTTACCCGGATTTTTGAGTCAGACATGTTTTTAAAACTGGATCTGCCGACTTTCGCCATCCTGCCCTGGCAGAAAAATACCGCCCGGATTATCTCTGACGTTTATCTTCCGGACGGCTCGCCTTTTCCCGGCGACCCGCGGCAGGCCTTAAAAAAACAGCTGGCCATCGCTAAAGAGCTGGGCTTCACTTACAACGTCGGACCGGAACTGGAATTCTTTATTTTTAAAAAAGACGAACACGGCCGGATTGCCCCCCTGCCCCATGACACGGCCGGCTACTTTGACCTTTCAACGGATCTCGCGCAGGAAATCAGGCAGGAAATGACTTTAACTCTAAAAGCTCTTGATATTGACGTTGAGGCTTTGCATCATGAAGTGGCGGTCGGCCAGCATGAAATTGATTTTAAATACGCCGAAGCCCTTACCACCGCCGACCGGGCCGTAACTTTCCGCTACGCCTTAAAAGCCATTGCCCAGAAGCACGGTCTGCACGTAACTTTTATGCCTAAGCCGATTGAAGGCATTAACGGCACGGGCATGCACGTCCACCAAAGCTTTTTTGACCCGAAAGGCGAAAGAAATCTTTTCTATGACGCCGGCGGCCGTTATCACCTCTCGGAAATCGCCGAACATTTTATCGCCGGCCAGCTTTATCACGCCCGCGGTTTCGCCGCCATTACCAACCCGCTGGTCAACTCTTATAAGAGGCTGGTGCCGGGCTATGAAGCGCCGGTTTACGTCGCCTGGGGGCAGACTAACCGTTCGGCACTCATTAGAATTCCGAGGTATACTGAAGGTCGGGAAAAAGCCGTTCGTTGCGAGCTAAGATGCCCTGATCCGTCAACCAATCCATATCTTGCTTTCGCGGTCATGCTCGCCGCCGGACTGGACGGAATTAAAAACAAAAAAAATCCGCCCGAGCCGATTGAAGAAAATATCTTTAAATTTTCCGACGAGGACGCGAAGAAAAAAGGCGTCGGCAACATGCCGGAGAATCTCCGCTACGCCATAAAAGCCCTGCAGGAAGACGAAGTGGTAAAGTCGGCTTTGGGTCCGCACATCTACGAGCAATACTTAGCCGCTAAAAAAGCCGAATGGGACAGCTATAAAATTTTTGTCTCAAAATGGGAGCACGACCGGTATCTGGAAATATATTAATCTCTTCTCCAGCTTTGTAACACATTCAAAAACAGTTATTCCAATAAAATACTCCGCTAACTTAGCGGAGTATTTTTATGCCGCGATATTTTTTACCCGGGCTAAATTACTTTATGGCATGATCCAGACTATCCGCCGACTTTCCGCGCCCCATGCTCGTCCGAGCCGAAATGATGGGCGATTTCGTGCCGAACCACTGATATGATTTTATTTTTCACCGCCTTTTCCGACGAATAACGATCCAGTATCGGCCGCCTGAAAATCGTAATCCGATCCGGCAAAACCGGACCGATGTTTGTTTTTCTTGACTGGACATAGCCTTCATAAAGCCCAAATAAGTAGAGACGAGACATTGTCTCGTCTCTACTTATTCGCGCTTTTTTTAACTGCTCTTCGCTCGGATAATCTTCAACAAAAAAGGCCACGTTGTTTATTTTTTCCGCGGCTTTCTCCGGCAAAGAGTCAATCGCTTCGCCGACCCATAAGTCAAATTGTTCGTTTGAGATGCTCACTTTATTTCACCGGAGTTTATAAGTAAATTATATATCTTTTTAAGTCTCACGAGCATGACCTGCCACGTTCTTTCGTTATTTTAAAGAATAAATATAGCTAAGGACCGCACTGGCGACCGTTTCCAAACTTTTCGCACTGCATTTATCCAAAGTATCACCGGCCGTGTGAAAAGGCGAATATTCAAAATCTATTATGAGAGAACTCGGAATGCCCGCCTTATTAAGGGGTGTGTGGTCGTCCCGGATTTCGGGCCCGGTCTGATCACGGAAGACATCACCGCTTACCTTTTTCGCCGCTTCCCAAAACGCTTCTGTTTGCCCTGGGGCGTTTTGCATTGAAGATTGCTCTTTTAAAATTTCTAAATCCTTATCGCAAACCATGTCCAATACAAGTCCGGATATCGGTTTATTATTTCCATAAATCTCACTCAAATGTTCCGCAAAGTAAGTTGAGCCAAGTGGTTTCCAGTCCGCATAATTACCGCTCAGGCTTTCCTCTCCTTCTTCGCCGTCAAAAAAAATCATATCAACGCCGACGCCGAGCGCTTTTCCGGAATAGGCGAGAACGCGGGCTATTTCAAGAAGGGCCGCGACGCCGGAAGCGGAATCGTTAGCTCCAGGTACCGGTTCCTTATTATTCTTTGCGTCCTTATCAGCAAATTTTTTGCTGTCATAATGAGTGGCTAATATTACACGCTTTTTATTATCGGGGTAAAAACGCCCGATTATATTAGTTAATTCTTGCACCTGTCCGTCAGGACTCATATGAGTCCAAGTCTGCAGCTTGGTTTCTTCCGCTAAAGTCTCAATTTCCGCGGTTAGAAAATTACGAATTTTTTTATGGCCGGCCGCGCTCAAATAACGCGGGCCATAACGCAATTGCTGATCGATAATGGCCAGCATTTCATCTCCGTCAGTAAAATTTTGATGGCCATAACTTTTTTGGATAACCTTTGCCGTTAAATACTCGACTGGGGAGAAATCATCAGTCAATACTGCGTGCCTGGAAAATTCAAATCTGTCCATATTAACCACCTTCTTTACCAGCGATTTAATAACCGGATTTTCATCATTTAAAATCCTTGGGTCGTTAAAATCTATTTTTTTGTCACTATTGTAGCCTACGAAAATTATATTTTGCATCCCAGTGCTGCCGGGCGCGTCAACGGCAAAAAAATAACTGTTTGAAAAAACAGTTTGGAATGTTTTTATCTCAGACATAATAAAAGACGGCTCCTGCCGGGATAAATTACCGATTAAATTTGCGATAAAAACGCCGTCTTTGTTAAGTTTCTCTTTTGCGATTTCAAAAAATTCTCTCGTTGTAAAATGAGCAGGAATGGAATATAAGGAATAATAAACGTCACTGAATATCAAATCATATTTTTTAGCCGTGTCATAAAGCAGGCGACGGCCGTCGTCCGTATAGTTATTTAAACGCTCTGATTCAGCAACATTAAAATATTTTTGGGCCAGCCCGAATAAAGACGGCTCTATCTCGGAAACATCAACCGACGCTTCCGGCAGATCTTTTAAAAGCGCTTTTGGGATTGAATAAGCCCCTCCGCCTATAACGAGGGCATTTTTTACATCCGACTTAAAGACTTTATATAATACATAATATTTTGTGTAATCAAGAACTAATTCATCAGAATCAAAAAACATTGCCCCCGAGCTGCTATGATCCTGCTGAAAAAATCTTGTTGGCCTTCCGGCGTATTCCCCGTCATAAATCGTGATTTTTTCGTATATGCCGTCATGGCTGTAAACGGCGCCGACGGCTTCAAAAGAAAAAAGTGCGCCGAGCAATAATATCCCGGCCGCGCCTGAGATAATCGCCTTAAAATATTTATTTTTAGCAATCCCTGTTTTCATGAGGGGAAAAAAACCCAAAACTATAAGCACTACCGCGACTGCCAAAACTATTCGGCTCACGCCAAAACGGGGGATAAGGACGAAACCGGCGAATAAACTGCCGAAAATACTGCCTAAGGTGGACCAAAAAAATATTTCCCCGGCAATACTGCCGATTCCTTTATCGGGATAATACTGCTCCTGCAATTTAACCGCGAAAGGCGAAAGCGTGCCGAGGAGAAAACTGGGCGCGAAAAATAAGATAAGCGCGGAAATAACCGGCCCGCTCACGATTGAAAGGCTATAGCCAATTGATGGCAGCAAGAACCGCGTTAATGAATGAAGAAGAATGACGCTGAACCCGCTTAATAAAATAATGAAATAAAAAAACTTTTCCTCGGGATATTTGTCAGCCAGTTTCCCGCCGAAGTAATATCCCGCACTTAAAGCCGCAAGCACGACGCCAATGACACCGGAAACCGTAAAAATTGTGTTGCCAAAATAAGGCGACAAAACCCGGGTCGCGGCAACTTCTATAATAAGGACGCAGGCGCCGGTAGTAAATACTGCTAAAGGCAGACTGATTTTTTTAAGATATCTCACAAGTTATTTTTATCTGCAGGCTAGTCGGGTTAGGTACTCCCAGCTGCAAGTGTTATAAGGGTATTTTAGCATATTTTTTTATGACTCACAAAAACATGTGGATCGGGGTATGAATATAGTAAATAAGACAAAAGTTAGCTTAATGCGGCCGAACTGGCAACAAACTGGCTATTATATAATGACGTATAAAAACCGTTTTTAGCCAGCAATTCTTTATGATTTCCTTGCTCAACAATATTGCCATCCTTCATTACTAAAATCAGGTCGGCGTCACGAATAGTCGAAAGGCGGTGAGCAATAACAAAGCTGGTTTTGCCTTGCATTAAGTTTTCCATCGCTTTTTGGATCAAAATTTCGGTGCGCGTGTCAACCGAGCTTGTCGCCTCGTCCAAGATCAACATCGGAGTCTTAACCAACATCGCTCTCGCGATCGTTAGCAACTGTTTCTCCCCCTGGGAGATATTATCCGCTTCTTCGTTTAATTCTAAATTATAACCCTGAGGCAAAGCATGAATAAAATGATCAGCATGCGCGGCTTGAGCGGCAGCGACTATTTCTTCTTGAGTCGCATCCGGCTTGCCATAAGCAATATTTTCATGGATCGTTCCGTTAAATAGCCATGTATCCTGCAAAACCATACCAAACAATTTACGAACATCCGAGCGCTTAATTTCACGAGTATCAATGCCGTCAATTTTAATTGCGCCCTTGTCCACATCATAAAATCTCATCAATAAATTTACTATGGTAGTTTTACCGGCACCGGTCGGACCGACAATAGCAATCCTTTGACCCGGTTTAATGTCGGCGTTAAAACCCTTAATAATAACTTTATCCTTGTCATAGCCAAAAACCACATTATCAAACTTAACCCCGCCCTTAACGGTCTGAAGTGCGACCTTTTTATCATCTTCAGCCAGTTCTTCTTTCTCATCCAAAAATTCAAAGACTCGTTCCGCAGAGGCGGCGGTTGATTGCAACACATTGGCAATGTTTGCCGTTTGAATGATTGGTTGGTTAAATTGGTTAACATACTGAATAAATGCCTGAATATCGCCAATTCGTATTTTACCATTAACAGCCAACCAGCCACCAATTACCGAAACGCCAACAAAGCCCAAATTACCGACGAAAGTCATAATCGGCATCATCAACCCCGATAAAAATTGCGACTTCCAGGCACTGCCGTAAAGCTCTGTATTAATCTTTTTAAATTTATGAATTGACTGCTGTTCACCGTTAAAAACTCTCATAACATTGTGACCGGCATACATTTCTTCAATATGACCGTTAATCTCACCGAGAGAATCCTGTTGTGCTTTAAAGTAGCGCTGTGATTTTTTAATAATCAAACCAATTAAAACAAAACTTAGGGGGACTAGTATTAGTGAAACAAGCGTCATCTGCCAAGAGATTAAAAGCATCATGATTAAAATTCCGATGATCATCGTGATCGAGGTAATAATTTGAGTCAGACTTTGGTTTAAGGTTTGACTCACGGTATCAATGTCGTTGGTCACACGCGACAAAACTTCCCCAAAAGTTCTTTTATCAAAATATGCCAGGGGCAGACGATTTATCTTCTCGGAAATGTCGCGGCGTAACCGATAAGTTATCTTCTGCGAAACACCGGTCATAATCCAACCCTGAATATAACTAAAAATTGCGCTAATAATATAAAGCAGTAAAAGTTCAATAACAAAGCTTTGCAGATTATTAAAGTTGATCGATTTAATAGTAAAAAGATCACTCACAACCTGGTTGGTCATATTGCCAAGGATCTTAGGGCTAACTATGGCAAAAATCGTACTAACTACCGCGAAAACAAAAACAAAAATTATTAAAACCCAAAACGGTCTGGTGTATAAAACCAGCTTTTTAATCGTAGCTGAAAAATTTTTTGGCTTTTCAACCAGCTTCATTTCGGCATGTCCACCCCGACCCGGACCAATCGGTAGTGACGGCTTTGACTGGTTCGCAGACTCGTTGGTAGGTTGTAATTTAGAATTTTTACTCATATTGAATCTTGTTGTTATCAATTTTAGATTTTTCTTGGTCAACATTAATTTGATAAGTTTTCAATTCGTCTTCAGAAAGTTGCGAGTAAGCAATCTCGCGATAAACCTTGCAATCTTTGAGCAGTTGCTTGTGGGTTCCCTCGCCGACAATCTTACCATCATTCAGGACAATAATTTTTTCCGCCGACAGAATTGTGGAAATTCTCTGTGCCACAATCAAAACTGTTTTATTCTCTGTCGCGGCCTTCAACGCCCGGCGGAGCATCGCGTCTGTTTTAAAATCAAGCGCCGAAAAACTATCATCAAAAATATAAATCTCCGACTTCTTAATAATCGCTCGCGCAATAGAAAGTCGTTGTTTTTGGCCGCCGGAAACATTAGCTCCGCCCTGAGCAATCGGGGCGTTAAATTTACCCTCAAGATTCCTGATAAATTCTTCAGCCTGTGAAATTTCGGCAGATTTTTTTACTTCTGTTTCGGTCGCCTTTGGCGCGCCGTATCTGATATTTGATTCCACCGTCCCAGAAAACAAAACGCCTTTTTGCGGCACATAGCCGATTTTAGCATATAGATCTTTAAGCTTATATTCACGCACATTAACTCCGTCCAGAAGAATTTCCCCCGAACTGACATCATAAAATCGGGGAATCAAATTTATTAAAGTAGATTTACCGGAACCGGTTGAACCAACAAAAGCCGTTGTTTCACCAGGTCTGGCTTTAAAAGAAATATTTTTTAACACTGGCGTATCCGCGCCATGATAGCAATAAGTAACATTATTAAATTCAACTGCTCCGCCATGAAGCTTCTCGGTAGAAATTGGTTTTAGAGGATCTTTAATAATTGGCTCCGTGTCAATTACTTCGTTGACTCGTCCGGCTGAAACCGAAGCGCGCGGTACCATTATAAAGACAATAGAAATCATCAGAAAAGACATAATCACTTGCATCGCGTATTGCATAAACGCAATCATGCTGCCTATTTCTAAATTACCAGAGTTAATTAAGTGCGACCCCGCCCAGACAATCAGTATCGAGGTTAAGTTCAAGATCAACATCATCACTGGCTGCATTACGACCATTAATCTGTTTACAAAAAGATTAGCCGCCGTCAAATCAACATTGGCCTTTTCAAATTTTGCTTGTTCAAGTTTTTCGTTATCAAAAGCGCGAATGACGTGAAGACCGGTCAAATTTTCTCTAGTTACTAGATTGAGCCGATCTACCAGCTTTTGCAAAACCTTAAATTTCGGCAGAGCAATGGCAAACATTACAAAAATTACACCAAGTAAAATGGTGACGGCCAGAGCAATAATCCACGAAAGTGAAGCGGCCAGATGATAAGCCTTAAAAATTGCCCAAAGTCCCATAATGGGGGCCTGCAAAACCATCCTAAGAAGCAAAACCGTTACCATTTGGATCTGTTGAATATCATTGGTTGAACGAGTTATTAGTGAAGCAGTTGAAAATTTATTGAATTCAACTAATGAAAAACTTTCCACGCGAGAAAATACTTTATTCCTGATATCCCGGCTAAAGCCGGTTGCAATTTTTGAAGAAAAATAGCCAACTCCGATGGTACAAACAGCACCACCCAAAGCGATTAAAAGCATCAAAAGTCCGTTGTAAAAAATAATGCTATTATCTGACCGGATGATGCCCTCATTAATAATCTTGGCCATATAATCCGGTAGCTGAAGGGTCGCCGCGACTGTAACAAAAATCAAAGCAACCAATGAAACCAACTGAGGAGTATACGATTTTAAATATTTAAAAAGTTTAAACATAGTAGTTTTTGAATTTCCTTACTTCTTAGAAACGAAGTCAACTAATTTTTTATTAAGCACAGCATACTGAACCAGTTCTTCATCAGTAAAGACATTGAAAATTTCCATCATTTTCTGCAAACCTTGTTCTTTACATTCTTTAAAAAGTTTTTTAGCTTTTAGAGACAATAATAGGATAATAATTCGCCTATCATTAGGGTTATCCTTACGAACTAAATACCCCTTATCAACAAGGCCGTCAACTAACTGCGTAGCCGCACTACTAGTAATATTAAGTGCTTGAGTAATGGCTTTTACATTTGCAGAATTATTCTTAGCCACAAAACGCAACACAAAACCTTGAGAGGGTGTAATGACCACTTCTTTTTTAGCGGTATAACCAACCATTAGCTTGTGCCGCATAGC
Organism: Patescibacteria group bacterium; assembly: GCA_041671125.1. Lineage (GTDB taxonomy): Bacteria > Patescibacteriota > Patescibacteriia > Patescibacteriales > JBAZCA01 > JBAZCA01. The sequence continues at coordinate 849 of JBAZCA010000005.1, read as the reverse complement.
ATGCATATTTTGCAAAAGATCCTCAACTATTTTTTTACGATTTTCCATAAAATATGGTTATTATATAAGTTATTTATCATGTTAGCACCTTACATAATTCAAGTCAACAGTTCGTAATGGCAAAACAAAAAACAATGACCTCTTGACCATTGTTTTTGTTAGTTTTAACCTTCACTGATTAGAGGCTTCCTTAGGCGCTCGGGTCTATCTGATACTAAATTGTCCTGGCGGAGAGAGAGGGATTCGCCCGGCCTGCGCCGGGCGGGAGGCGTATGCCCTCCCGAACCCAAACTTTCTTTTGTGATTTACCACTAAAAACCTGCGGAGAGAGAGGGATTCGAACCCTCGAAGGCTTTGACACCTTACGTGCTTTCCAAGCACGCGCCATCGGCCACTAGGCGACCTCTCCAGAATCAACGGTTAAAAATTCTAACCTATTTTTTAACACTCTTCTTCCCTGGCCAGTCTTGTAAAACAACTCTTGCTTTCTCGCTGCCATTTCATTAATGAATGCTTCATAATATACCAGCTTTAAAGGCAGCCGATTTTTTGTTATTTCAACTTTGCCTTTAAGATGATTTTCAATCCTGGTTTTTAAATCAGCGCTGTAACCGATATACAGTTTTCTGTCTTTCTCGCTGAATAATACGTAAACATAATACATAGCTTTCTCCGCTCAGCCCCTCCGGGGTGAGCGGATCCGCTCGCTTTAGCCGAGCGGACAAGCACGCGCCATCGGCCACTAGGCGACCTCTCCAGAATCAACGGTTAAAAATTCTAACCTATTTTTTAACACTCTTCTTCCCTGGCCAGTCTTGTAAAACAACTCTTGCTTTCTCGCTGCCATTT
>JBAZCA010000004.1:0-158957 GCA_041671125.1 Patescibacteria group bacterium | reverse complement strand
TTTTTAAATCAGCGCTGTAACCGATATACAGTTTTCTGTCTTTCTCGCTGAATAATACGTAAACATAATACATAGCTTTCTCCGCTCAGCCCCTCCGGGGTGAGCGGATCCGCTCGCTTTAGCCGAGTGGACAAGCACGCGCCATCGGCCACTAGGCGACCTCTCCATGGAATTGCCAATTTACAATTTACAATTGACAATTTTTTTCTTAACTGATTTTAACTGATTACTGATCAATGCCGCTTTTTAAATGCCTTTCTATAATGCTCTTTACCCCTTCCCTCGTCTTTCCGTCACTCCCTTTAAAATCTTCAAAAGGATAGGCGCCGGGATAAATCTCGCTGTTTACGAAAAATGTCGGCGTGCCTCGGGCTCCGGCCGGTTCGCCCGCTTTTGACTGATTTAAAATTTTATCTTTATACTTTTCCGAACTAAGGCACTGGTTAAACTGCTCCATGTTCAGCCCGATTTCTCCGGCGTCTTTTTTAAATTCTTCGGAGCTAAGATTATTTTCTCCAGAATCTTCAAACAGCTTGTCATGCATTTCCCAAAATTTATCCTGCTCGGCCGCGCACTCGGAAGCCGAAGCCGCCGGAAGGGCGGCGGAATGGAAAGGCAGAGGCCGGTGCCGGAAAGCGATTACGATTTTACCGCCGTAATCAGATTTCACCTGATCCATGGTCTTAGAAAATTTTGAACAAAACGGGCATTCAAAGTCGCTATATATTATCATCTTCACCGGATTTTGCAAATCGCCCCATACGTGATCGCCGGCATTTATTTCAGGCAGGTTTTTCGCACTTTTCACTTCTCCGCCCGCCTTATCGTTTCCGTCTTTTTCCACCCCGATATTATTCTCCTTGTAAATTTTCTTAATTTCACGGTTTTTGTCCGCGTCCGCCCTCTTTGCCGGATCAACGCTAATAAAGACCGTCAAAGCCGCGACAACGGCCAGGGCGCAGACTGCGGTTAAAATATAAATAGGTGATTTTATTTTAAACATGACTCATGGAACATGGAACAAATTTTGTTATGTGTTCCATGTTATTTGTTATGTTATATTTCCGCCTTCATTTTATGCCACTCGGTCGCCTGTTCGTACTGGTGCCCGATCCTAAGAATCGTCGCTTCATCCAGCCGCTTGCCGATTAACTGCAAACCGACGGGCATGGACGTTTTTCCATCGTCAGGCAAAGCAAAACCGCAAGGGACGGATACGGCCGGCAGTCCGGCGAGTGACGGGCCGGCCATAAAAATATCTTCCAAATACATTTTTAACGGATCATCAACCTGCTTCCCGACTTTAAAAGCCGGATGTGGCGCGGTCGGCGTTAAAAGGCAATCCACACCTTCCAAAGCGGCGTACATCTCCTCCCGGATTTTCGTTCTCACCTTTTGGGCTTGCAGATAATAAGCGTCATAATATCCGGCTGACAAAGCATAAGTGCCGAGCATGATCCGACGCTTTGCTTCCGGACCAAAACCTTTGCCCCTGCTCTTAGAATAAATTTCAAACAAATTTTTTGCCCCTTTCTGCTCTGAAAAACCATAGCGGATGCCATCAAAACGCGCTAAGTTAGAGCTGACTTCCGAAGGGGTAATGATATAATAAACCGGAATCGCGTACTTCGTATGCGGCAGGCTCACTTTTTTAAATTTCACTCCGAATTTTTTCAGGGTTTCAATGGCCGCGTCAACCGCCTTGACCACGCCTTCATGGATTCCTTCAATAAAATATTCGTCCGGCAGGCCGATGGTCATGCCCTTGATTGGCTTGTTCAAATTTTTTGTACAGTCAGGAACTTCAGCCGGAACCGTCGTCGCGTCATACTCGTCAACGCCCGCGATTTTATTTAAAACTATTGCCGCGTCTTCCACGGTTTTTCCCAGCACCCCGGGCACGTCGGTTGAGCTGGTCATGGCAATAAGACCGAATCTTGAAGCCCGTCCGTAGGTTGGTTTCAGCCCCACGATACCGGAAAATGCCGCCGGGTATCTTGTTGAACCTCCAGTGTCAGTCCCTAAGGCAAAAATTGACATGTCGGATGCCACGCCCGCGGCCGATCCGCCGGAAGAACCGCCGGGAACTCTTTCCAAATCCCAAGGATTCCTTGAGGCGCCGTATGCCGAATTATCGGTTGAAGCGCCGTGGGCGAATTCGTCAAGGTTAGTTTTAGCAAGAATTATAGCTCCGGCCTCTTTTAATCTTTTAATCACAGTCGCGTCATAAGGCGCGACATAGTCATCAAGAATTTTTGATGCCGCCGTAGTCCGAATGCCGGCCGTCATAATATTGTCTTTTAAAAGCATGGGGATGCCTAAGAGCTCCCCCTTTCTACCATTAGCCCGGCGCTCATCCGCCGCCTTAGCCATTTCCATGGCTTCAGCTTCGCACACGGTTAAACAGGCTTTTACTTTTTCATCCACATCTTTAATCCGCGCTAAGCAGGCCGCGGTTAATTCCACCGAAGATATTTCGCCTTTGGCTAATTTTTCCGAGGCCTCTTTTATTGTAAGCTGATTTAAACTCATAACTCATAACTCATAACTCATAACTCATTTCGCATTAGCGTTACGAGTTATGGAATATGAGTTTCAATAATTCACTCAAAAACCCTCTTAACTTTTATAAACCTGCCTTCCCTGTCCGGCGCGTCTTTTAACGCCGCTTCCCGCTCGGACTCGTCCCATTCCATAACACCATCATCCCGCAAAACATTCAAAAGCCCGGTTACCTGCGCCGTCGGCTCCACCCCAGCGGTATCCACCTCTTTCAGCATATCAATGTAACCTAAAATACCCGACAGCTGTCCGCCGTATTTTTCCAGCTCCGCGTCCGTCAAATCCAGCCGCGCGAGTTTCGCGATATGTTCAATTTCTTTTTTGGTTAATTGCATATGCTTCGCATGATATTTAATATAAAAGCGCACAAGTAAGATAAAGAGTGTTATGTGTTATGTGTTATGTGTTATGTGTTATGAGATTTAAAAACCCCCCCTCATTAATAACTTTTACCCCGAGCTTCTTAGCTTTATCATATTTACTGCCCGGCTCTGATCCGGCTATTACATAATCAGTATTTTTTGAAACCGACGAGGAAACGTCGCCGCCTAATTTTCTAATCCTAGCCTTTGCCTCGTCCCTTGTCAAACCATGGAGACTGCCGGTGAGGACAAACGTTTTCCCCGCTAAATCCCGCCGTCCGCTATCCGACGCTTGCGTTTTTAACTTAACACCATTTTTTTCCAGATTATGAAGCAATTCAATATTATGCTTATTATGAAACCACTCATAAATGCTCTCCGCCACTTTGGGTCCTACATCTTCCATCTCCTGCCACATCTCCACGCTCATGGATTGCATTGCTTTCAAGAAATCCGATATCTTTTGACTCTCTGACTTTTTAACTCTCTGACTTATCGCTACCGCCATTTCTTCCCCGACATGCCTAATGCCAAGGCCATATATCAACCGCGCCAAATCTATTTCCCGACGCGCATCTATCGCCTCAATAAGGTTCTCGGCCGATTTTTCCGCGAACCGCTCAAGCCCTTTTAAATCGCCGGCTGTCAAGGTGTAAAAATCGCTCACGTCTTTTATGAGCCCCTCTTTAACTAGCTGTTCAATAATTTTCGGCCCGAGGCCGTCAATGTCAACCGCGCCCCGCGACGCGAAATGGAACATTCCCCGAAGACGCGCGGCGTAGCATTTTTTATTCTTGCACCGGTAAGCCACCTCGCCCGCGACTTTTTCCACTTCGCCGGCGCACATCGGGCATTCTCGCGGAACTTTTATCTCTTTTTCCCGGCCATCGCGTAATCCGGTTAATACTTTAATCACTTTAGGAATTACGTCGCCTGCCCGTTCAATTATCACTGTATCGCCGATTTTTAACCCCAACCGGCTTATCTCATCCATATTATGCAGGGTCGCCCGGCTGATCGTCACTCCTCCCACCCGCGCCGGCTCCATCAAAGCCGCCGGCGTTAAGATCCCGGTCCGGCCGACCTGCCAGATCACGTCTTTTATTTTAGTCGTCGCCTGCTCGGCCGTAAACTTATAGGCCATCATGTACCGCGGCCCCTTGCCGACAATTCCGAGTTTCGGCCAAAGCGAGAGCTCGTTAACTTTGACCACCACCCCGTCGCATAAAAACGGCAGGCTGTCCCGGCGCTTTTCCCAATAATCGTGGAATTCTAAAACTTCCTTTAAATTTTTACAGAGTTTAACCTGATTTAAAACTTTCAGCCCCAAAAGCCGCGCCGTCACCAGCTCATCTTCATGCTTTTTTAAATTAAGGCCATTGGCGGTCGCGTAAACGTAAAAATCAAGCTTTCTTTCAGCCGCCACTTTCGGATCAAGCTGGCGGATTGAACCGGCCGCCGCGTTGCGCGGGTTGGCGAGCAAAGCTTTGCCTTCTTTTTTATATTTCTCATTCAGCTTACTTAAAACCTTTTTCGCCATAATCGCCTCGCCCCGGAATTCCAGCCACCCGCTCAAAGCCGCCTTTAAAATATCCTTCGGTAAACCGGCTTTTTTTATTTCCATTTCCGGCGGAACACGCAGTTTTAAAGGAATAGAGTTAATGGTTCTTAAATTCTGAGTTACATCCTCGCCGACCTGCCCGTCGCCCCTGGTCGCCCCGAGCGCGAATTCCCCATTTTCATAAACCAAAGCCGCGGCCAGCCCGTCCAGCTTTAATTCGCAAAAATATTCTAACCTCACCCGCCTTCGCTCACGCTCCGGCACCCTCTCCTTAGTAAGGAGAGGGTCGCGAGCGAAGCGAGCGGGGTGAGGTTTATTACTAAGGAAAGGGAATGGATGTGAGGTATCCAATATCTTCACTAATCTTTTTTCCCACTCAATCATATCTTCGCGGGTAAACGCGTCAAATAGCGACATCATCGGCGAACTGTGCCGGACTTTCCGAAACTTATCTAAAGGCTGGCCTCCCACCCGCTGAGTCGGCGAATCCGGCGTTATGAACTCCGGATTTTCTTCTTCCAGTTTTTGAAGCTCATTTTTTAAACTGTCCAGCGCCGCGTCGGAAATTTCAATCTTATCAAGGACATGGTAAAGATAGCGGTGATGTTCAACTTCCTTCCGCAATTTTTCTATCCTTTTTTTTATTTCGTTTTTATTTTTACGCATAATCATTATATCGGTTCATTAATAACAACATAGAGCAACTTGACTGGTAAAAGAAAAACCTGAACAGGCTCCCCAATAACGATAAGTTATATTGCTAGCTCCCGCGCCAGTATATTCTACTCCGACAAATTTACATGTCGCCCCGACATTCTGGCAAGTCTCGGTTCCGCTTAATTCACTCGTACCGTTCCCGCTCAGCCAAAAACATCCGGTACCTAATTCATGCATAGCGACAGAGGCATTCCAGTTGGCTTCTGTCAAACTTCCACCCGAAGATTGCGCGTCACCCCAGGTCGCGTAAACCGCGACTGCCGAAGCTAAAAATACGCCGAGAGCAAGAAAAAAAAACCGGGAAGAAATAATTTTTGCGATTTGCATGATAATGCTTTTCATATAATTTTTCGTAAACGGCGGAGCAATCGCCCCTGCCGCCTGTTCGCTTTATTATTAAAAGTAATTTAATATAGAATCCGATTAATAAAACTAATCTAATGTTCCAGGCCAGCCACACGGAAAACTGAACGGAAACTGGTCAAAACAGCCGCCGGACGGCGTTCCTGAAACGCAGATTCCATCAGAACAAACATAGCCGGTATCGCAGGTCCCGCAGGTTCCTCCGCATCCGTCGCCGCCGCATTCTTTATCGGTACAATCAGTCAAGCAAATTCCGTAGCTCGCTTCAACTCTTCTTTTAGTTTCCGCGTAACTGCCCGTTGAAGTCAAAACAATTTCCAAATCCCTTAGATTATAGTTAATGGCGTATTCGGCGCCGTTTGAGAGGGTGGTTACCGCCGACTCAGCCGAACAGGCCGGAGCAGGATTGAAACTGATATAGTCTCCGTCATTACAGGCTAAAAGGTTAAAATTTTCAATCCGGCTTTCCCATAAAATCCTCTCCATTCCGGCTTCAGCCGCGAAATAAGCGATTGTTGACCATTTTTGGGTCCGATGCAGGAGTATTCCCTGATAAACCAGTGCTCCCGCCCCCAAAGATATGGTTAAAATGGAAGTAAGTATAAGCAGGGTAACCAATAACACGTCCCCTTTCTGGTTTAGAATTTTTTTTTGGTATTTTTCCGGTTTCATGTTGGTAAATCAACTGTTTTCTCAATTTCAAAATTCTTAATACGAACTCGCTACCTATTTGTAATACCGCGACGATACAGTCGTTTCTATTCTCATCTCATCCCTATCCTGATCTTTGCCCGGGATGCTTCCCGAAATTATCATCGTCACCCTTGGCTGGCTGGACGCGTCAACCGTGAAATTCAGGCTGCTAATTAAAATCTTCTGCGGAGTCAAATAATTAATTTCCCCGTCCCTGCTCGCTTCTATCCGGCCGTCTTCCAGAAAATACACCACGCATTCGCCGTCTTTACTCTTAAAAGCCAGCCCTTCCCCGCCGTTCACTGCCGAATAAACTTCGTTGTCTTCAGCGTATTCGCAAACCCCGTCGTCTTGTTGCGCGTCCCTCAACTCCTTGCTCATAACTTCAAAAACATACCTTAAGCTTTCCTGAATATTCTGGGCTCCGACCGCGCTTCTTTGCCCGTTAACAACGAGCTGAAAAATTCCTGACGCGGCCAGGATGGTAACCGAAAACAGCCCCACGGCAACCACCATTTCCAGAAGGGAAAAACCTTTTTGGTTATTTATCGTTTTTATTAATTTTTTATAAATCATCTTCATAACCCATCAAATTTTATTGGCTGCTTGTTCCTAAAAAATTGCTTAATAGCGCCATAAAAACGATTTATCAATTATAAATCCCGCAACTTCCGCCCGGACACATTGTTCCGTTGATTTGTTCACAAGCTCCATTTACGTTAATTTTGTTATCACAAAGATAATTAGGATCCGCCCCCGGAACAAGCGAGCATTGGTAAAGCATGATATGGGAACAAGGCTGAATGCCAATACTCGTCCCGCAACTCGGGGTAATACTATTGCCGATTATACAATTCGCCAAAGAGGAGTATGTACAATATGTTGTACCATCCCAAAACGCGTCAAGCTCCCCACCGTCAACCGAAAGCGTATTTCCGGTACAGCTAATTCCGCCGGTTTCCGATTGATAAAGGATCCTGTCGTAGGTTCGCCTGTAAGCGTTGCAAACGCCACATTCATCCAACATGACATTGCAATCATTATCCCAACCGTCCTGCGCAGCAACTCCCGCTCCGGCTGAACATGAATTCGTAAACGATGCCGAAGGAGCTCCGCTAATATCGGTACTTCCCGCCGCTACCACATAGGCGATTTTTACCTGATTATCATAGAATGAAGGATAACTCGTACATTTGTTAACATACTTGCGGCAGTAGCCTCCCGAACAATCCGTCGCTCCGTTGACCGACATCAGTAAAGACGTGTTTGTTCTTACGTCATAATTCGCGGCGCCTCCGTTTGGGTCACTGAAATACACTTTCCAGTAACACGACTGGCCATTATGGTTTATCGCATCATCGGCGGCATCAGCGTCAAAATCATTCGCGTAAAAGCTATTAACTCTGAAAAATACAAAACTGGCGGGGGATTGGTAAGATTCCGCGACGCAAACACCGGTATTGCATGTAAAGCCAGTATCGCAACTCCCGCAAGTTCCTCCGCATCCATCGTCGCCGCATTCTTTACCGGCACAATCGGGCGAACAGGAGGGCGAGCCGCCACCCATCCAGTCATAAAGCTGGGTTGAAGCGATGTAGTCGTGGTTATTACCCCCCTTTGAATAACGCACGAGGCACAAGACATCTAGATAATTTCCCTGATCAGTTACTGTTATTATTCTTGAATAAGGGGTTAAAGAACCAACGGTATGGGCGTAAAATCCGTTGGAATCAAGATAAAGCCGGGTGGCCGCGTCGTCTATGCCGACCACTTCTTTAATATAATCTTTTCCATAAAAATCAATTATAAAAATTCTGACACCGCCGCTGCTTATGCCATCGTCATATTCCGTTCCTTCGGTTAAAAAATTGGAATCCCGCGTATTTCTTATGAGTTCCAGCCCTTCTTGGGCGAGCATGGAAGCGATTATATTATTTTTATTTTCATACTTGACATTATAGCTGAAGGACATTAAAGAAAGGATTCCAACTAAACCCATGCTGATAATATAAACAGCCGCCATTACCTCAAGAATTGAGAAACCTTTTTGGCTGTTTGCGGCTCTTCGCGCGATTTGCATAAATTGAAACATTCGCTTTTTAGTAAGTTGACTCAACAAGGCCTTCGGAATTTACGTAAACATATGCGATCGTTCCCGCCCTGGAATAATGCAGTGTAATCGTAATATTTTCCGGCCGACCGCCATTGATAAAAGTATCCGGATCCGGAGGCATAAAGACAATTACCGCCTGGTCGCCTTTAGTAGTCGCCGAAAACAAAACTCCGTCTGGCAGAACGAATTCTTTTTCCTCTTCTCCGCTGTCATAAAGCCGGTTCGCATTTTTATCAGCGAAAATTTTATAGACTCCCGCCGATTCGGCGATATTTAAATAAACGCCCCAGCCCCCCGAAGGAACATCCGGCGGGTCTATTCCGGCCAGATGCTTCCTTGAACCCAGGGTATAATTCTCGGCCAGCCTTATATCACTAGCAAACTTGTCGGCCGCATTTTTTAATTTTGAGTTCTCGTCTGAACTGCGGTAATTGGCTAAAAATATGCCGGAGATCATGGCGATAATAAAAATTCCGACGAGCAGCTCAATCATCGTAAAACCGGATTGGTTCTTTTTTGGTAACAATTTTCTTTTTGTCATCAATAATATTTTACCATAATTGCGGTGATAAAAGAAACTGCCAAACTAATCTTCTTTCGGCTGGCGGCATAAATACCCGTCTCGCAAACAAAAAACAGCCCAAAGCGTTTGGCGCTGTTTTTGGCTTAAATTCGGCGCTCATCTCGGTTTCACTTCTTTCCACAAAGGCATATCGGGACAGGGATTAACCGGACCGAGAATATTGGAGTCAATATTGCCGTATTGGACATTAACCTTATAGTAATATCTTTCTCCGGAAATAATATCAGTATCACTAAAAACGGCGGTCGGCGGCGTTGTGCTGGCAATTGCCTCGTCCCATGGGTCATTACCAGTGAGATTCCTGTAAATATCGTAATGATGAACATCTTCTCCGTCGTAAGTCCAGCTTAAATCAACTTTTTCGCAATTAAAACTTTCGAGCATAAGTTCGGGCGGACAATGACCGACGGCGTAAGTCTGTCCGCTGTCGTCGGGCGACCAGGCGGAATCGTTTCCTCCGGTTCCCAAAGCTTTAACCCGAAAATAATATTCCGCTCCTGGATCGGCTATGCCGGAGCATGACCGGCTCACTCCGCTTTCGGATGATCTCGCGTCGCTCAGGTCATAACTCAGATAGCAGAAAGCCGGGTCAGCCGGAGCCGGCCAGTTTATTCCGTCATCGCTTTTTTCCACCCTGAATCCGATTTCATTGGAAGAGTTATCGGTCCAATTGACAGTTATCGTCTTACTGCCGCCGACGCAATCAGAATCTTCGGTTATTACCCCCATTGCCGGGGCAAGGGGACCTTCTCCGACCAAAATTACTTTATAGTCCGACGAACCGCAACTGCTAGTGTTAGCGCAGTTAAAACTGATCCAGCCGGCCTGTTCGCCGAAAGCCCAGCCCTCAAACTCATTAGTGATAAAATTGATTTTAACGTAGTTATTAACGTCAGGCGCGAAATTAATCCAGCCGACGGTTTCCCCAAAAGCGTAACCGCTTAACTTTCCCGTTGCCTGATCCAATAAAACTCCACCCCCGGCCGGATTCATCTGAATCCAGCCGGCCTGTTCGCCGAAAGCCCAGCCCTCTAGGTGATCACTATATACGGTAGTGCTGGCAATGCCAACGTTAAAATCAATCCAGCCGGCCTGTTCGCCGAAAGCAAAATCCCTTGCCCCGCCGATTAAAACAGGAGACTCGGTAGGCTCAAACGACCCGTAGCTAACCCCTGAAAAATCCAGCCAGCCTATGCCCGTATCCACGATACCGTCGCTGTTAGCATCGCTGCCGTTCCAGGCCCAGCCAAACAATTCTCCGTTGATCGGACTGATTGATACCCCGTAATCCGCTCCCGTATCGGCGCTGAATTTTCTTAATTTTAACCAGCCCTCACCGCCCAAGCCCAAAATTTTCGCCCAGCCTTCAATCTGATTATTTCCTCCGTTATAGTGGGCTATAATGGTTCCGTTAAGATAAGGCTGACCCGGAGGCGATCCGGCGTCGCTCCGGTTAAAACTTATCCAGCCGATATTTTCCGACCAGGCATAACCGGAAAGATCGCCGGTTGCCGCGTCTATGTTGACTCCGTAATCAGGAATGGCCATCCCGGCCAAAGGACAACCGACAGGACTCCCATCCGACAAGCCGTCATCATCCGCGTCGCAATCCCTTGAATTAAAACTTACCCAGCCGATATTTTCCGACCAGGCAAAACCGTAGATATTATGTCCGGCTCCGGCTAGGGCGGTTAAACGGCGAATCTCCGGCCGTTCTCCTCGCAGAAAAAAAATCAGGGCAACGAGAAAAATAATCGCTGACAAATTTATTACGCGCGGCTTTTCCATTTTTAAAAAATTATCTGCCTATAAATACTTTGCCGTTGCTTAGCAGGACGCCGATTTCTTCTCCGTCAAGGGTTTTAACGATTTTCCCGTCAATCGCCGCTTGTTCCCGGTTGAAATCCAATTGCCCCAGCAAGCCCACTAAGATATGGGTCTTAGCCATCTCTTCGTCGGTCTCATTAAGCCTGTTTCCGACATACGCCGGATCGGCTGAGTGGATGCCTATAAACCTGTCTCCCGGCCGATAGACCCTTGCTTTGCCGGTTTCAAGGTTAATGCCGATAATATCGCCTGGCCCGGAATTTTCTTCCTTTTCAAACCATTCGGCGTAATCGGCGTTTGTTGTTTGCCATCCGCCTGACGCGTACGCCCGGCCCCTCACATCCAATTTATCCGTTCCCGGATCCGTTGTCCCAATGCCGACGTTGCCGCCGCTGTTTATTCTTACCCTTTCACTGCTTCCCGCATAAAATCCAAGATAACTTCCTCCGCTTGCGTCAAAACCGACTATTTTTGTCTCATCGCTAATATCCCCGAAATGCAGGGCACCCGCGCCGGAATTGGTTTGGATTTTGATGTCGCCTTCAACATGCAACTTTTCAGTAGGCGACACTAAACCGATGCCAACGTTGCCGTTGTCCCCCGCCAGATAGCTGTTGCCGTTTCCGGCGAACCAGTGGTTTTGGGTAGTTGAACTGTCGCCCTTGAATATTCCAACGCCAAAACCGCTATTGTTCGTACTCCGGCCGATGCGAACCCTAGCATATGGATTAATGTCCAGCTGGGAATTAGTTCCTGACTGGTTAATATTCGCGAGCAGGCCTATATTCCCCGCCACGTCCAATTTCTGACCCGGGTTCGTCGTCCCGATGCCGACGTTGCCGCCGCTTTGGATGGTCATCCGGTTGTCAGTGTTCCAGAATCTTAAGGCGTCCGTCGCGTCATCCTGATATATCCCCCAGTACCCCGAACTCGCGCTCTGGATATCTATTTCCGCGTTGCCCGAAGCGGTTTTCACGTGCAACTGGCTATTAGGGGCTACCGTCCCAATGCCGACGTTGCCGCCGCTGTTTATTCTTACCCTTTCACTGCTTCCCGCATAAAATCCAAGATAACTTCCTCCGCTTGCGTCAAAACCGACTATTTTTGTCTCATCGCTAATATCCCCGAAATGCAGGGCACCCGCGCCGGAATTGGTTTGGATTTTGATGTCGCCTTCAACATGCAACTTTTCAGTAGGCGACACTAAACCGATGCCAACGTTGCCGTTGTCCCCCGCCAGATAGCTGTTGCCGTTTCCGGCGAACCAGTGGTTTTGGGTAGTTGAACTGTCGCCCTTGAATATTCCAACGCCAAAACCGCTATTGTTCGTACTCCGGCCGATGCGAACCCTAGCATATGGATTAATGTCCAGCTGGGAATAAGTTCCTGACTGGTTAATATTCGCGAGCAGGCCTATATTCCCCGCCACGTCCAGTAACTGCCCCGGATCCGTCGTCCCGATGCCGACGTTGCCGGAATTTCTGTGTATCACAAGACCCAAAGTTTCCACGGAATTATTCACCACCCCTAGCGCTAAAGTATTACTGGTATCATCAAAATATATTCTGCCGCCGTATGCTGGCGCCGTAGGATCTTCTAAATAAATGCCTGTCTGATTACCGGAGCCGGGATTGGATATATGGAGCTTATCCCTCGGACTACCCGCCCCTATTCCGACATTGCCGGAATTTCTTACCGTAAACAAAGTTAATCCGCTACTATTATGCACCTTAAATAAATCCGTATCATCGGTTACCACTCCCCTCGTCGTATAAAGCCATAATAACGACCCTTTTTTGGGAGAAGCCGTTCCCGTCGTAGACAAACCTACCAGCGGTGTGTCGTCCGGAAAAGTTGTCTGATCAACGGTTATGGACAGGCGATTTGCCGGATCCGCTATCCCGATGCCGACGTTCCCTATATAATAAATTTCCGATCCGTTGGCTGACCAGAGGCTCGTACCGCCGGAAGAACTGTCCAGATCGCAAAGAACGGTTCCATCCGAGTTGATCTGGTAAATATAAGACGCCGAAGATCCGCAACCCCCGAAAAAATTTGCTCCGTTGTTTTTCTTTAAATTCGCAATCTCAAGGTCGCCCGCTACTTCCATTTTTGAAGACGGCACAGCCGTACCGATGCCAACATTGCCGTATTCCACCACTAATCCGTTGCCACTGACATTGCCATGGTTTAAAACCAGCCCCGCATCTTTAGACTGGCCGATCGCGCTTGCGTTAATCGGGGCCGGAATATTCCCGTCAGGAGGGGCGGAAGACGGGGAAATCCAGGCCGCGAGAAGCGACTGGAGGGAGACCGAAAGCCCAAGGGTAATAATTATGGCGGCTAAAAAGCCTGCTAATAATTTAGGGACGCGCATATTAAAATTCCAAAATTAAAAAATTTTATATTTCAAAACATTATGGTTATTCATTGCCTTAATCTTTTCACGCTCCTCAAAAAACCAGTCTATGCAGCCAGTTTTATTGTTTCGGATTTAATAGCGCGTCTATCTCTTCCTGGGTCGACAATTTAGCCGGACTAACGTCTTCATTATTCACTAGCTCTTTGATTCCAAGATCCTCCATGGCTTTTTTTTCCGGATTTAAAATAGTGTCAGTCTCTTCCTGGGTATAGGACCTTTCTTTAGCCGCTGACTGGACCGCGCCGGATTTTTCTTCGGCTTTCTCGTTTATCGCCTCGTTAAGAACCGCCGATTCTTCTCCCGTTAACGGCTGACCGGTATTTGATTTTTCAATTATTCCACCCAAACCCTTTTCCCCTGGCCGGATTCCGTCCGGTGATTTTCCGGTTCCATCCGCCGGCGCCCGGGAATCGCTCCATGGACTATTTTTACCGCTAAAAAAATAAGTAGCTAAAAAAACCGATGAAAGAATAATGGCGGCTGCGGAAAGAATGACTAAGGCTTTTTTTGGGGACACAAAATTAAATTTTATTAAGAGACTGCATTTTGAATTAAAAAAAATTTCTTTTAATAAAGTTTTCTTTGATTGACAGCTTAATCATATTATAACATTTTTAAAAAAATAAAAAGGGCTAAGGGAATCGGCGGTAACGTCCTAAAAAACTAATTCAAAATTTAAAAATATTCAAATACCAGTTTAAAATTCTATCCCCCCAAAAAAGAGTTATTATCGTGCCGAGCGATAGAAATACTCCCAGCGGAATCTCCGAACCCCATTTTTTGCGTTTAGAAGCTATTAACCCCAATCCCGCGATTGACCCGATGAAATAAGCTAAAAATATCGCTACGAGCGTATTCGGCCACCCTAAAGCCAGTCCGATTAAAAACCCTAAGCGTATATCGCCTCCGCCGATCCACCTTCCTTTTGAAATAACAAACTGTATTAGAAAGAAGCTACTTCCTATTATAGCAGAAAACAGCAAGGTCTGCCAAGAGTGACCCAGCATTAAATTCAATGCCAGCAAAATGGCGGCCGCCGGGAGCGTTACAATATCTAAAATCAAATACCAGCGCAGGTCATAAATAAAAATAATCATCATGACCGAGATAAGGAACCAATCCCGGAAAATGTGAATTATGAATAACGAATTATGAATAACGAAGTCCGGATAAAACCATAATTCATAATTCATAATTCTTAATTCACTGACCCAAGCTATAACAAACAGCAATCCCGTTATTACTTCAACGGCCGGATATTGCCAAGATATAGATTTATGGCAATATCGGCACTTCCCTTTTAACATAATGAAACTAAATACCGGAATATTATCATGCCAGGCGATCATCTTTTTACATTTAGGGCAATGGGACCTGCCCCACATGCTTTCGCCGGTATGGAGGCGCCAGATAAGACAGTTTAGAAAAGAGCCGATTATGCTGCCAAAAATAAAAATGAAAATGTAAAAAGCTAAAAGCATAAATTTATTAATAGTAGTTAAACATAATACTATAACATTAAACCGACCGACGGAACGCCTAAAAACTCATTGTCCGGAAAGCAACTTAAGCTGTTTTTGTATGTCCTGGTTGCCGGGAAAAAGCGCCGAGAAATGCTTAAGGGATAATAAAAGATCTTCTTTCTTTCCTTTAGAGGCAAAAATCACGTTCTTTAAGTCTAGCAGTTCAAAATCAAACGGTGACAATTTTAGCGCCTGGCTGTTTAATTCTTCCGCCCGCTTAAAATTTTTCAGGGCAATTTCCGACCGGACGATCTTTTTATAAACCATAAGCATTTCGTAAACTATTGCCTCTTTATGCTCGATGTTCAAACCCGGGTCGTCAAATCCGGGATAACGGGTAAGCGCAAAATAATATTTTTCCAGAGCGGTCTTATAGTCTTTTCGGTCAAAATACGAATTGCCCCAGTCAAGATAAATTCTCGCAAAACCAGGATAATCGTCTGCCAGTGTTGAAAAAATCCGGTCCGCTTCGCCGTATTCCGAAAGAAGCCCCGAAACAATCGCCAAATAAGCTTTCCCTTCAAAATTGAGCTGATTAAAACCAATCCGGTCCAGATTCCCTCTTAAATCTTCCAGAGACAGTCTTTTTGCTTCCGCGTCCGGAAGATTATCCAGCGCTCCATGAAGCTGAGCCGCCATCTGTTCGGGGTAATAGCTTTCCCCGGGCAATAATTCAATTGATTTAATATAATTCTCGTAACTGCCACCGATATCACCCTTAATAAACGCCACTCTGGCCCGACGGTGATAATAATCGGCAATGGTAAATTTAAGATTAAAAACGTAAATTGAAAAAACGAGGAGAAAAAAAAGAACCGGAATAATAATAGTTGCGGCCATGGCCTTTAAGCTGAACCGCAAAACCATTTCTTTTTTGTCTCGGGCGGATAGCCTGAAAAGAAGCGCTAAAAAAAGCCAAAGATAAATGGCGCTTACCGCGGTTATGAAAGAAAATAAAAGGTAAACGGCAAAAGAGCATAACCCGAATAAAAGAACGGCTATTGTTCCCCTATATTCCAAGATTGATTCATGACTTTTATCATTCCCAACCAGTTGCCCGGCCAGAATATAAAAAAGAAAAAACCAAGCCAAAAGTCCGAGCAATCCGGTTGTTATAAGGATGTCTAAAATTTCGTTATGAGCCCGGTCCGGATATGTATTTATCCGTTCCAAAATAGCATAATAAGGCGCATAGTAATGGGCAAAATAATAACTTTGGGTATCTGGTCCGCGTCCGATAATCGGCCGCTCCCTAATGATATTAAGGGCCGCGTCATAATAATAAAGCCTGATTCCGGCGCTTCCCTCGCCGATTTTTTTTAAACTCATAATTCTTTCCGGAACGGAAAGCCGGTCAAAGAACCAGCGATCGGCGGCTAAACCGGAAAGGATAAATCCGGAAATATAAATGAACAATAAAAACACCACCAAGCCAATTAAAGTTTTAGCTGCGCCAAATTTTCTTACGGCATAAACCGCTAAAAAAACAAAGAGCGAAATAACAAACCCCAGCCAAGCCGCCCGGCTGTAGGTAAAATAGAAAGCCGCGAATTCTATAAAAAAAACTGCCGCCAGGCAAATCTTATAAAGCGTCTTCTTTAAAACCAAAAAAAAATAAAACGCTAAAGGCAGAGTAAATAAAAGATAACCGCCGAGATAATTAGGCTGTCCTAAAGTTGAGCTCGCCCGGTAATGCAACCCGGTAAGGTTTTCCTGCCATTCTAAAAAATCAAACCCGGCTACCTGCGCGAGGCCGTAAAGGCTTATAATGAACGCGGATAATGTTATAATTCCAAAAATTTTTTTAACGGCTATCGGCCGGACAAAAACCAAAAAAGCAAACAAATACAAATGCAGGTAAGTAAAAATTCCCATTCCCCTGAAATAACTTCCCCAAAAAGTTTGGTAAATATGGCCGGAAAAAAAAGCGGATAAAACCTGGATAAAAAAAATGAGCGATATAGCGAGATAAAAATTCTTCTCTCTCGGCAATTCCATCTTTTTTTGCAATATAATTTTTAAAAGAAAAAAGAACAGGGCCGATTCGGTCAAGATCCTCGCAAGGACTATTTTATCAATTTCAAAACTTAAAAAAGTTAAAGGGTTAAAAAAAAGCGGGGTTAAAAAAACAACTGCCAGAAGAAAAAAGTTTATGAGCTTATCGCTGATTTTTATGGTTTTCTCTTTCACTTTCTTATTATACCAGATTACTAATAAAAACCGCTAGCCACCTTCAATTCCCTCCCCCTGAGCGGAGCCGATGGGGGGAGGGCCGGGGAGGGGATAAAACAAATCCCGTCCCGAATTATCGGGACGGGATTTAGGATAAACACCGGTTCAGTTTATGGGTTAGCCAAGCCGGCCGGAGTGGCGGTATGACTGCCGGCAATAACTCCGCCTGAAATTCCTTCCAGAGTATAGGTCAGGGTGTAACTCGCTCCGCTTTCAGTTTGGGTATAGGCGTAAGCGTTTCCGGTTGGAGGTGTCGGGGCGGTAGGAACTACGGCCATATAAGTTACACTGCCGTTAAGGATAGCGCTGCCAGAAGCCGCGGACGCCGGATAAGCAGTTACATCGTTGTAATACAATTCCAAAGCCGTCTGAATCTGCTTTACGTCGGAGACGCGACGGGCGTCTCTTGATTTCAACCGGGCGTTATTTAAGGAAACAACGGCCAGGGTGGACAAAAGACCGATAATGGCGATAACCACCAATAACTCGATTAAAGTAAAACCTTTTTGTTTTCTCATAATTCACCCCCTCTCGTTAGGCTCGCGATTATTCATTTAATCCCAGGAATTAAATTAACAATCGCGAATAATTAATAATCAATCTTCAATCCTTCAATTATCAATCTGCAATTAATAACAACTTTAAAATTGTAAATTGAAGATTGAAGGATTGATTAAACTTATCCACAGTATAACATAATTACCAATTAATATGAACACGCAAGCCAAGCGATTAAAAAAACAGATATTAAAACATCCCGATAGTCCTGATTACCGGAACATTCCGGCGATAAACCATTTACCATCCCCGAATCACCTTAAGATCGGTAACTTCTTCCAGCCGGTAAGTTATCGCATACTCGGTTCCGTTTGAAGCGTAGCGGTAAATGTAAACAGCGCTTACGACCGGATCGTTGTTCTGATTCCTCGGGTCTTCGGGCATCTCGGCCATATACGGCTTTGTTCCCGAAGTTAAAGCCGTTGCCAGCGTGCCGCTCCAACAGACGTCGGTGGCGCCGAAATCCGCCGCCCCGGAATTAAAAGTTCCACAGACCGGGAAACTGCTATGATCGTCATAATACAGGTTCATCGCCGTCCTCATTTGGGCCATATCGCCTTTCCGAAGCGCATCCCTAGCCTTGGTTCTCGCTCCGTTTAAAGACACGACTGCGAAAGATGACAGAAGGCCGATGATGGCAATGACAACCAGAAGCTCAATCAGGGTAAAACCTTTTTTGCTCTTAATGATTTTTTTCATAAAATGTCTTTGTCATTATTAAAATTAAAATTTTTTAAATTGTCAGTCGCCTGCCCGCAACGATACGCGCAGCGTTTCGGGCAGGGCAATTGTCATTCGTAAAATCTAAAACTGGCTGGCCATGTTATACATCGGCATAATAATTGCCGCAACCATCAACCCTACCCCGACGCCCATTACTACCATAATTATCGGCTCCATTAAAGTCATGAGGTTGGCAACGATATTTTCAATCTCCCGGCCGTAAAAATCTGTGACCCGGGAAAGGATGACATCAAGTTTCCCAGTTTTTTCCCCGATACTCATCATCTGGGAAACCATGGCGGGAATTTCCTTTGATTTAACAAATACCGCCGATATAGAATTGCCGTCTTCCACTTCCTTAATCGTATCGGTTATCAGCCTCTTATAAATAGAATTACCAACCACGTCTCCGGAAATTTCAAGGGATTTCACTATAGTTACGCCACCGGCAATCAGAGTCTTCATTGACCGCGTAAAACGGACTAAATAAATCCTCTGGAGCAATTTTCCAAAAACAGGCATCCTTAGCGCTATTGTGTCAAAAATAGTCCTTCCCTGTTCGGTGCGGATAAATAATCTCGCGCCTATTACCACTCCAATGATAACCGCGATCAGGAGCCACCAATAATTAGCCATAAAATCGGACGCCCCGATTAGTATTCTTGTGGCCAAAGGCAATTCCCCGCCCGATTCGGACATGATATCGGTGAGCTTCGGAACAATAAAAGTAAGCATCAGCGCCCCGACAACTCCGAGGCCGGAAAGGACAAAAGCCGGATAAATCATGGCGCCTTTTATTTTGCTCATCATGTCAAAATCTTTTTCCATTTCATCAGCTAAATAATTAAGGACTTCATCAAGCTTTCCCGAGGTTTCGCCGGATTTTATCACGCTTACGTAGAAATCAGAAAACGCACTGGAACGCTTAGCCAGGGCGTCGGACAGCCGGGAACCGGCATCCACCTCGTCGGCAACCTGGGAAATAATCACCTTTAATTTGGGGTTGGTAGTCTGCTCAACGAGGATTTTAAGCGACTGGACCAGCGGGACGTTGGCGGATATTAAAACTGAAAATTGTCGGGAAAAAATCACGACTTCCTTAAGTTTTACCCGGTTCAAAAATCCCAGTCTGGCCGCCCCTCCTTCGGACTCCAGTGACAGATAAACAATAAAAAAACCTTTATCTTTCAAAATTTCTTCGGCGAATTCAATATTCTCCGCTTCAACCAATCCGGCTATTGTTCGTTTTTCCCGATCCAAAGCTTTGTATTTAAAAATAGGCATATGTTAGAGGTCTTCTTTTCTTATTTTGCCTTTTCTCACTAGTTCATCAACGGCTTTTTCCATGCTAATCATTCCTTCCCGCCGTGATGTTTGAATCACGCTTTCAATTTGCTGAAATTTTCCTTCGCGGATGTAAGATTTAACCACTGAATTAGCCAATAGTATTTCAGCCGCCATATTGGGTTCACCGGACCGGCCGTAGATAAGCTTTTGGACAATAACCCCAAAAAGGTCGTCCGCCAATATATAGCGCGATGATTCTGCGGAAAGGCTTTTAGAAAGTATATTGACAAGCCGGGCAATAATTTCCACTGAACTATCAGCGTTAAGCTCAAGAATCACTCTTGAGTTTCCCGACGCTAGTTCCATGATGGAAATAAGACATACATCCAGCTCATCTTTAATCCCATTAATATAAACCAAATCAACATCTTCTTTTAGACAATATTTAATCGCATCGCGAAAGGAAACCGCGTCGCGTCCGACCTGCCTCTGCTCAACAATACTTCCGCGCGCCGCTAAGACGCGGTCAATCGTTTCTTCTATGGTAACTATATGCTTGGCCTGATTTTTATTAATTTCTTCAATGAACGAAAAAGCGGTTGAAGTTTTGCCTGAACCGAGACTGCCGGCAATTACCAAAAGCCCCGAAGAAATGGAAGTAAAAGCGGTTACGGACTCTGGAAAATCACAATCCGCAAGCTCGCGATTACTCCCGCTTATGTGATAAAAGGAAAAAGCGGGAAAATTTCTTTCAAAATATATGTTTATCCTGAAGCGAAGATTCTTTTCCAGCTCTTTGACGGCCACAATTTCCCTGTCTTTTCCGAGCTGCTCCCTCTCCTCGTCCGAGAGTATATCGTTGAGGATTTTTTCCGCCATTTCCTTTTCCAATATCGCGTCGTCAATCGGCTGATAACTTGCGCCGATTTTGACCTGCGGCCGATTGCCAACCGAAAAATGCACGAGAATGGCATTTTTTTTGATGGCCGCCGAAAGAATTTTGTAGAGATAACTCTGAGGTGTTTCCATAATATTTACTTCCTGTTAAAAATATTTTTTACCTTCTCCACCACTTCCGAAGGCATGAAGTGGGCTTTTATCAGATAATCCATGGCCCCGAGCCCGATCCCACGCTCAATCTCATCTCTCTGGCTCAAATTTGTAAGAAGAATTACCGGGATATTTTTAGCTCTTTCGTCGCTCTTCAATTCTTTTAAGACCTCAAATCCGTCCATTGCCGGAAGCATTAAATCCAGCAATATCAAATCAGGCAGTTCTTTTAAAGCGATCCTCAAAGCTTTTTTGCCGTCCTCGGCCATAAAAACGGTAAAATTTTCCATCTCAAATTTGTTGGCATACATGGATAGAAGAAAAGAATCGTCTTCCGCTATTAGTATTTTCTTTTTAAGCATAAATTTATATTTAATCCTGTATAATTCTCATTACCTCTTCCATAGTTGTGAGCCCCAGGAGAACTTTGATTACTCCGTCTTCCTTTAAAGAGATGAAGAGTTGCGACTCTTTAGCTTCTTTAAGACTCAGGTTTTTTGATTTATCAAGAATTATATCCCTTATTTTGTCGTTAACATCAAGAACTTCGGCTACCGCCAACCGCCCGCTATAGCCGGTATTGCCACATCGCGGACAACCTTTACCCTTAATAAAAACAAAATCCCTCTTTTCCAGCTTAGGAAAATGCTTTTTTATGATTTCCGCGGGGATGCCTTCAAAGGTAGCTTTAACTTCGGCGATAATATCTTTAGGAAGATTATATTTATCCGCGCAATGCGGGCATATCCTCCTCACCAGCCTCTGAGCTATAACGATATTCAGGGTAGAGCCTAATAAAAATGGCTCAACTTTCATATCTAAAAGCCTAGGAAGAGCGCCGATGGCGTCATTAGTATGGAGCGTGGAAAGAACAAAATGCCCCGTAAGGCTGGCGTGAATCGCCAGCTCGGCCGTCTCATTATCGCGGATTTCCCCAACCATTACAATATCCGGATCCTGCCTGAGAAGCGAACGGAGGCCGGAGGCAAAAGTAAAACCCACTTCCTGCCTTACCTGAGACTGATTTACGCCTTTGATCTTATACTCAACCGGATCTTCAAGCGTAGAAATATTTACCCCTTCTTTGTTCAATTTATTCAAAACCGAGAAAAGGGTGGTTGATTTTCCCGAACCGGTTGGACCGGTGACAAGCATCATGCCGTCAGTTTTCTTAAGATTTTTCTGAATGACCACGAGACCTTCCCCCATGTAGCCGAGATCGGTAAGCTCCGGCGCTCCATGGGTAACGTCAAGTATTCTCATAACCACCTTCTCGTCATCATTAGTAAGAGGAAGGATGGAAATTCTGAAATCAATTTCTTTGTCATTTACAACTTCCCTTATGCGTCCATCCTGAGGAATGCGGGTTTCGTCTAATTTTAAGTTGGAAAGAACTTTAATTCTCGCCACCACGGCGCCGTGAATATCTTTGGGCATTATAAGCGACGTATGGAGGATGCCGTCAATCCGGTAGCGCACCCGGCTTTCTTTGGCGGAAGGCTCAATATGGATATCCGACGCCCGACCTTCAACCGCGTGGCGGATAATCACCGAAACTATCTTCGCTACCGGCGCGCTCTTAATCACTTCTTGAAACTCCGGTTTTTCCTTTTCCTCTTTTTCATCATCCTTTTTTTTCTCCAGCGCTTTTCGCTCAAGAGCCGTGTTAACCTCCTGATTTAATGAACGATATTGCTTAAGTGCTTGATCAAAGCTTACCGAAGAAATAAAAAAATATTTTACTTTTACTCCTTTTTTTTTGGCAAGAAAGTCAACCGCTTCAATGGCTTTGAAATTTCCCGGGTCGGCGAGTCCCAGGTAAAACTCATTTTCTTTCTTGTCAAAACATATAATCTGATAATTTTCCGCAGCCTCAAAAGGAATAAAATTCAGAATCTTCTCGTCAATTTTTTTTCCTATCAAACTCTGATAGGGAAGGTTAAAAAAACCGGCCTTCTGACTGTAGATATCCTCAATATCAAGTATTCCGCGGTCAGCTATAAGCTCTTCGGGAGATTTTCCCGTCTCGGACATGAGCTTCTCTATTTCCCCGGCCTGTTCTTCGGTAATTTTTTTCTTTTCCACTAAGCCAACTAAAAAATTATTCATAATCGCAATGAGTGAGGAAATGGCGAATATTAATTCGCCATTTCCGAACGAATAAGTTTATATCCTCAGATATAATCGCAATGAGTGAGGAAATGGTAAATCTCAATTTACCATTTCCAAACGAATAAATTCATGCCCTCAGAATATAATCTCAACGGGTAATTCGCCCGGAACGGAGAACCAGCAAAATTACATTATTGAGTATAAGGAGTAAACGGATTATCTTTCCCCGGCTTTCCCGTAGCCGGCTCTACAATAACTTCCTTCAAATCAATAAATCTTTTATCCGCTACCAGATCAATATTCTTTATAACATCTATATTTTCATTTTTAGCCGACTCTCCGGCCGGAAAACCGGGATCACCATCTTCCGCGGGAACGGCTGTTTCTAAAGGAAAAGTTAAAGTTCCGTTATCGGCCGGAACCGGAATTATTTCCGGATAAGAGCCAGGCGTCGAATCCTTGATAAAATTATCATATATCATAAAACCCGTGCCAAAAAGCATCCCGATCATAACAAAAACATAAACAGTAACTCTTTTTAAATTGGCTTTAGAAGCTATCAGCATAATCGCGGATCGAAAATTTTAAAAATTAAATTGCGCGGCATTTAAGCTCTAACGGACTTTAACGCTTTAAAAAATACGTATACATCTCAAGGCTTACGTTTTTACCCTCCGTAAAACCCACATTGGTAACATCCATCAGCCTTAAATTGCTTTCAAAATTAGCGAGAAGGCTCTTAAAACCCCGATAGTCCGCCCCGCCGACCGTTAAATTTATTTTTATTTCCCCTATTTCGGGCGGCAGGCTTTCTTTCTCGCCGGTTACGAACTCCGCGGAATTTTCCGCCTCAGTCTGCTCTTCCAATTGCTCCTGCCTGGTTTTAAAAAGCTGCTCTTCCTCTTTCGCGACGTCCAGCGAAACAATTACCAGCCCGTTTTTCCGGACAATAGTTTCAATTAAAGGCAAAAGGTTCTCAAAATTTTCCTGATAAGGAATTATCGCGGCCACTTTCTCCTTTTCCTCATCTGAAATTCCGGCAAAAATTCCGCTCACCGCGTTCATCTTTTTTAAATCCTGCCGGCTTCTTTCGATCTCCTTTCGGAGCAAATCCGTTTCCATCTCGGCCCTTGCTTTTTCATACTTTGGCTTTAAAAGAAAAAGGGTTCCTGCCGCGATGATAACAAGCATTAACAATAAATTTATCAATCCCCAGTACTTTATATAGAACCGGCCGGGGCTCAATATTTTTCTGGACGATGAAATAATATTTTCTCTAGCCATATTATTTTAGCCGCAGCCGGGCATTTTTCTATTTAGGAAGATTATAAAAAATATTCTTCTCAAGTTGCAAGCTAAGCTTGAAGCTCGCTCCGGCGGCGGGAGTTTTACTAGAACCATTGCGGCTCTTTTCCCCGCCCTCGGCATATTCTCCTCCGGTTGAGGCCACTTCTTTCACTAAAGGGTCGGCTCTTAATATTTCAATCTGTCTGGCGATATTTTTAAAATCTCTGGCTACGGCGTTAAGCATATAAGATCCTCTGTTATCCCCGATAAAATCCGAATAAAAAACGCCCTCCAAAGTGTTTTTCTCAAGAAAATTAAAAAAATTGGTAAAATAAACATGCCGGTCAAGAAGGAGTTTGGCATATTTAAGCCTATCCTCAAAAATAAAAACTTCACTCAGATCTTTTTCCTTGGCCTTTTTTTCCTCGATTAGAGCTTCCGCCTCTTTCTTGAGACTCTCCTTCTCGCCAGCACTACTCTTTTCCCAAAGCCCTAAAAAATAGTAAACTGCTCCCACCGCAAAAAACGAAAATATAACCAAGCAGGACGTAATTACAAATTTCTTTTTTATCTCCTGGAGGCTCACCCGCTCTTTAATCAGATTAGTACCTCTGAAAGATCCTTCCGCCCATTCGCCTGATTCGGACTCATTCTCTGCCCCGGCTTTATCCTTCTTTTCTTCACCGGGATGAACTCCTCCCAATGACCCCGATCCGGCTTTGGCGAACTCAGGCTTGGGTCTGACGGATTCGGTAAAGTCAATCTTAATGTCCGGAGTTTTCGGAAGTAGCTGATTTTTTTTCTTCGCATCCTCTCTAACCGGCCTAATTTTAGCTTCAGGGCCTTCAGCTTTCAAAAAACTCTTTTTCCCGACTTTAAATAAGCCAAATATTTTTTCTTTCAGTTCATTCACTTTATTTATTTTAGAGACGAAAGAAACTTCCCGCTCCTTTTCCGGATAATTTTTCTTCCGGGCTAACAGGATCGGCGGAGAAGCTTCGGCCGAAAAATCATTCTTTGCTTTCTTGCCGCCTTTTTTCAGCAAACCGGATAAAATTTCTTTCCAGCCGCCAAAAACTCCGGTAGAACCTCCGGCTTCTTTTAACGCCTTAAGCTTTCCCGGAGACGTCCACTCTATTTTTTCTTTATCCTTCTCCGGAGGTCGCTTTTTATTTTCGCGCTTGCGGCTCTCTTCAAGAAAATTTATCTTTTTATCCATATTTATAATACCAACCCGTAAAAATTACTTTAGTGTCAATTCCATCCCGCCCTTAGCCGGAGACGGAAAAAAATTTAAGCGTTAATTTACATCTCTCTCATAGCCAATCCTACGGCTACGGCCAGTCTCGGGCCGAGTTCTTTTAATTTAGGCAATAAATCAACCGGACAATGAACGCGAGCCCAGGGGTCGCCGATAATCACTTTACAATCCAAAACTTTACTTAAGTAATTGGTAAAATTCATAAGAAGGGCTGAGCCGCCGGAAAGGATTATTTTTTCCGGACTGCCGCCGTTCTTACTTTGATAAAGTTTTAGGGAGTATTTGATTTCATTGACGATAGGCGTGATTGAATCGGCTATGGTCTTCGGTATGGAACTTTCATCCGACTCAAGGGAACTCATACCGAGGTCAAACTTAAATTGTTCGGCACGATCCAAATTTACGTTAAGGCTTTCTGATACCGCTCTGGTTATGGATAATCCGCCGACATCAAGACTCCGGCTTAATACCGGTATTCCTTTTTCAACAATAAAAATATCGGTAGTACCCGAACCGATTTCCACTATGGCAAGCGATGATTTGTCGTTTCCCGCGAGCGATCTTATAAGCGACAGAGTTTCGGTTTCCAAACTGATCAAATTAAATTCCGCCTCCTTAAACGCGGTTATGTATTTTTCAATGAGATTTCTCGGGGCGCCGGTGAGAAGGACTTTCAAATTTTTTCCTCCGGCGGCTTCAGAGCCATCCACGACGTCTTTGACTTCCACCCAGTCAATTACCATTTCCTCAAGCGGAAGAGGAATTACTTTCTTGGCCTCCCATTTTACCGCCGATTCAATATCCTTGGAATCAACGTTTGACAAAGTGATTATTGAAGAAAAAACCGAGTAAGTCGGCAAAGCCGCGACGGCGTTTTTTGAGATCATTCCGGCTTTTTTATAAACCTCTTTTATCATTTTCGCTATCCGCCCGGCTTCATTTTGCCAGTTTGACGACACCAAGCTGTCTTTTAATTCGCCCACCCCGTAAGAAGAAAGCCGCACTTTCGCGCCTTCTTTACGCAGTTCAACGATTTTGATGCCTGACGCTCCGATATCCACTCCGAGATAGCTTTTAGTAGAATTAGATAAAAACATAATCTCCACGCGTTTAGCTTATCAACATTATTTAACTTACAACCAGCTCGCTTTCAGGCCGGTACTTTTAATATGGGTTGCCGCTATCCTTATATTATTATATAATATTCATAGCTCCTGGACAAGTGGATAAAACGAGCCGAGCAGAAAAAATACCGCCAACAGAACTATAATTCAATTATACCACATTTTAATAATTATACCATAAACTTCATTTCCCTCAAAATCTTCGTCCATGCTTTCTTTTTTAAAAAATAATAAAATTTTCCAGATTTCCGCGTTCCTGCTGGTAGCGTTTTTCTTTGGCTTTCTAATTTACAATTTTTTCTTTAAATCCATTTCCGAACCGCCGCCTTCCGGCCTGATAGGCACTTCCACCCCGGGAGCAAAACTTCCCGAAACCGAACCGGGAAGCGGAACTAATATAGCGGGAACCGGCGGCGATACAAGGCTCCAGCCGGAGCAAGGATCCGGCGAACTGCCGGCGGATGAAATCGCCCGGGGAGGCTTAACGCAATCCGAAGCTTTATCCCCGGCTGGCGGGATGGGGCAAAAACTGGCCGGAGACGGTTTAAGCCTTCTCCAATATAACAGCCTGGACGGACGCTTTTACCGCCTTGACCAAAACGGCAAACTAGAGCCTCTGACTGACAAAGTCTTTCATGAGGTAAAAGATATTTACTGGGCGCCCGAGGGCGAGAAAGCAATTTTGGAGTATCCGGACGGAGCCAATATCCTTTATAATTTTAAGGACAACAGCCAGACTACGCTTCCCGCCCACTGGGAGGATTTTGATTTTTCGCCATCCGGCGACGAGATAGTAATGAAAAGCCTCGGGACTGATGGAAGTAACCGCTGGCTGGCGGTTGCCAGCGCTGACGGATCAAAAGCCCGGGCGCTTGAGGCGCTCGGAAATGAAGAAGACCGCGTTTATCCTTCCTGGTCGCCGAATAAGCAGTCAATCGCCATGTTTACCGAGTCAACCGGATTTGACGAGCAAAAAGTTTATTTTGTCGGGCTGAACAATGAAAATTATAAAGCTTTAACCATAACCGGCCGCGGCTTAAAATTCCTCTGGGCGCCCGATGGCGGCCGCCTCCTTTACAGCGTCTACTCCGCTGACAGTGATTTAAAACCGGCTCTCTGGGCGGCGAACGCCAAAGGCGAAGCCATCGGTAGCGGACGGAAAAATCTGAATATTTCTACCTGGGCCGATAAATGCGTCTTCTCTGACAGTGAAAATGTTTATTGCGCCGTTCCGGAAAAACTTGAAGAAGGATCCGGGCTTTATCCAGAACTCTCTGACGCTTCGCCGGACGCGCTTTACCAGGTCAATATCTATACCGGCCAGAAAAAATTAGTCGCCCGGCCGGAAACCGAAACTTCCATGCGCAACCTTATCATTACGGAAAACGGGCGCTATCTTTATTACAGCGACCCCGAAGGAAAGACTTTTAAAATGAGGTTAAAATAACCATAATATGCTTCCACAATTTTCCCTGAAAAAAAAGCGCGACTTCCCTGTTAAAATTTTTATTGCCACCGCCCTGGCTAATCTTCTTTTGGCAACGCTCCTGATAATTTTTTTTAAAGCATTTATAATGTCAACTAAAAAATCCGCCGGCCGTTCGCCTTCTGTGGCGTCCTATAGCGAAGACATAAAATCGGGTGATCCGCTTTTAACTATGATTCCCGGCTTAAATGATTTGATTACCCAGCCGCTTGTCGGATCTGACGATCCATCAGCCGGTGTCGTAGACGCGCCGATAGTTATCGCCCTGTTTTCCGATTTCCAATGCTCTAAATGCCTTAAAAGCATGGAAGCTTCATTAAAAGCCGTGAAAGAGTATCCAAAAAAAGTAAAATTCGTCTGGAAAGATTTTCCCGAAGCCTCTATAGATTCTCCGACTTGGAAAGCCGCGCTGGCCGGACGTTGCGCCGCCGAACAAGGAGATTTTTTCGGATACGCCTCCGCGCTTTATTCAGAAAAAGTGCCTTGGGAGGATAGTCTTTTTTACGCGCTGGCCGGACGGATCGGGCTCAATGAAAAAAATTTCAAAGGCTGCTACCTTGGCCGCGAAAAAAGCAAATTTATCGTTGACAACCTTACCGAAGCCGAGGCTCTCGGCATTTCCGGTGTTCCCGCGGTTTATGTCAATGAAAAAAAAATTACCGGAGAAGTCAGATATGAAGACCTGAAAATGGCGATTGAAGAAGAACTAAACAAACAGTAATTTATTATCCCATGTCTAAAACCGCGACAATTTACGTCTGCTCCAACTGCGGCGCCCAGTCCTTAAAATGGAGCGGCCGCTGTTTGGAATGCGGAAAATGGGGAACTCTGCAAAACCAGATTATTGAAAAAAAAGAAAAGCCCGGAAGCGAACGCCTGCCGGCCGCCAAGACCACCCCGATTTCGGAAATTGACGCCGGCCGCTTTAAAAGGATTAAGACCGGCATTGAAGAAGCTGACCGGGTTTTAGGCGGCGGCATTGTCCCGGGTTCCCTCATCCTCCTCGGCGGAGAACCGGGCATTGGAAAGTCAACGATAGTCGCCCAAATCGCGAGCTCCCTGCCTGACGGCTCAGCCGCGCTTTACGCTTCCGGCGAAGAATCGGCCGAGCAGATAAAACTACGCGCCGACCGACTGGCCATAAAAGAAGAAAAAATCAATTTTTTAAACGAAACCCGGGTGGAAAAAATCATCGCTACGGCTGAAGAATTAAGGCCCGAGCTTCTTATTATTGACTCCATTCAGACGATTTACACCGATAAGCTTGAATCTGAACCCGGCAGCGCTTCGCAGATCCGGGCTTCGGCCGCGCAAATCATGGAGATGGCAAAAAATCATAACATCGCCGTGATTCTAATCGGCCATATTACCAAAGACGGCAGTATCGCCGGGCCAAAAACCCTTGAGCATCTGGTGGATACGGTCATTTATCTTGAAACCGACAAATCAGAAAGCTACCGGATTCTCCGAGCCGCTAAAAATCGCTTTGGGTCGGCGAGCGAGCTCGGGATTTTTGAAATGACAGCCGAAGGATTCCGGGAAGTAAAAAACCCTTCGCTCATATTTTTGCACCCGGGCGGGGAAAACCTTTCCGGTTCGGCCGTAAGCGCCATGCTTTCCGGCTCGCGGCCTTTTCTTCTTGAAATCCAGGCTCTAGTCACGAAAACCATTTTTGGCTATCCGGTGCGTCGGGCTTCGGGCTTTGATATAAACCGCCTCGCGATTCTCGCCGCTGTCCTCGGAAAGCGGGCGGCAATAAATCTCTCGGCTCAGGACATAATCCTTAATATCGCCGGCGGATTAAAAACCAGCGATCCGGCCCTGGATTTGGCTGTTGCCGCCGCTATCGCCTCTTCGCTTTTAAACCTGCCTTTAAACCGGAAAACCATCATCCTCGGCGAAGTGGGGCTCGGCGGAGAAATAAGAAACATAAAAAATCTGGAACAAAGGCTTTATGAAGCCGCGCGCCTCGGATTTGAAAAAGCCGTCATACCTGATTTTGAAGTTAAAACCGAAGGGCTGGAAATTATTAAAATGAAGAATTTGAGGGAAATAATTGACCTGTTAAAACTTAATCGCTTTTGATTAAACCTAAACAATTTTAAATTTAAAATTTTTAATTTTAATTAAATTTTAAATGACAAATTTTAAATTATCTTACAAAAGCTGAGATTCATTTCACTTATTAATTTAAAATTTATAATTGAAAATTTAAAATTTTTTCATCTACTCCATATGCGTTCCTTTTTTCCATTCTCCGAGTTCGCGCTTCAATAGCGGCCAGCGGTTAAGGCTCGGGTCAATTTTCATTATTTTCTCCGCCGCCGCTTTAGCCTCGCTCATAAGCTCGTAATCAAAAAGCGAAGCTACGCGAAATTCGGGAAAACCTTTTTGGGCAATTCCGTAAACTTCGCCCGGGCCGCGGAGTTCAAGATCCATCCTGGCGAGCTTAAACCCGTCATTTTCGGTCTCCACCGCTTTTAACCGGGCCAGGGTTTTTTCCGCCGCACTGTCGGTAAAAAGGAAACAAAATGATTCGTGAGCGCCCCGCCCAACCCTTCCCCGGAACTGATGGATCTGCGCGAGACCAAAGCGGTCGGCGCCTTCTATCATCATAACGGTCGCGTTGGGAATATCAATTCCGACTTCAATTACCGAAGTAGAAACGAGTACTTTTATTTTGCCGGAAGAAAAATCTCTCATCACCCTGTCTTTTTCCCGCGAATTTAGCCGGCCGTGCAAAAGCCCGACTTTCAAATCCGGAAAAACCAGCTTGTTCAATTTTTCGTATTCTTCTTTTACTGACTTAACTCCGAGCCGGTCGGAAGGGTCAATAAGCGGGCAGATAACGAATATCTGCCGTCCTTCGTCCGCCTTTTTACGGATAAACCCATAAGCCGCTTCTCGTTTTTCTTCGGGAATTACCCGGGTAAGGATTTTTTTTCTCCCCTTAGGCATTTCATTGATTGCGGAAACTTCCAGTTCGCCGTATAGGGTAAGCGCGAGACTGCGCGGGATGGGCGTGGCGGTCATGGAAAGAAAATGCGGGGCGAACTTTTTTCTAATGCCCCTGGCCGTCGCTTTTTCAATCAGGGCTTTTCTCTGTTCCACGCCGAAACGGTGCTGTTCGTCTATTATCGCCAGAGCCAAATTGTTAAATGCCACTTTTTCCTCAAGCAAGGCGTGCGTGCCGATAATTACCTGTGAATTACGAATTATGAATAATGAATCATGGGTTTCCTTTCTCTTCTTAGCCTTTAATTCATTATTCGTAATTCGTAATTCGTAATTCGTAATTTTCTCCCCCGAAGTAACCAACCCGATTTTAAAGTCCAGTCCCGAAAACAGCCCGCTGAGCGTCGCGAAATGCTGTTTGGCGAGAATCTCGGTCGGCGCCATAAGAACCGCCTGCTTGCCGTTTAAAACCGCGTTCAGTATAGCGATGGCCGCCACTATAGTTTTACCTGACCCGACGTCTCCGGTCAAAAGCCTGGCCATCGGCCGCTCTTTTTCCAGGTCGCGTAAAATTTCCCAGGCCGCTTTCTTCTGGGCGTCAGTAAGCCGGAACGGCAGGCTAAAGACGAAATCGCGGGTCTCTTTTTCAAAAAATTTCAGCCGATGGGCGAGGCACGAATCCATCTCCCTTCTCGCCATTTGCGACCGGAGCTGGACTAAAAATAACTCCTGGAAAGAGAAACGTTTTTTAGCGCTCGCGGCGTCCTTTTGATTTTTTGGAAAATGAATGAGCCTAACAGCTTCCGGCAGGGATAAATACTTTCTTCCTCTCGCTTCCAGCGGAACCCAATCGGGAAATTTTTCCGCGATATAAATGGCCTTGCCCATCAGCGACCTTAACCGCTTCTGGTTTAATTTTCCGGAAAGATGATAAACCGGAACCAGTCCCCGGGTATGAAAGTAAGAAAGAGTTCCTCCTGGCGGTTTTTTTGCCGCGAATTTTTCCCGGCTGTGGATAACTGTTCCGGCTCTCTCGTAAAAAGGAGAAATCATCACGGCTCCGCCGTAGTCTTCGGACGCTTTTCCGGCGATGGAAATCGTGTCACCGGCCGCGAATTGGCGGGCGATAAAAGGCTGGTTAAACCAAACAACCCTGAGACTGCCGGTTGCGTCCCGGATAAGCGCTTCTGTTACATGCGCGCGCCGCCGCGGACTGCGCCTCGCTTCTAAGAGTTCAATCTGGCCGATTATATTGGCGTTTTCACCAATTTTAATTTTGGCAATGGGAATTGTCCGGGAAAAATCATCATAACGGAAAGGAAAATAAAATAAGAGGTCACGGATTTTTTCCACGCCAACCTTTTTTAATTCCCGCACGGTCGCTTCCCCAACCCCGCTTAGATCCAAAATATTACTACCCGCTTCAAGCATAATTTTAATCCTAAAAAAATCCCGCTTCTTTTTCTAAAAATACTATTGCCTCTTTATAAGTTTGGCTTTATAATTGAATAAAGTGAGGAAATAATAAATATCAATTTATTATTTCCGAACGCATGAAATTATATCCCCTCTTGCAATTTTTCGCGATATGGTATATTATAACGGGAATATTTCTTTCGGGGAAGAGAGCTTCTTCCGGGCGAAATATTTTTTAAATATTTTAATTTATATTGCTAGAGCGACTCCCGTCCCGATTACCCGGAACGAGGACCAGTCTAGCTAGTTTCAACCTTTTGAAAAAAGGCCTATGGAAAAAACCTACATGGGAACCCAGCTCCAAACCCTTACCGAAAATGATTTCGGACAAGACAAAGCCTGGGGATTGCACGCGGTCATTGATATCTACGATTGCGAACTCGGTTTAATCAGTTCGCCGGAGCATATCAAAAAATTCGTAATTGAACTTTGTAATGAAATCGGCATGAAACGGCACGGGGACACCCATCTTGACCGTTTTGGAGACGGGGTTACGGTAAGCGAAGGTTATTCCTTCATGCAGTTTATTGAAACTTCGTCCATAACCGCCCATTTTGAAGAGACGCATAGAAAAGCCTTTATTGATATATTCAGCTGTAAGTTCTTTGAAGCGGAAAAGGCGGTCTTATTCTGCCAAAAGTTCTTCAAAGGAAAAAAAGCCAAAGTAACAGTTTTAGTAAGAGACTAATTACCAGCTCTTAAACCGCCCCGGCATGCGCCGGGGCGGTTTTATTATTCCGCAAATAAAATAACAAAGGACAGCTGCTCGCTTTACAACAAAACTACCATTCCGTTCATCACGCCAAACACTTTAAATTTCAGTTTTTTAAAATTGAGGCATCTTCCGCTCTGGCGAATTCTTTTTCTTAGCTCATTTTTTGGCGGCAAAAATTCGTCGTCGCAGGCAAGCGCCCGGACTTTCAGACTGCCAAAAATGTCAAAAACCGGATAGTCTTTAATGGCTTTCGGGTAGCGCGCGAGCGGCGGCAAATATTCTCCGAAACCGACTTCCATTTTATTATTGAATTCCTTATCCATCCGCTCAATAAACGCGTTATACTCCTCAAATTTTTTCTCAGTGCAGGCCATGGTTCCCCGGCAGACCGGGCTCTTGCAGTAGCAGGGAAAATCGTACACCTCCCCGACATCGGCCAAAACATAATAATTTACTGTCAACTCCTCGCCGGGAAAAATTTTCCGCAAAGCGAAATAAAGGATATGGCCCCGATACTGGAAAGATTCGCAGTTAGGCGAGCAGGAGTGGTTTATCAGGTGCGGGCCGGGAGAAGCCGGATCCGGAGCGATTGAAGAATCTCTGGTATAGCCAAAAACATAAAAACCATTTTTCTTCTCATACTCTTCTTCCTCGTCTTCGCTGATTATTTTTCCGAGATAATCGCCGATAACAGCTCCCCCTTCAATTTCGCGAATAGCAAAAACCCCGTTTCCCCGTCTTTTGGTTTTTCTCACTTCAAGGTGTTTTTCAGGCAATAAAAACATAATGTCAGTTAGCAATAATTAATTTTCTTAATAACGGATTTGGTTATTGATTCTGGCTAAAGAATATTGAGGTACCCGGTCAAAATGCCAAAGGTGTTTCCAGCCGCAATCCCCGAGTCCGGCGTCAAAAACGCGCGCGCCGGATAAAATGGCGTAATCAATGTTCTTCATGCCGATGTAAGCGCCTAAACTTGAATAGCCGGTCAAATTGGCTCCTACCGAAAGGTAATTATAAACGCCGTTATGGAGAATTGAATAAGACACGCCTTGTTTTTTTCCGCTTATCTCCGCGGTCAGCATCTCAACTTTAAACAAGCTTGCCAGGTCTTTAAAAATTTCCTTTTTGTGCGGCTCGCTTAAATATGACTCTTTACCGTGCCGCTTTATGTTCAGTTCAAAAAGCAAATCAATGTCATCGTAAT
This sequence comes from Patescibacteria group bacterium, assembly GCA_041671125.1. Classification (GTDB taxonomy): domain Bacteria; phylum Patescibacteriota; class Patescibacteriia; order Patescibacteriales; family JBAZCA01; genus JBAZCA01. Next base: position 124,758 of record JBAZCA010000004.1, on the reverse strand, counting down.
TATTATGAATGATTTTAATTCCGTTCTTCTCAATTTCACTATTAACTTTTAAAAACTGCCGGCGGCGCTTTGAAGAAAATGATTTTTCCAGGTGGTCTTTAAAGCCTTTTAACCCGTTAAGCGGTAAAACATATTTGTAATCCTCAAGCGGCAGTCCGGAGGTAAAGGCGTCTTCTCCGGACAAATCGTCTATCATTATATCCCCTTTAACCGAGTCATAAAAATCGGGAATATATTTTTCCCGACCCGGCTTAATAAACAGCCGGTTTTCTTCCATGAATTCCTCGGCAAAATACCCGAGATAGCCGCCCTCTTCGTTAATATATTCAAGTGGCAGGAGACCGATCAGTTCGTCATTAAGATAGCCGGCGAAAAAATGCAAAGGCGCGGGAGCGTATTTATGGAAGCAATAACGAAAATCCCAATTGTCGTAGATTGACTCATTGGGACTTAGCTCGTTCCAAATATTTTTACACTCTTCCGGATCAATAATTTCTTTTATCTTGAACATAATAATTGAAGGCGCGAAATATTTCATTTTTGAAGCGAGGACATGTATCGCGCTGAGGATATATCTTCAGTAAAGTAAAGACGCTTTCAGGAAATGCGTTCACTAAACGCGGGCGTAGATTTCCGCAGTGAAAAAATGAAATATTTCGCGCCTAAAATCTAAAAACTCGTCTGCAGATGATAATACGGCGGCCGGTCTTTGTAGCGCTTGATGGTCATCTTAATAATCTCTTCTAAAAACCGGCCGTAGTCCATACCAATAAGCTCGGCCGATCCCGGAACGCAGTCGCCGATATTGATTGAGGGGTTGGGATTTAATTCAAGCACATAAGGGTTGTCATTGTCATCCACCCGGATTTCCACCCGGCCGTAGTCATGGCAGTCAAGAATATTATAGGTATCCAGCGCCATTTCGGTCAAAAGCGATTCTAGCCGGCGGGAAATATTTTTCGGCGGCTGTTGGGAAATGATCGCCTGATAGGCCGGGTTTTCCGTCCATTTGGCGTCATACGGATAAATATGCCAGAAGCCGGCGGGCATTTCTTTAAAAATTGAACGCGAAAGCGGCAAAACCTTTAAATCATCTTCATCGTTGCCAATAATGGTAACGTCATATTCGTCGCCTTCAATATATTCCTCAATCAGGGCCGGCGAGTCAAGTTCTTCAATGACGTATTCCAGCTGGCGGTCAAGTTCTTTTTTATTAGTAACGACCGAATCGTTGGTAATACCGATGGAATTATCAGTATTGGCCGGCTTGACGATTAGCGGGTAGCGCAAATCGTCGCGGATCCGGTCTTCAAGCGAATAAGCGTAATCCCATTTCGGCGTCGGAATGTTATGGTAATTAAGTAAAATTTTCACCCGGATTTTATCAATGCACATGGCCAGGGTAAAAGGGTTGGAGCCTGTGTAAGGAATCTGGAGGATATCCAGGGTGGAGGCGACGTGCGGCTCTAAGAGGCTTGAATTATTAATCCGCTCGCAAACATTAAAGACCAGATCAACGTCCGATTCCTTTAAATCATTTATCGTCTTGCCAAAATCATTAAAGTCAAAAAACGTAACCCGGTAGCCTTTTTCCAGAAGCGTTTTTTCAATATTTTTGCCGACCGAGGTTAAATCTCTTTCCACGTCGTTGCCGTTTTCGTCGTACAGGTTGCAGGCCACGCCAATATGGAGATTCTTAAGTTCTTCATCCGAAACGCTTCGGATATGTTCAATCTTCGCGGAGCGCGCCAGGGCGTTTTTCGTTAAGAGCGCCGAAGAAAATCGGTCTTTCCGCTCTGTCCGGCCGAAAGACGAATAACTTTTAAAAGGCGCGATTTCAATATCCACCTTTTCAGAAATATAAGCCATGGCCCGCTCGGCGTCGGTGTAGGATGATCCGCCGACGATCACCCAACCGATATTTTCATAGCCGTCCGGCGGCACTAAAACCGAGTCGCCGACTTTTTTAGAGAGAAAATAATCAAGAACCTGGGCGTGTTTTTTTATCTCTTCAAAACCGATAATTTTCGTGATGATTCCTGAACTCTTAGGGATAAAAAACTTTCCGATGACGTATTTTTTCGCGTCTTTATGGTGCGCGGGCGAGTTAACTTTTAAGGCGATTTCACAGCCGGTTTTTATCAGATCAAAATTATAGACCTGCCAAATATTTTCCCTCGTATAGTCGCCGCCCATGCGCGAGGCGATTTCAATGATTTTCGGCCCGTCTTTCGTAAGCTTTACCTCAACGTGAGCGAGCGAGTCCCGGACGCCTAAGATAATTAGGGCCGACTCGGTAACTTTTACGAGCTCGGCTTCCTGTTCGGGAGAAATTCTCGGCGGCAGGTAGTCGCCGGTTTCCATGAAGAAAGGCAGATCCATAGCGGTTTTTTCATGAATGCCGACGACGTGCGGAACGCCGTGCTGGCAGTAGCATTCCAGAGAAAATTCCTGTCCGGCGACATATTCCTGGTAAACAAAAAGCCTTTTATTGTATTTAAAAATCGGATCATAATCCGGGGTGCAGTTTTTTAAGACATAATCGTAGGCGTCTTCGGCTTCTTTTTCATTCCCCACCTGCACGACGAACTGGCTGTCGGCGCCGTAAACCGGCTTTAATACCGCCGGAAAACCGATTTCTTCGGTGGCTTTTTTTAAGTCGGCCCAGGTCCTTATGAGTCTTTGGCGAATATGGCAAAGCCCGGACTGGCGCAGTATTTCCTGCATCCGGAATTTGTCGCGGGTGTTAACCGCCGTTTCAAGCGAGTTCCCCGCCAGCTTAAACTCACGGCAGATTTTCGCGAGTAGCGGGATGTCGTCTTCCCAAAAAGTAATGGCGCCGTCCAACTTTATCTTATTCGCCGTCAAATAGTCCTTTATCGCCTCAATTGATTCAGGATGGTTGTAGTTATCGGCTAAAATCCAATGGTCGGCGTAACTCTGCGCCCAGTTTTTTTCTTTGTTTAAAACCAGTATGTTGAGTCCGAGTTTTCTTAATTCCTGAAAAATAAATTTTTTCTTTACTGATCCTGTATTGACGACCAGCAAATTCTTCCCGGGAAGATTGCCATTATTTCCGTTAGCCATACGCTTGATAAAAAGCCTTAATCTGAAAGGGGCTCAAGTTTTTTTATTTTCAACTTAATGACTTTCAAAAACCAATTTTCGCTTTTTAATATTTTTAATAATTATTATCCTAATTATAAGTTTAATAAATTTTAAATGCAATACTATAAAAAAATATTTACTTATCTACCCTATCGGTAAATATTACTAGCCGGGAGGAATAACTTTCAGAAACTTCATCCCAAGCCCCTTCGCAAGTAACAAGGTTAAGGTGCGATTTCTCGTCATCCGATGCAAACACGTCTCTGGCTTGCGCGTCCGGGTCATACCGTCGGTTTTCGCGCACTACGAAGGAAGTAATTTCTCCTTTGTCATCTTCAATAAATAGTTTATCGCCTTTGCGCAATTTATATAATTTATCAAAAACCGACGGGTTGTCGTCTTTCCATCCATAATGTCCGCTAATAACGGCGCTGCCCTTTTCCCCTGGGCGCGGCCCTAGATTAAACCAAGCCGCGTCATTCTGGCTTTTCGGCGTATCTACCGCCCCGTCAGGAGTAAGGCCAACCTGCTCAATAGTAGTATCAATATTTATTTTTGGGATATTGAGGCGGACAGGAAGCCCGGGACTAGTTTGTTCCGTAAAAGCGTTGCCAAAAACGTTATCAGTCGGCGTGTCGCCAGTCGCGTTTTGCGATGCTTGGCTTACGGGAGGTGGAGCCGAATTACCATAAAAACTCCAACCATATAAACAAATAGAGAAGAAAACAATCCCTAAAAAAATCAGGATTCCCGGAATATTAATAGCAAACGATGGCCATCTAAATTTAGCTCTTAATTGCATAAAACTGATTAAAAGATTCTTAATGCAAAAGACCCGCGCTTTGCGGATCCTTTGCCGTTTTCGGGAGCGAATGGCTAAAAATTTATTGCTTTTACGGATCTGCCTGGTTTAACTCTTGCGTCTTTTAAGAACTACAAAAATCCCAGTCAAAATTAAAAGGAAGCCGGCTAAGAGAAAAATATTTAATAAGGCGCTTGTTTCTTTAGGGGAAAAACCGGTATTCGGCAGAGCCGGAACAGCGGCGGCCACAACAACAGTGGCAATTGCAAAATCTCTCGCTAAGAGGCCATTCGCTTCGCCTTCCGCTATCGCGGTGTTCGCCGTAGTCCTAATGATATTGGCTTGACAGGTATAGTTCCAAATTTCTTCAGGATCAAGCTTTGAATCGCCGTTGGCGTCGCCGGAAATATATTTTACGGGAACGCACTTATCGTCAGTAAGGCGGACATTGCTTAACGCGACTGTTCCCGGGTTGGAGACTTTTTTGGTATAGGTAACCGTCCCCCCTCCGGCCGGCAACACCAGCGGGCTCGGGGTTTTTGTCACATGAATCAAAGGCGGCACTACCGGTTCGCCGACAATAACCGTAGCGCTGGCAATATCAGTAGCGCTAATGCCATTTGCCCAGCCGGTCGCGACGACAGTATTGGTGTGGGTTTGCGCCAGCGTCGTTTGACAACGGTAAACCCAGGTTTCATTTATATCAAGATTTGAATCATTATTAGTATCGCCGGAAGCTAAAACAATAGGACTGCAGGTATCGCCAATCATCGTTACGTCAGTTACCTTAACTGTTCCCGTATTGCGAAGCGTGTAAGTGTAGGTTACCGAACCGGGGCCGGCTGGTAAAGCAAGAGGGCTGGGCACTTTTACCACATCAATAAGCGGCGGCACGGGCGCAACGATCGCGGGCAAGCCTATATCGTCATTAGTAACAATGCAAATACTATCATGGGTGTTAAGGCCGCCATGATCAATTTGGCCTTGGGCGTTGCAATCGCCGCTAAAAGTCGTCTTGTATTTTGGGGAGCTGGTCTCCGTAACTTTATAAATGCCTGGTGTCGTTATTACGCCCTGACCGCTGGACACCGGATTACCATTAACAAAGAGGGGGAAATCAGAGTACTTAGCTGTTCCACTATTATCATTTATAACGTATTTTATTACAGTAATTTTGTTATTGATATTTGAAGATGACGGAGTTGGAGTGACCGCGCAGGTCGCCTTATTAATAATGTTAGCGTCTAAGGTGACGGCGCCATTCCGCGCCAAAGCCCTGCCTTCCACTTTAGCACCGGTATTTAAGGTAATTGACGTAAGAGCCATAATTGTTCCCTTAAAATCCGTTGTTGTTCCAAGCGTCGAAGAACTGCCGACTTGCCAAAAAACGTGGCAAGCCTGGGCGCTATCCGCTAAAACAATACTGCTGGCGCTTGCCGTAGTTAAGGTGGATCCGATTTTAAAAATAAATACCGCGTCCGGATCGCCTTGGGCATCTAAAGTAAGACTTCCGGTTAGCTGAGCCGATGTGTCAAAACAATAAACGCCAGGCGTAAGCGTCATTGCGCCTAAATCCTGGCCAGTTAAATCCTGGGAGCACGGCTGTCCGACGGCATTGTCGTAAGCGATTACTAAATCATTTTTCGCTCCTTGCGTAACCGCGTCGCCCGCGTGGTTTACTCCGTCCAAAACAACATTTACAATGCCTGTGATGTCGGTGGTTGGAAATGTACCGATATCGCCGGTAACCGTGCTTGAATTTACCGCACCCGCGAAGGTAATTCCTGAGCCGGCTAAAACCGCGAAATCACTAGCCGTCAAAAGGTCTATCTGGGTCGCGGCGCTGGCTATACCGGACAAACTAAATAAAAGAGCGGCTGTCAGCAGGCCAACTGAAACCCTATTAATCATTCTCATACATTTAGAGTCTTCTTAATAATAATTATTTCAAGAGCTTAATTATTATCATTATACTAGAATCTCAACAGTTTGACAATATCAATTCCTCATGGGAGTTTATAATCCAAACATTTTGAATTAGAAAAACATTTTTTACCAGATAAACGGAATAAGCGCCAAAATTTAAAAAATAACCCAACACAAAATTCTGAAGGATAAATAAAATTTCCGGTCATATTTTTCATTATATCATACCGCTAAAAAATAAATCCTAATATTAGGATTTATTTCTATTGGCGGAGAGCGTGAGGTTTAAACTCACGAGACTCGTAAAGGCTCAGCAGTTTTTCCGCCCGAGGCGTCCGCACTTGGCGGACAGGGATCCTTGCCCGCCTCTGGCTGGGCGCCTTTTGGCGGACAAGGCACTTTTCAGGGCGGAGGGGGCGAGATTCGAACTCGCGGAACCCGTAAAGGCTCAACAGTTTTCAAGACTGTCCCTTTAAACCGCTCAGGCACCCCTCCGCCCTAAAAATATTTATCTGCCCCATTCGACCGCTCTGGCATCTCTCCCTCAAGATTTACAATTGCCGATTGTAAATTGACAATTGAAAATTTCCATGCGGAGAGGGAGGGATTCGAACCCTCGAGGCCCGTTAAGACCTAACACCTTAGCAGGGTGCCCCTTTCGACCGCTCAGGCACCTCTCCCGGATAGATAGACTAAAGAAAACAGACTGTTGTCTGTTTTAGGCTATTTTGCTATAATAACTATATTAAATAAAGCCTTAAATGTCAATCAAAATATGGAGGGAGAGAATGGGCAAATTAGTCACGCCGAAGGGCTTATCGGCTGGGAAGTGCCGGAATACGATAAACACGAACGAACCAAACATTGGTACACCTGGGCCTTAATCGCCGGGGGGTTTCTTCTGGTTACGTCTTTCTTTTCCGTGAGCTTCTTCCCTTTTAGCATCTCTTATTCGCCAAACTTCCTTTTCGCTCTTATCGTAATAATCGGCGCCATTGTCATAATCTTAAACGACGGCCGGGAGCCGGATCTCGTTGCCATTACCATAACCGACGAAGGCGTTATTGTCGGCCGGAAATTCTACGATTACGACGATTTAAAAGATTTTTCCATAATTTACAAACCGCGGGAAGAAATTAAAAACCTCTATATTGAATTTAAAAACCCCTTGAAACACCGGCTCTCCATTCCGCTCCTGGACATGAACCCCTTGCCAATTCGCGATACTCTGCTAAAATACCTGCCGGAGGATCTGGATCGCCTGCACCCGCCGGCGTCGGAAGGTCTGGCCCGGCTTTTTAAACTCTAGTCAAAAACTCTGCCTCGCAAAAAATGGCAGAGTCTTTATTTAAGCACTCGTCGTTCAACGGATAGGACATCAGCTTGCGGAGCTGGTAATCGAGGTTCGATTCCTCGCGAGTGCACCAAATAACACTAATCCTCAAGGTGCAGGTTCGCCCAGCATCGGGCATGCGCCCGACAAGTTCGCTGGGCGTCCGGCGCATGCCGGACGATTCCTCGCGAGTGCACCAATTATTTCTCACCCCTTCGCGACTACTAAACCCCAAACTTCTCCGGCGCCGTTTTCTTTTAAGATCCGCGCGCATTCGTTTAAAGTCGCCCCGGTCGTCGCGACGTCGTCAATTAACACGACTCCCCTGCCGTCCAAGTTTCTTCCGACCCAGGCGTAACAGCCTGAAACATTCTTCTTTCTTTTTTCTTCGCCTAACTTAGCCTGGGGAATTTTATGGATAACCCGGTTAAGAAATCCGCTTTCCACGCTAAATGACAACCTCTTTGTTAAAGCGCCGGCCATTAACTCGGCCTGGTTAAAACCTCTGGTTCTCGCACGCTTTTTTGAAAGCGGAACCGGAATAATCATTGCTTCATCCGGGTTAAAAAAGAATCCGGGGGCGGCCGAAGCGCCGGATAATTTTTCCCAGATCCGGCCTTCTTTTAAGTTAATGGCCGCCACTTTGGCCTTATTGATTTCATTAATTAAAAAAGCGGCCAGATAATTCCCGAGATAACCGGTCGCGTCTTTGACTAAATGATATTTTACATTTTTGATTGTCCGGGAAAGAAGCTCATTATCATAATCCCCAGCGATAAGCACGCCTTCTAAAAAATAATCCCCAGCGCACCCGGGGCAGAATTCGCCAAAGCGGTTTTCTTTTTTACAACCGAGACAATACTGTTTTTCCTTATAGGCAAGGTCTTTAAAACAGTCCGGGCAAACCCATTCACCTTCCCGCCCGCAACCAAAACATTCAACCGGAAATACCGCGTCAAGGAGATTGGCGCCGAAGCGGTTAAAAATTTTTTTTAATCTGTCAATTTTTAAGGGTTCCAGCATGCTTTAAAGACAGGCTCTTAGGGCTATTGCCAAAATTTCATTTTATTGCCGCCGTTTCCATCCGCCGGATTCTTAGTCCGTCTGCCAGATCGCCGCGTCAACTTTCCAGGCGTTGCTCTCTTTTTTAAACCGAATCGCTATGTCCTGATAAAAAGTCCGGGAATTCGCCCGGGCGCCGGTTGCCTCCCGCCTTTGGGACTTCACGAGTATTTCCGCCGCGCCACCGATTTCATCATAATTTTTCACTTCTTCGGCTACGGCTTTGGTCGTGATTCCATAATAGATGCTCCGGTCGCCGCTTCTTCCGGCGGTTTTCGCAACATAATCTTTAGCCCATTCTTTCATGGGATTGGTCATAAAAATCATTAAGTCTTCAATATTGGAATAGTCCGACTGGTTGGAATAACTGCCGAACCGCTCGGCAAAAGATCCGGCCATCCTTTTTAGCTCAGCTTCGCCCATTTCTTCTTTTTTCGGCTTCGTAGCCGGGGAAAAAATCCCGGTTTGGCCGACCGGAGCCGCCGGAACGTTGGTGTTTCCGGTTTGAGGCAGTCCGCCTGTCGGCTCATTCACCGCCGGCGCCTCAGCCGGAGCCTTATATTCGTAAAAAAAGAAAAAATAAATCAGGCCGGCGATTAAAACCGCTCCGATGACGATTAAGGCGATGGCGAAATATCTGCGGTTCATAAACAAATTATCAATTTTCAATTTACAATGATCAATGAATTTTCAATTAAACAATTTTTAAATTATGAAAGTTTAATTTAGCTCATTGGAACATTGAAAATTCATTGAAAATTGATCATTGATAATTGAAAATTTTGAAATACACAAAATAAACCTTATCTAGCCTTGAATATCAGTTGTCGCATCTACTGCTTCCGTTCCACCTTCCAAGCTTTCGGCAAATTCCTTTTTCGCCTCTTCAATCTCCAAAAGCTGGCGCGGATCGGAAGTTATGAGCTGGTCTTCCGTGTAGGAAGCGACAATTTTAATGGCCGCGTGCTTTGATCCGGCGAAGAAAATTCCCTCGCCCACCCCGGATTCCAAAAGCAGGTATTTTTCCCCTTCGGTGAGGGAAAATGTTTTCTGAATAAGCTCAACCGAAGCCGGCGACTGCTTTAATAATAGTTGCATAGAGGAATTGGTAACAATCGCCTGTCCATAAGGTGAAGTCAGAAAGTCGTTTACATCCTGGGTGATGGTGGTTACCCCGAGATAGTATTTGCGGCATCTTTTAACCAGGGCGAAAATAAACTTTGCGCTGTCTTCGTGCTGCATAAGCCACCAGGCTTCGTCAATGACTAAAATCCGCTTCTTCATTTTGCTCCGCACTGCGTTCCAGATATAGTTGACGATAGTGTAGATGGCGATCGGCCGGAGTTCGTCTTCAAGGTCGCGAACCGAAAAACAGACTAGCTGGTTATCCATTTCCACGTTGGTTGAAGAATTTAAGAGACCGGAAAAAGTCCCTTCAGTATATTTTTTTAAGCGCAGGGCGATGCCTTCGCCGCCTTCCATGCCTTCAATAATTTCCTGAAAATCGGAAAGTATCGGCGGCTCCAGCCGGACGATATCGGCGTCCGGGGTGATGTCTTTTTTGGCGTAAGTTTCTAAAAGCGCCCGGTCAATAATTGAATCTTCCTCATGGGTGATTTCGCCGAGCATGAGCCTTAAGAGCCCTTTAACCGTAATCACCGCGCTTCTTATAATATCCTGCGGCTTTGAATCTTCGCCGATGGCCCGTGGCAGATCAAAAGGGTTGATCTTGGCTTCGGACGCCAGCGATATATTAATGTAAGTGCCGCCGACCGCGTCGGACAAATGCTTATATTCATGCTCAGGATCAATAATAATAACTTCCGCGCCGAGCATAAGGCTCCGGAGTACTTCCAGCTTTATGGCATAGCTCTTGCCGGCGCCGGAAGTGGCGAAAACGACCGCGTTAGCGTTTTGAAGGCTAAAACGGTCAAAAAGGATCAGACTGTTATTGTGGCGGTTGATGCCGTAAAGAATTCCTTCATCCGATGTTAATTCCGAAGAGATAAAAGGGAAAGAAGAGGCAATCGGCGAAGAGTTCATGTTAAAGCTGATGGAAAGCTCGTCATTGCCGAGCGGCAGGGTTGAATTAAATCCCTGCTCGGCCTGGTAAAAGACCTTTCTTGAATAAACCAGTCTGGAACCGAAGATGTTTTCAACTTCGTCCGACAGCTTATCCATCTCTTCTTTCGTGTTTGAATAAATCGTAAGGTAAAGGGCGAACTGGAAGAATTTTTCAATCCCTTGGGTAAGGGCGTCGCGGAGGCTTTCAACATCCCGCAAAGCCGTCTCCCGGAGCGGATCGCGGGCAGCTCCTTTTTCCGAGTCCGACATGATTTGGGCTCCGAGTATTCCAGCTTTCTTTTTAAGCTGTTCCAGCACCAAAGCAGTCTTCACCGGATAAAAAAACATGCCAATATCAAAAGTGGAATTAAGGTTCACTATCGGGGCGAACCAGCCCACGCTTATGTAGCGCGGATAACCGATGACAAAATGCGTCCGGACAAACTTATCTCCGAGCTTAAGGTAATTCGGTTTTATTTCAATCGCCGCCGGAGCGATTAAATCTTTGATACCGAGAGTTCCCCGCCGAAAAGCTTTTTCTTCGGCGATTATTTCTCCGGCCGCGTCAGTCTGGTTTTCCAGCGCCTCAAAAGAGGCGGCTTTTTTTAAGCCCTTTTCTAAATCAGCCTTGTCTTTTTCAATTTTTTTTGGATTAAACATAATCTATCATTCCGCCACCCGGAGCTCTCGCGTGTCGGCCAGCTTCTCATTGGCCGAAGTTTCCGGATTATAAGTATTATAAAACAATTCTATCAGTCCCTGGGTGTCAAGCGGGACGGCATTAAGCCCGGTGGACATAAGGCCGGAAACGATATTATCCACCCGGTAATTAAGCTGGCTCTTTCTCCTCATAAACACGTCATCCTTCATCTTAATCAGCGTGGCGGCCTTAAAAATATCCGTAATCCGCGCAATGAACTTTTTCTGCTTGTCCGAGAGAGGATTATAGGGGACGACGACATAAAAACGCTTTGACATGATTTTACCGATAGATATAAGTTCTTTAACATACTGGATATATTCGGTGGTCTGAATTTTTAGAAGTTCGTTAGTCTGCTCTTTTTCTTTTTTTTCAAGATCAACAAGATAATTCTCAATATTCAACTCCCGCGACTGAATGACTATCTGCAAGGGAAACTCAATATTATTTAAAAAACTTACATAGGAAGAAATAATAGCATTCTGCTCGTCGTCGCTTTTTAAAGCAAAGTTAAGGCTGGAGACCATGATAACGGCCCGAAGAGTCCCATCCTTCATCACCACGGTATCATCCCGAATTTCAGCTATATCAAGATAGCTTTGAGTGGATACGGTTATCTTATTTTTAGCTAGTTTATTTTCTGGCACAAAACACTTTTAGTTAATTCCATTTATTGAATTTGAATCCTCGTTTTCATTCCGATAAACTCCGTGGGTATCAACAATTAAAGACAACTGCGCCAGACGGGAACGGGAAATACTCCGCCCGCTTTCCGTCGTCGGCCGGCTTGCCGGAATAGCCTTAATCGCGACGTCATCGTCGGTCTCGGACGATTGATCGCTTACATTTCTCCAGACCCGGGTACCCGGCCGCTTTAAAGTTTCAATAAAATTCAGGATAAAATAATGGAAAGGCCGACCGTTAATTTTTAGAAAAGCGAAAGTTCCCGCCATCGCGAAAATTAAAAGTCCGGCAACAACAAAAAGCTCAAAATCAAAAATTTTATAGCAGATGGCAATTAAAACCGAGGCGGAGAGTATAATTATGAACTGTCTCGTCGTTATGGGCCCGATAATTTTATCTTCCACGTCTATGAATTGAGGAATGGTAAACTGTTGCATATCACTAAAATCTTAGCTCCCGGTTTAAATCCATGATAGCATGAATTTCCTCTTCGCTTAAAAAATCTTTATTGTCCGCCTTTCTTTTGGCGATGATATCAACCACCGGCTTCCTCTCGGTAATCGCTTCGCTTCCTATCGCGAGGTAAAGCCGGGTAAGCGGACTTTGGCGCCAAGCTTTTATTCCCGCCGTCTTTTTGGCATACTCTTCCTCTTCCAGTAAAGCTATTTTTTCCATTATTTTTCCCGCCGCCTCAGCCGGTGAATTTTTATACAGCCTCCGGAAGTTGCTTAAGTCAAGATACTTAAGCTCCTCAACCGGCGTTAGAATCTTTGGAGTGAATTTTACGTCTTCCATCTTTTTTCGGCCATTGCCACCGGAGCGCGCCGGAGCGAATGCAACTTCATTTTTTTCTCCCGCCAACTTATCCCGCGAAGCTTCGGCAAAACGGGGCTTATCTTCCGTAACTTTCTTGTCCCCAGTAATCCCGGTGAGCGGAGCAAGGCGGGGCTTCCCGACCGCGGCCTTTAGCGCCCTGGACAACTCTTCTTTTATTTTGTTCTCCTTTTCCCTGGTTATTACCTCGCCGGGCGGTTCATTTTTATCAACAATTTTTGAAATTTCTTTTTTCCTCTTTTCAATCTCATTTTTCAAGTCATAATCCATATCTCTCGCCGCCGGGGCGACAATCGGTTTCCAAACCGGGCGAAGAGCCAACTCCCGATCCGCCTCCTTGCCCGGCGCACCTCCCTGCACGACACCGCCTCTTTCAACGGCTGAAAGAACGACTAGAGCGAATTTTTCATCAACCCCCATCCCTCCGGAACGGTAATCTTTCATTAGGGTGGATTTTGTTTCCAGTTTGTTGCGGATGCCCTGAATGTAGATTTTGAGAATCTGCCTTAACCGACTTACGGCTTCAGCGCTCGCGAAGTTATTTCCAAACTCGCTTACTACACGGTCAATCGTCATTTCCATTTCCGACTGAATCCGGTTATCTCCGAGATAGCTTAAAACTTTGCTTGAGAGGCTAGAAATCTCTTCTTCGTCTTCGGCGGAAAAAAAGAAAGGCGCAACTTTATTGCTCCGGGCGCCGGAAACGGCAACTGCTACCGATTTAGCGTAAGCCGCGGGCAAAGTTTGCGTTTTTGCCATAACCGCTAACTGAACCGGCCGAGCCGCCGACTCAAGCTTTTTTTCCCTTACTTCCACTACCACTCCGGCCGGATTACTTTGCGCGCCGGTCTTTGCCGGACTCAATTCTTTTTTTATTTCTTCTTTTTTAACTGCCGGATTTTGCCGGACAGCGGATTCCGCTTCCGGATAAAAATAACTTTTTACCAAAGAAAAAAGTTTCTCCTTAAGGTTATCCGATAATTTTTTTGATTTTTCCGGGCTCAAACCAAATTCTGCGAAAATGTAATTTTCCAGCTTTTCAATAGAAATCTCCTTAACGGAAACGAGCATAACCAGTTTAACGAGACTTGCTCCATATTCTTTTTCCAGCGAATCAATTATTGACGCGGCTTCGGATCCCGAAAGTTTAGCGTAAACGTCTCCGGGGAGTTTCTTGAATTTTTGGATATAGTCAAACATCTCCCTTATTATAACACATTTTTCCAAAAACAAAAAACTGATTTGCGGGTGAGCAAATCATCCCGAGCCGAAAGGCGAGGGATCTCTTTGCGGGTGAGCAAACCTGCCTGCCGGCAGGCAGGTCATCCCGGCAACCTTATTTTCTCACGATTTTGAAAAAACAAAGAAGAAGTATTAGGCTGGCCCCGATCTGGACGGGGCTGAGAATATTGCGGTTTAAAATAAAATCCAGGATCACGGCTGATAACGGCCAGGCCAGCTCAAAAATAGTGGCGGCCGAAGCGCTTATTTTTTTTAAGCCATAGTAATAAATAAACATAGCCGCCGCCCCGCTGGTAAAGACAATTATCCCCAATAGTTTCCATTGCGAAAACTCAAGCTGGCCCATTTTAAACATGTCTCCGGTAATAAAAACATACACTCCGGCCAGAATAGTCGTTAAACCAAAACGCAGAGCCGCGGTTGACTTAAAATCAAGCTGATTAACAATCTTTTTTCCGTAAACCGTTGAAGAGCCGAAAGCAAAAGCGGCGATTACGGCGAAAAGCGCCGCCTTATGCGCGAGCATCAGTTCTCCGAGGCTGATGATTTTTCCAAACGTAAGAAAATAAGCGGCGACAATCGCCATAACGGCCCAAAAATAAAAACTTTTTTTCAGTTTTTCGCCAAGCGCGATCCGCGCGAGTATCAGGGCGAAAACCGGCTGAAGCTTCTGCAGTATCACGACTGTCGCGAAAGTAACTTCCCCGGAGACAGCCGCGAAAAATGCTTTAGTAATAAAAAGCGTCCCGATCAGTCCGCCGAAAACCGAAACCCAGGCCACGGCTCCCCAATCTTTCAGTTTAAGCGCCCTGATCCGCGCCCAACCAAAAAATATAAAAGGGCTTAACACGATTAGTCCTAAAAAATGTTCAAGAAAAACTACCAATCCGGCTGGCAGGGCGTATAATTTCGGCCGGATAAAAACTCCATCCAGACTCCAAAGAAGGGCCGCAAATATAACAGCCAAAGCGCCAAATAATTTATATCGGTCATCTTTTGTTTCTGACTCCATAACGAATGCAAAAATAAAAAATCAAAAGACAAATTTTTTCTCGTCATCCTGAGCGTAGCGAAGGATCCCGTGAACAGAGCTATTATCACGAGATTCTTCGGCCTTCGGCCTCAGAATGACGAATTAATTTTTGCATTTTAAATTTTTAATTTCTGTTTAGATGTTTTTAATGTTTAAACTATCTTAACAGCTATCCTTCTTTAAAACCTCAGCCATGTCAACGGCTTCCCAGGTAAAGTCTTTGTCATTTCTTCCGAAATGCCCGTAAGCGGCGGTTTTCCGGTAGATCGGCCTTTTTAGGTTTAATTTTTCTATAATCTGCTTAGGCCGGAAATCAAAATGTTTTTTCACGAGTTCTATAATTTTATTTTCCGATATTTTGTTGGTGCCGAAAGTGTTGACGTAAATTCCGACCGGTTCGGCCACGCCGATCGCGTAAGCTACCTGCAACTGGCATTTATCAGCGAGGCCGGCCGCCACGACGTTCTTCGCGACATAGCGCGCCATGTAAGCGCCGCTCCGGTCAACCTTAGTCGCGCATTTTCCGGAAAATGCTCCGCCGCCGTGCGCCCCGACTCCGCCGTAAGTGTCAACGATTATTTTCCGTCCGGTGAGTCCGGCGTCGGCCGGCGGTCCGCCGATTACGAAGCGTCCGGTTGAATTGATGAATACTTTAGTTTTTTCATCCATCAAATCGCCCAAAATCGGGCGGATAACTTTTTCCCTGATATCAGCGCGTAAAGTCGGAGTATCTACCTGTTCACTATGATGGGCGGCAATGACAACGGTCTCCACCCTGGTAGCCTTGCCATCATGGTATTCCACAGTTACCTGGCTTTTTCCGTCCGGCCTTAAGTAAGACAGAATTCCGTTTTTCCTTACCTCGGCCAATTTGGCTGTAAGCTTGTGGGCTAAAATTATCGGCAAAGGCATTAATTCCGGGGTTTCATTGCAGGCAAAGCCGTACATCAACCCCTGGTCGCCGGCGCCCTGCTCTTCATGCTCGCCCGACCCTTCGTCTACCCCTTGGGCGATATCCGGGCTCTGCTCGTGCAAAGTTACAATTACGCCAACGTCATCACAGCAGAATCCAAACTCCTGTTTATCATAACCGATGTCGCGCAAAACGTTCCGGACTACCTGTTCAATGTTCACGTAAGCTTTTGTCCTAGCTTCCCCTCCGACGAGCACCAAACCGGTGGTGCAAAAACACTCAATTCCGGCATGGCTGTCCGGATCCTGTTTTAACATCTCGTCGTAAATGCCGTCCGAAATCTGGTCGCAGACTTTATCCGGATGGCCCTCGGTAACGGACTCGGAAGTAATGAGCCTGATGTTCTCTTCCATACGATTTTTTAGGAAGCCAGGAGATAAGGACAGTAAGTAAATAGCAAAAACTATTAAAACCCACTATCCTCATCCACTAGTCTTCCTTAAATTAAATTTTTAATTTTTAATTTTGTAATTTTTAAGTAACTATGCCTTGATTTTTTTGTTGAAAAATTTGGACTTTAAAAATTCAAAAATTAAAAATTAAAAATTCTATCTACGTTCCTATCTCCCAACTCTTAAGATATTTTTCCTGTTCAGTCGTCAGCTTATCCACGCTAATCCCCATGGACTTCAGCTTAAGATCCGCAATCCAGTCTTCTATTTCAACCGGCACATTATGGACTTTATTTTCCAGTTTTCCCTTATTTTTTATGACATATTCCGAAGCGAGAGCCTGAGTCGCGAAACTCATATCCATTACCGAAGCCGGGTGCCCTTCAGCCGCCGCCAGATTAATTAGCCTCCCCTCGCCAAGCAAATAAATACTTTTAACCTTCCGGCTCTCTGACTTGTTGACTTGTTGACTTGTTGACTTGTTGACTTCTATCACATATTCATCAACAAAATTCCTTACGTTCTTATTTATTTTTTTCGCCATTTTTTTCAGTTCCGGAATATTGATTTCCACGTCAAAATGCCCGGAATTGCAGATCATAGCTCCGTCCTTCATCAGCCTAAAATGCTCGCCCCTTAAAACATTAATGTCGCCGGTTAAGGTGCAGAACAGGTCGCCAATCTTCGCGGCTTCGCGCATGGGCATAACCGAAAAGCCGTCCATAGCCGCTTCTAAAGCTTTAATTTTATCCACCTCGGTAACAACCACTTTGGCGCCCATGCCCCGGGAGCGCGAGGCAAACCCCCGACCGCACCAGCCGTAACCGGCGACGACAACGGTCTTGCCGGCGATAAGGATATCAGCCGCCCGGATAATTCCGTCCAGGGTGGATTGTCCGGTGCCGTAGCGATTATCAAACATGTTCTTAGTTTTTGCGTCGTTCACCGCCATGATCGGAACTAAAAGTTTTTTTTCTTTTTCCAAAGCTTTTAAGCGGATTACTCCGGTCGTAGTTTCTTCCATACTGCCATAAATTTTTCCGGCCAGCTTTTTATAGTCAGTGTGTATAAGGTGCAGTAAATCAGCGCCGTCGTCCATGGTAACATTCGGGGAAAAATCCAGGGCCGCGACCAGATGCGAATAATATGATTTCTTATCCTCCCCGCAAATAGCAAAAACCGGAACGCCATAGTCTTTAACGAGCGAAGCGGCCACGTCATCCTGGGTGGATAACGGGTTGGACGCGCAAAGTAATATTTCCGCTCCTCCCTCCTTTAGGGTCCGTACCAGGTTGGCGGTCTCGGCGGTAACATGGAGGCAGGCTGACATGCGGACGCCTCTAAAAGGTTGCTCCTTGGCCCATCTTTTTTTAATCGCTGCTAAAACCGGCATGTCTTTTTCCGCCCACTCAATCCTCTTCTTCCCGCCAGCGGCCAGTTTTATATCTTTGATGTCGTATTCCATAGTCAATTTAAAATGTAAAAATCAAAAATCAAAATGACAAATTTTTTCTCGTCATCCTGAGCGTAGCGAAGGATCCCGTGAACAGAGCTATTATCACGAGATTCTTCGGCCTTCGGCCTCAGAATGACGAATTAATTTTACATTTTGATTTTTAATTTTTACATTAAACTTTCTTTATAAGTTATCCCATATCTTCCCTCTAAGTCCTTCCAGCTAAAATAGTGCTTCTGCGTCCCGTATTTTTCCACCGCGTATGATGCTACTGTACTGGCGAGCTGAGCGCATTTTTCCAGTTCCCAACCCAAGGCCAAACCCTTGATCAGCCCGGCCCGGTAAGCGTCCCCGGCGCCGGTCGGGTCTTTTAGAACTTTGGCTTTCACCGCCCTTATAATAATTTTACTTTTTCCACCGTATTTGTGTATTTGTGAAATAATTTGTGAATTTGTAATAGGAGTATATAGCTCCGAACCCCGCGCGCCTTTGGTGATAATTAACTTTTTCAGTTTATCAGCTAATTTATCGGTTGTCCACCCGGTCCGCTTTTTCAATAATTCAATTTCGTAATCATTGCCGATGACGATCTCCGCCCCGGCGCTGGCCATTCGCAGGACGTCATCGCTTAAGGCGGTCATGGCCTGGCCGGGATCAAAAATATACTTCACCTTTTTTTTCTGGTAAAGCCGGGCGTATTTTTCCATGTCACGGGTATTGCCCGGCGAAACTATGGCCAAAGAATTTTTTAACAGTTTTTCGTTAAATTTTCCGAGCGGAGCATTCATGGCGCCCATGTTAAAACCGGTGATCTGATTATCATCCTTGTCGGTTATTATGTAGGCCGAAGCCATGAGTTTGTTACTAATTTCCTTAACATGTGAAATGTCCACCCCTTGTTTTTTTAACCATGCCCTATACGGCGCGAAGTCAGCTCCGGCCGTCGCTAAAACCACCGGCTTTTCACCGAGTAAAGCCAGGTTATAAGCGATATTGCCGGCCGTGCCGCCGAAATTTTCCCGCAGTTCGCTGATATTAAATGAGACGTTTAAATTATGGATTTTATCCGGCAGGATATGATCCCGAAAATACCCCGGAAAGTCCATAATCCGATCAATGGCTAGCGAGCCGGAGACGAGTATGTTGAGTTTGTTATTTTTCATTTATTCAGTTTGCCTAAAAATCATTTCGCCGTCAATTATCCGCGTCCGGCTTTATCAGACAGCCTTAAATCCGATTTCCTCTTTTATTTCATTCCCGTCATTCCTTGCCATCAGCCTTAGCGCCGCGAATATTTCTACGATCTTTTTATCATGATTTTTATAGCCGCTTTCCAGTTCGTTAATCTTTTCCGCCAGCGCCTTGTAGTTTAAGGCAAAATCACGCAATTTAATAAATGTCCGGATTATCGCGATATTTATTTCTACGGCTCGCTCGCTTTTTAGAACGCTGGAGAGCATAGCCACACCGTGCTCGGTAAAGGCGTAAGGCAGATATTTAACATTAGAACCTCTTCTGTCTTTCAAGGTCGCATTTTGCGACCTTGAAATTTGCGAATTTTCGCCCACTTTCTCGTTCAAGGTCGCATTTTGCGACTTCAAGTTAACTTCACCTTCGCCAATTTCTAAACTTGAAATGCCAAATTGGAATATCAAGTTTTCATATTCTTTTCTCGAAAGCTGAAACATAAAATCCGAAGGAAATCTTTTAATATTTCTCCTTACTTGTTCATTCAGTCTCTTCGTCTCAACCCCGTAAAGCACAGCCAAATCGCGGTCAATCATAACCTTTTGGCCCCGGATCAGGTAAATTTTAGTTTTAATGTTTTCGTAGGGGATTAGTTCCGACATATTCCAACTGAATTACGAATAACGAATCATTAGTACCAGTTTATGACCCTCTTTCCACGCGTTCAAATCAGTGAATGATTTTATCTTGCCTCCTTGATTCATAATTCATGCTTCATTATTCAGCATTCAGCTTCCCCATCTCCTCCTCAATCGCCCTACGCTCAAGCGACCCGGCCGGGTATTCGGAGGCGAGGATTTTTAGCTGAGTGAGTTCATTTTGAACCCCTTTTGTGCCTCCAACCACATCCTCACCGCCGCTTGCCGTCGGCTTGATCCGCCCCATCATTTCATCAATTATCCTTTGGATAATTTTATCGTTCTTTGTTTCCGGCGGAGTCGGCTCAAAAACTCCCTGCCGGATTGTTCCGTTTACCCCCATCTCATTTACCGGAACATCCATTTCATAGCCCTCAAGAGTCTGTGAAGATAATTTAAGCCGCTCATACAACTCAAAAAGTTTTTGAATTCTCTCCTTTTCTTCTTTGGAAAGATTTTTTATGTTTATACTATTAACTAGATACTGAGTTCTCGCGATTCCACTCATTCCCGAAGTCCCAAGGCTTCGGTTATAATCAAGAATCCAATTGCCGACCGTCGGATCTTTTTCTTCGCTGCTGATTAGGAGTTTCTTATTGGTAATTTTCTCCTGATTCTCCGCCAAGACCTGAGTTAACTGCTTTTTAAAGGCATCCCGATCGTCCAATGACATTATCGCGAGCAAGATGGGTTTTAATTTAACCCAATGGTCATATCCGAAAATAGCAAAACTCTTAACAAAATGATCGCGGAATATCCTTCTCACTTCATTTTTGGTCATAACCGGCAGTCCAATCCAGAGTAATTTAATCGCTAACTCCTTATATTTCCGGTACAGCTCCTGCGATTCAATTTTAAAATTTTTCGCTTTTTCTATACTGTCATTCAATCCCGCGCCAAGATTATAAGCTTCGGTAAAATTATTATCATTAATCAAATCCTCGGCTGTTTTCTGAACTTTCGCGAAGAATTCCTGATCTTTTAATTTTGTTTGTTGCGCCATATTACTTAAAATATTTAACTCTTAGCTCCGGATTCTCGCATTTGTTTTATAGCCTCATCAACTCCTAGCTTTTCTTTACCTTCTCCTACGGAAGTCTTACTGATTATTTCTCCGTATTTAACAAGAGAATCGGCTACATCCTTATAAGAGACTTCTTTCTTCTCATATTCATCCCAATATGTCTCCGTTCCCGCCCCTTTTAATTTATCTACAAATTCAAACAAACGCTTCTTATCTCTGGCTATATTCATAGCCGCATTTTTATTAAATTCATTCCTGAGAACAAGATATCTGTAAGCTCCAGGGTTTTCCAGAAATGTTCTGAAACCGAGATCATTGATTTTAAAATCTCTTCCTGAGCCGTCTTCGGCTTCTATTTCGTCTCCATGGGCTATCCGGTTATAATTCCTAAGATACGTTCTAGCATCAACTTTTCTCGCCTCTCCCCTGATTCTTCCCATATGATTTGCCTGGCTTAATTGTTTCAAACGTCCGTTTTCGGAAGTTATAGTTTCAGCCATATTAAAATGACCAACTGATTTAGCCAACATGCTCGCGTCCGCCTGCACTGCGTAAGCCTGCTGTTCACTCATGCCTAATTCGCTAATAAGCGCTTGGTTAACTAATTCATTCAGTCCCAACCCGCTTTGATGTAATTTTTTACCTTCGCCAATTACTATTCTCTCTTTCTTGTTACCATTTTCATCAATATATTCTTCCTTAACGTCTTTCTTTGAGGTCCAAGAATGGATCATTTCGTTTAGATGCCCAACTCGGGCGGCATGAAGCATAATAGCGGCCGCCGCTTCCCGGTCTTTATTGGCAATTGCGTTCTTAAACAATTCTTTCAATAAATCTTCATTATTAGTATTGCCTAATTTTTGCTGGGTCTGCGAAATTAAAGCGTCCCGATCGCGATCAGCGTAGAAGGTCTGAATCGGCCGGTAATGAGTCATGTCCGTTCTTAGCTGTTCTATTTTATTATTATTTAATGAAACTTTATTATCTTTTTCACTATCAAAATTCGCTTCCATTTCTTTAAGAATTCTATTCTCTTCTTTTGCCGCTTCTACCAGCTTATTTAATTCTTCCGGAGAAGTGGCAGACCGATCAGCATTATCATAGCGCTCCTTGGCATCCATAGCTTTTTCTCTCTGCCCGTCAATTTGCGATTTGGAATATTTTCCGTCTTTCTCCAGAGCCTTTTGTTCCGCAAAAGCTTTATCCAGTTCCTTGGAAATTCCCATTCTCTTTCTATCCGTTCCTCTGGCAACCGCTATCACTCTCTTAAATCCATCCGCCCAAAAAAATCCATGCGCCAGCGCCTCGGTCATATCTCTGGAAACCCCGAGTCCTTTGACTAAACCCAAAACTCCACCACCTTTTAAGGCGTCTGAGGATGCGACGATTCCCCTCATCTTGTCTTTTTCAGTCTTTGAAGCCAACCCCTCCTTAATACCCTTATACATATTCACTGGATTTAATTCCAGTCCATAAGCAAAATTAGCCAGCGCGCCTCCAACTCCCCTGCTCCATTTTTTTCCGACATATTTCGTCTTTTGGCCGATAACATTTCCCGCTTCATCATGAACATCCACTGTTTTCTTTGTTGCCAATAAATCCGAAAATGCCCCCATTTTTATTTTACCAGCCACCCAGCCCGGTGTTCCGAGCGCCAATTTTCCTGGAGTACCCGCCACCGCTTTCGCCCAATTTAAACCTTTCCCGGCGATACTCGCCGCCGCCCCGCCCATCTGCTGGGCGGCCATCATCCCGCCCATTAAAAGGCCGATGGTTATGATAAATTTTTGAAAATTTCCTTCGCAAAAAAATTCGGCCACTCCTGCGCATACGGTCGTTTGATTTACTAACGGAGTGCTTTGCTGGGTAGTTAGAGCCAGCCAAATAAAAAACGCCAGAACCGGTCCGACTATTACCTGCTTAATAAAATCCTGCCAGATCTGGCCGGTATATTTAGCAATAGGCGGAAAAGCAAAGCCTAAAAATACCAAAGGCGAAAAAATCGTATAAATCCAAATCATCACAATTCTTACTGTGAGCACCGCTATCATTACCCCTAATATGATGACCGTGACTATGGAAGCAATAACCGCCAATATTAGTGTGGCTGCTACTTTCCAATTCTCCCATCCGGTGCCTGATAACGCTACTCCTTTATATATGTCAACAATATTGAGCATATTTACAAAAAACCCCGCCCCCTGGGAAAAAGCGTTGACAAAAGTCATCATGACTATCTGGGCTGAATCAGTTATTAAACCGAAAATTGTTTTGGAAAAGTTAATAAGCACCGCCATTATAAGCAGTTTTGGCAAAGTTTTTTTTATATTATAACTTTCAACCCTTAAAATCGTAGCAAAAGCGATTATTAAGAGAATTAATATAAAAAACATGTTGCATATATCCCTAATAATAACCCAGCCAGTTATAACTGCTTGGGCGCCCGTAAAACTGCTATAGCTGGCTATGTTGATCAAAACTTGGATTAGCAGGGTTGATAAAAGCCCGAGCGCGGAAGAAACCAGCAACGCGATTATGGCGATGAGCGTCGCCACGACTCCGCCTACCGCATTGGAAACCGTTCCAAGCACACCAGAAGAATTATCAACGGCATACGCCGTATTATTCGCGACAAATAATAATAAAATACTCCCTGCGAACGAAAAAATAATCCGCCTGTTTTGATGGATAAAACTATAAAATTTATTTTTCTTTTCAGTAATATTAAACATTTAAGATTAGCTGTTACTTACTTTTCTTTAGACGCGCCTGATTTTAAAATAAGTCGGCTATAGCCTTGAACGCGCTCCAGTCTAATCCACTCCAAAGCGCGCTTACCAAAGTTTTCGTCGCCTCCCAGGGATGGAACATAAAGGTGGTAATCATTACTATAAAGCCGGTTGTAGCTAATACCACAAACAACGCGGTCAGACTTGAAAACGACATCAAAAAAATATCGCCAATATCCAGTTTCAATTTCTTTCCGCTTAAAAACCTCCATAACGCCCAGACTAGGTTAAACCCCGGAATGGAGCTGTATATTTTATTCTTTATTTTTTTCGCGAAAAATCCTTGCACTAAACCTTCTTCGCCAGACTCATCTTTCTTTTTATCTCCCTTTTCTTTAGCTTCTTTTTCTCCTTTCGCTAAATCCCCGGCCGCTTTTGCCTGCTCAACCGGATCATTAAGTCTTTCCGGCTCGTTGTTTTTATCGCCATCCTGTTCGTCCCGCATACTATCCATATTACCATTATTCCCGCTTCCTGTCTCCGGCATCCTGAGCCCTCTCCGGTTTCCGGCGGTCTGATTTTCAGTTCTTTTTTTACTCGCGCTCTCCGCCTTATCCTGCCTTAACCTGTCCCCGGCCGCCCGCGCCTGACTTTCGCCGCTAAGCTCTTTCCCCAAAACTTTTTCCCGGAATATGTTTTCATTTATATCAGACATGTCTAAATTTTCAATTTCTAATTTTCAATTTTTAAACAATTTCTAATTCTTTAATTCTAAAATTTTTCTACCGGCAGAATCCCTTTTCAGGAGATTCTGCCGTGACATAACATAAATCAAAGACATCAGCGTTCTCGGCGAAATCAGCGGTTCAGACAATTCACCTCTCCTTTACAACAATCCAATGCGAAAATTCAATATAGCCGTTGCTAGGACAATTGTCGCCGGTAGTTCCGCTCGTGCACCAACCCCAGTTATCCATGATTTTTATTCTCGGCCTTACGAGACAAAAATTTCCTCCCGCCGGGCAGTCAATATCCGAAACGTCTAGACCCCTCGGGCTCGTATCCGCCGCCTTTCTTTTTAAATCCCAATAATCATACAGGTGATAGAGCGAATGCGGATTAACCGGATCCTGGCGGTCGCGCATTTCCACCCCGGTTATTATGGTGTTTTCTAAATCTCCCCAGTCAACCGAAATCATAGTGAGGGGCAGCTGCTGCGAGTCAATATGGCTGTTAAAAGTGAAGTTGACGTAGCCGTTCTTTATGATTTCTACGTCAACCGTTGAAGTAGCGTTGACTTTTATGTTATAGATCAGGGGAGGGACAGCGCAAAGGTCGGCGCTTGGGGCGGCTGAATTAAATTCCGGTCTTAATATCTCTCCGCTAACAGTCGGACAAACTATTCCCGGCGAAGTCCAATTATTGCCGGTGCAAGCGCCTCCCGGACAATCCGCGTCAATTATACAGACTTTCTTGTCATTACTTCCGCCGACACAGCTGGAATTGTATGGAACATAATTACTCCCGTCCCATTGCCAGTTGCCGTAGCTTTGGGCAAAAAGGTTTTTGATATTGTCTTCCGTACTTAGCTGTCCGGTTCTCGGCTGATAAGGCGCGGAGTAATTTTCCGTATCCGGAAGTTCATAATATAATGGCTGGATACCTAAATCGCCTTTGCCGTCCCATTCATAAGGATTAGCCGAAGGGTAAGGATAAACAAGAGAGCCGAAAGGAGGATAGTCATATCCATATTCGCAATTCCTATAGTTAGGATCCGGCAATAAACCGTCAGGCAAGCCTGCGTTGCAACTATAGTTAAAAGTGCTTCCATTATAAACTCTACCACTCCAATATTTATTCTGTCCTGACGGAGTAACAACCTGAATAATCTTAGTAGCAATAAACTTATACCATGGTTTGCGCGGACCTGGATCAAAGATTGCCTCAGCTCCGCAAGGCGCGTTTATTTCAATCAGTTCGGGAACAAAAGAATCAGAAGTACAAAACCAATCATATGTTGAATCTGAATATACGGGATTAAGTCCGGCTCCAGTATATTGCATATTAACCCCATCCTCGGAACAACTGAATGTAAACCCTGGAAATGGCCCGGGATTTAGTCTCTTTTCCATTCTTACTGCGTCAAAAATTACTTCTACGCGATCGTCATCGCACTCATCGCCGAAGCTATCACAGTGCATGGCTGGAGTCGTAAAAACTTGATTTTTTTTCACTCCGACTAATTCATAACTTGAGCAATGGCTTATATCCTCTATGTCAGTCGTATAATACAACGGATATCTGCCTTGATACCCGGCGCCTTCTTCTATACCGTCGCCTTTTACCTTATCAACCGGCCACCACTGAAGGCAATTTTCCGGCGAGCCCGGAGACCGGTCGTACTGGAGGCAGTAGCCGTAAAGGCCTTTTTCCCGGAGGCCTGAATCGTTAAAGTAATCGCAGGAAAGGGAATCGGACTGCGGATAGAGCCGACAGGACTGGGTTATGTTCCATTCCGGGCGAGCGGCAAGCGCCGGTTTTATTTTTATGTCGTCTATGTAAATATTTCCCGAGCACTTTGAGTTGGAAATATTATATGCCGGGGCCAGGCTGATAAAATGCCAATCGCTAATATCCGGGCAGGACACGCATTCATCCGATCCGGTACCGGTACAGGTCGCCCGGACATTTTTTATGGACGAAAGCCCGAAATCTTCCATGTTTATTAAAAAATTACTGCCGTTTTCTAAATTGCAGGAATCACCCGAATAAACTTCATGCCAGCCGCCGCTGGCGTCCTGTATTTCAGCCTTCCATTTTTCAGTGGCGCAATCGGACGGAGTCTGATTATCGCTTCTTATCTTTATTTCCGGGCCCGATGAATCGCTCTGAATTTCGCCGTTGTCTTCGGGCCCGACAGTCATCCAGGCGCCTTCGTTACAGTCAATATTGGAAACGCCGTCTGATAATCTCAAGACCGGATCGACGGCGGACTGGCAATAATCATTCCCGATTTTACTGGTAAGGTTAAGTTTTATTCTTTTGGCTGATCCGCTCACTTTAAATTTTGCCACATTCAGCTTCCAGTCTCCGGCCATGTCCATGTTAATAGGCTCTAAGGAGGAGGCCAGACTGTTTCCCTGAGAGTTAAAAAATTCCAGCCCGACAACCGCTCTGACTGTCGCGGAATCAACGGATTTTAAACCAAGAGTATTAATCCTGGCGCTAAGAACATATTCCCCTCTTTCAACATCTATATATTCCGAAGTCGGCCCGACTTTGGGATGGATGGCGGCCGAATATTTAAGTAAGCTTACGCCTTCAACCGGATAACCGATTCCGCCCCGGCCGGAAATTCCTCCTTCAGCCTGAGCCGCGTAAGGATTGTTAATTGCCGAGAAAAGGTTCATGTTCCAACTTCCTTTCTGTGGAGACCAGCCGATCGGATATTTATTACTGCCATAAATTTCAAAATTTCCGTTAGGAACAGTGGACACTTCGCCGATCTGATTCATATCGCCAAAAGCAAAGTAGCCTTTCATCCCCGGGTCGTCAACCGTTTTTATTCCGACTTTTGAATAACCAGAACGGTTCGCGAATTCCGAAACATTGCTTAGCGCGCCTTTGATTCCTTTCGCCTCCATTGCGCTTTCATCATCCGAAATGGAAAAACTGACGCATTTGCCGCTGTCGTCCATCTGGTTGCAGGTGCCAATATTAAAGCAAGCCTGCTCTTCGGAATTGCTCGCATTTTTTATTCCGAGGCCGACGGCTGATCGGCAGGCCAGCCATTCATTGCAGACCCGGTCGGGAGCGACCTTAATTAAAACGTTGGCATTTACCGGCGAATCGGTTTTCGGCGCTTCTCCGTCTTTTGAGGAATCGGCGTTTAAGGTGAGTCCTGCCCAGCCGGCTCCGGCGTAAGTCCTTTCATTGAACAAAACGCACCCGTTGTCAAAGTTTACCAGCCCGTTGCAGGAAGTTTTATCAATATTCCTTTTAAGCTGGTAGCTAATCGCCGCTTCCTTAATTTCCAGCGTAGAATTGTCCGCCTTGCCCTTTACCGAAAGAGTCCCGTTGGTTATATCATTACCCGACACGTAAAAGCGTTTGCTTTTCCGTATATTACCGGACAAATCAAGAGATATTGAATTTTCCCCGTCTTTGAAATAATTAGCTCCTCCGCTACCGGCCCCTTCAATCAATTCATGAATATCTTTTGCCGCTGCCGCTTTTTCCTTTAAGCTTACGTTTCCGCCGGCAAGATTTTCGCCCGATATAATATACAGAGCGCTCGGAGACAATTGCAGTTCTTGCGAACAATCTTCCTCCCTCGCGTCGCAATTCCAGCCGTCCGGTCCGTTCGCGTTGTCCACGTTCTGGGAAAAATCACTATTAAAAACAACGTTAGTTAAAAACCGGCTCACCGGATCAATATATTCCGAACAACCTGCTTCAGAAGCCGGGCAGGCTCCGGCCCATTTAATAGTTTTAATTATTTCATCTGTATTGCCGTCTCTGTCGATGTCATTAACGTCTTTAATCTCTTCTTCGTCCGGCTGTTCTATTGGCGCTCCGGGATAACCTATGGTTTTAGGAGCTTTTTTGGCATCAGTCTGGCAACCGTAATTGTTAGCGTCCAGAATACAGGTATAGCGGCACTCTCCTTCAAGGCAGGTTCTAAAAGCTCCGCAAACTTCGTCAGAATCGCATTTTATTCCGGTGCGTCCGCAACCGCCGGTGTCAACGCAGATCTGATTCTCCGAAGCCTTGACCGAATTGCCTTCGGCGTTAATTTCCGCGTCAATTTTTCCGTTAACCGACGATCCGACACCGCTTCCGTCGTCGCATCTCTTTACCTGTTTTTTCCACCAGCCCGCGCCCAATCCCAAAGCCTGCCGGTATTCGCAGACCTGGTCGCCCGGATCCTTAAAATAATTTTTATCGCTCTCCGTCGCGATCCATTCTTCGCAGCCTTCTTCGGACGATGAGCAAAGAATCTTCGGATACGCGTCCGGGTCATTCTTTAAAAATTCATTCTGATAAACCGAATCGCCTGAATAACTATAGGGTTTGCCGAGCCGCTCGCAGCCTTTATCCGCCGCGTTGCAGGTTTTTTTCTTATCATAAACCGCGTAGATAAAATTATCGGCCGGCACGCTTATTTCCCCGTCTTCATAGCTCATTGCTTCCGGATTGGTTGAATTATGGGTATCAACCATTAATTCGCACCCGACGGCCGAATCCTGGCAAAGCGCGGAAAAACTTTTCAGGTAGTAATCAATCTTTTCCCGATCCTTATATTGGTCGCAGTTTAACATTTCCTGGGGGAAGCAGGCCCTCACAGTTCCGTCACTATCCGGAAGTGCTGTTTTACATCCGGCGCTTCCGCTCGCATAGGCCTTTTGCCCCTCAGGATCATCAATCTTGTTATCACATTCTAAGGGCGTATTCCAGGAATTTTTAATAAGATAGTAGCGGTCAATGGTCTGCGTGAGTTTAATATTATCAATATAATATCCCTGATTAGCTTTAATTACTAAAATTTCCTTGTCGGTTTCGGCATGATCAAGCTTTTTCAAATTAAATTTATATAAAAGCCAGTCTCCGTCTCCGGCCAAGCCGGCTTTAGTTTCCTCGTCAATTTCAAAGTAAGACTTATCAGTTCCGTCTGAAAAATAGATGCCATTGTCAACAATCCACTGCCCGCCGGATCCTCCTTTTAATTTTTTGGCGGTAAAAGTTAAGATGTAGGAACTCTCATCATCATCCGCGAGCAAAGTTCCGACCGGTTTCACAAGTTCAACTTCGGTCCCGCTCACGGTAGCTTTGAGCGAATGTTCGCCGACAAAAACCGCTTCGCCGGAAATCTCTAGCGTCCCTTTGTTCGCGGTCCAATCACCGGTTCCGTCTTCAAAATTATCGGAAAATATGGTTCGGACATTCGCGCCGTTATTGCCGTTATATTCGCGGCAACCGGCCTGGCTGGCCGAGCAGGCTCTTCCTTCTCCCGGAATAGCCGAATAAACGCAGGCATTATGGTCATTTCGCCAGGTTCCGCCGTTTTTACAATAAATATACTCGGTATTAGATTTTTTACAGCTTAACTTACCCGTGGCCGCTCCGCAGTCTGTTGAACAGGCGCAGGCCTGGTTTGAGTCAGGACATTCTTCTTTGCACCTGGCCTCGGAATCTAAAGTATTATTTTCCGTCCGCCGGTATGGATGGCAATCGTCCGAGCAAGATATAGTTTTTAAATACAGGTGGTAAGAAATTCCGCCCTGGCGGTTATAGAACTGGCGGCAGTCGGATCCTCCTGTTCCGTCGGCGTAACTGGTTTCACCGCAATTATCCGAATCATCTCCGGTAATTGCCGGATCTCCGCTATATAGATCTCCTGCCTCGCCGTCGTCATCCTGCTTCAGCCGAAAAACTTTAAGCTGGAACCCGGTTTCGCTTGAGCCTTCCCAGGTGTAAAAATCATTACAGCCGGGACTGCCCGCCTCGGCGGGCTTTATGCACTGCCTTAACTCCGAATAATACTCCTTTTTTTCCGCTCCTTTTTCCAGTTCATCAAGATTGGTAAATTCATCGCATCCGGCTGAAACATAACCGCAGGTTCTCGCGGTTTTCGGTATAAAGTATTCGGGCCGCGCGGAATCAAAACCGGTTTCTTTTTGGATGAACATATCATACCCAACGCAGGTTGACGGGCATAAATCATTAGCTGAAATCTTCGCCGGTATGGCTTCTTTAGTCCGAATCGATGTGTATAATTCGCAATTCGCTTCGTCCGGATTGCACTTTCTCGCAAAATTGGAACATTCCGGCAAAGCGTCTTTACTGAACGTATAATCCAGACCGTCTCCGTCGTCCGGATTAACATCTTCATAGCAATGGCTCCTGTTTTCATTTTCCGCGCTGTTTTCAAAATAAGCCGGTATCAGTTTTTCGTAAATTTTTCCCGGCCCCCCATATTCGTTCCAGTCGCTCGCGCTGTCATTTCTTTCCAGTTTTATGTCGTCTATAACGCATCCGGCGGCGTATTCTTTTAACCCGATTGCTATTTCAATTCCCGTACCATCCATTTTCGCGCTGAGTATTAACCTCTGCCAGTCTGAAGAACCGCTTAGTCCGGTCTCACTCTCCGCGTCTCCCAGTTTAGCTTTAAGACCCGCGCAATTCTTCGCGTATAAAGAAAGCGTAAAATATTCGCCGACTTCCCACGGACCCGGGGAAACATCGTCCTTGCTGACGCCGCCGTCTTTTAATGCCAAAGCGCTACTCCCGCTTCTCCGATCAGAATCGGCTTTTCCCCATTTATCCCATCCGCCGATATCAAGATAATCCTCAAACCCGGAATTGATAAGGAGGTTCGCCCCGATTCCGGCTTTGGTTCTTATGAATTCATGGCAACCCTCGTTTCCGGAATCGCATTTTTCCGCGTCCTTGTCAAAATAAATTTTATCTTTAGCTCCTTCGCATTGCCATTCTCCGCTTAAAGTGTCCGGGCTGGACTTAATTCTAAACGGCAAATTACTTCCGCCCAAAACCACTTTAAACCCTTGGCTCGCGTCCAGCATTCCTCCTTCATAAGCAAAAACCAATTCGCTTATTCCGGCTGTAAGCGTCGGAGCGATCTCAACTTCCCAGTTCCCGGACGGCATCTCAATCATGCCGCCGTCGGTATTTTTTTTAGTCCATCCTTCCTCCCAGTTGTCTCCTTGTTTTATTTCATTTCCTATTCCGCTATTATTAGCGTCTCCAGCGTCATCCCTTACCGCGACTTTGTTACCGGCCGTAATTTTACTAAACGCGAGCGCCGCTTCCCCGCCGTCGCAATTTACCTCGTCAGATCTGTCGTCTTCATGGGTCTTACAATACTCGACAAAATCAAAACAGTTAGCTGAAGGGTCGGCCGTCTGCCAATTTTCTCCGTTACCGCAGGCTCCTGGATTGGCGGAATCAACACACCAGTCATTTTCACTCTGAGAGTCATAAGGATCTTCCGGATGTTTTATATAAGCCTGACACTTTACCAGTTGCGGTTTGTCATGGAGCCAGCCGATGCTGGATATTCCGGTAACCGTATTATAGTGAATGAAAAATTCGCTCCGGTCAGCTTTTACAATCCATTGGTTATCCATTAGCGAATGGGCGTCCCGGTAACCATAAAATTCCGCGGCGGTCTGATTATTCTGGAAAGTCGCCGGGAGTTCCCATTTCCTGGTTCTAATCTTTCCTCCTCCGGCGTCATAATCCTGCTCAATTACAAAAGACGTATTTTTTACGCCGGGAACATAATTTTCGGTCTTACAATAACCAAGACAGCCGACGTTATCGGCCGTACAGCCGTTATAGTCCAGGGTATTTTCAAGGTAAGAAGCCGTATTGCCGGAACGCGAGCGAAAAATTTCGCAGGTATTATATTTCGGATCGCAGGATCGGTTATTAAAATTCCAGGTTCTCCGCTCTTCGGAGCAATAGCCGTAAACCTGGCAGGAACCGTCAAAATTCTCTTTAACGCAGGACTGCTCGTCAGCGCAATAATCGCCATTCCTTGAAATATTAGTCTTGCTGGAATCGCCATCGCCGGTAATTGATTTTGAAATTATTTCCGGACCGTAACCGAGCTTTTTGCAATAATTTAAAGGCGCCTTTAAGACCCAATTCGGATCAACGAGTCCCCGACACCAAGGCTCTTCGTAGCCTTCAACGTTGTCATCAGCCTCAAAACATTCCGCCATCTCCTTTAAAGTGATATTCTTGCCTTGGTCGTTCCCGCCCTGAGGATTATCCATTTTTATATACTGGGCGCCAATTTCCCAGCCGACCGGAATAATCCGGTATTTTCTTAAAATGACGAGGCTACGGTAAGGATAATCTCCGTTTTCAAACTTCGGCTCAAGGCTTTTTCCGGCGATGAACCCGAAAACTCCGTTTTTATTAAGATAACCCTGATCCATGGCCGCCTTGACCGTCAGCCGGTTGGCGACGGCCTGCCGAAATTTTTCCGTTATCACACAATCGGTCGGCCCGGGCTTAGACGGATCCGGACAGGATGTTAAATCAACTAAAATGTCATAATCGCCGCGCGTGCCGAACTGCGGTTCTATTAATTTTCTAAATCTTTCTTTAGCGGCTTCAATATCATCATTTAAGGCTTCAATTTCCGGATTACTCAAATCAACAGTGGAAGGCACTTCGGATACGAGCCCCGACATCAGCCATTGCTCAAACAGTTTTCCGATTAACGTGCTGATAAAAATATCAATCGCATCCGCCGCCATAGAACCGGTGAATATTTTTTCCGGCGCGTCCGAATCGTCAATCGGCTTGTCAAAGGCTTTCATCGTCGCCCTGGAAGGACTCTTTATAAATCCCGATATCTTTTCCGTTATGGGCTTAAAATCGTTTGTCAGCCGCTGGTAAGTCGCATTCTCCTTCGCTTTTTGGGCGTAATCAACGCTTCCGGCCTGCATGGTTAAGGCGATTCCCATATCACTCTCCCAGGGATTAAACATATTCTGGAAATCATTTAAAAAAGTCGGGCTGGAAAGTTTGGATTCCCAATTCTCGGTTAGCTGGGAAAAAGTGCATCTCGGCCTCTCATACATCTGCCGCCGGAGGCCGAGGGCGATCATAATTTTTACGTTTATATTCGGATCGCAAATGCTGAAATTCTGCCACCAGCCAGTCGCGCTGCCGATATTCGTTACCATTTTATCTAAAAACATGCCGGCCGCCCCGTCCGCCGCCATTATCAGGTAGTCTTTCCAGCTATCGGTATAAAACATCGGAGTCTGCCCTTTATCGCCGGTCGCGAGATACACGGCGCTGTTGTAAGCTAACTCATTCAAAAAAAACCGCAGACCCGATTTAAAGGCCAGCGCGGAAGCGTTAAAGAGCATATCTCTCCAATTTTCCCTCGCTCTATCCATCAGCCAGCCGGTAGCAGTCTCTAAATAATTTTTATCTACCCCCGCCGTTACGCCAGGATCTTTAACCGTGATTCCCATTCCGGCGGCAATTCCCCCCAATTCCGAGGTAGCTCCCTCGAGACCTATACTCTGCGCTTTTGCTTCAGGGGAAAAAAATGGGAAAATAAAAACAGACGCCGATACTGAAAAGCAAAAACAAATCATTACCAAAAGTGATATAACCTTATTGTTTTTTTCTTTTTTTCCAACCATATTAATTCATGCCGCTCGCGCTCCGCTGAAATGTTTTATAAAACCAACTTTTTCAAAAAATATATTTTACTGGCCCTGGCTCATCACCTCGCCAAAACTCTTCATCAGCTGCTCATCGCTGATTCCGGCTAAGGCCTGCTCATTCATTCCATGTTCAATCAGCAATTGTCTTAAAGTCTTGGCGTCTATCTCACCGGTTGCCGATTCCTGCGCCGACCCGCCCGTTTGGCTGGAACCAGTCTGACTACCATCGCTAGCCGCTGACGGATTTTGCATCAGGCCCGGATCCGTGGCACCATACTGTTTCAGCATTTCACTAAGCGCTTCATTGCTCTGGTTGGTAGCACCGTTATTCACTTCGGCTCCGGCTTCGGAATTTATCAGCGGGGATTGATAGCATTCTTTCCCTTCCGGGCAATTTGGGTCTTTATTGGCGTCAATTTCTTTTTTATCGCTTAAGCCGTCCGAATCCGAATCTTCAAGGTACGCCGAAGTCCTGTAAACATAATTTTCATCGTAATCGCTTAAGCCGTCTTTATCAGTATCTTTTTTCTTTTGCGCTTCCTGGACAGCCGGACAGTCGGGTCCGGAGCAGGCGCTTCCTTCCGCGGTATTAGAAGTATCCGGCCCTTTATAGACAAAAGGGTCGCTAAGGCCTTTTTTAAACTGGATAGTCCACATCACCATAATGAACAACGCAAAAAACGCCAAAGCCGCCACAGCAATCTTTTGGCTTTTTCTTAAACCCGGCGACTGGTTCCTCTGCTCTCCGGCTCCGCCGACATTTCTATTTTCCAAGTCATCAAGCATGGGGAAAATAGCTTTAATTTATTTTAAAAATTTTGTTATTGCTGTTGCAACCAGGCAGTTATCCGTTGCGGATATTATACCATATATTTATTCAGCTCGCCAAGTAATTTTATCCAGTCGTCAACCGAAAGACCTTCGGCCCGGATTTTCGGATTGAGGCCGATGGCCGCGAGCGCCTTTTCCGCTTCCTCGTTACTGATTTTCAGTCCGCCCGCCAGGTTGTTTTTTAGCATCCTCCGCTTTGAGCTAAAACCAAACTTCACTAACCTAAAAAATTTCTTCTCTCCGTCATTCTGACCCCGCATTTCGCGGGGGAAGAATCTCGCATCAGGAGCGCCGTTCACGAGATCCTTCGCTCCGCTCAGGATGACGTTTAAGAAATCACTTTGAACTTTTAACTGTATCACCGCGCTATCCACCTTCGGACTGGGCCAAAAATTACCATTGGAAACTTTCCGGATAATTTTCGGCTCAGCGTAAAATTGGACCGAAACCGCCAAAACGCTCATCCTGGGCGGTTTGGCGACAATCCTTTCCGCCACCTCTTTCTGTAAAAGCAATGTCATTGACTCCGGCTTAACTTCCATCTCACTTAAAAACTTACGCAAAAATATGGAAGTAATATTATATGGCAAATTAGCCACTATTTTATAGCCCTTTGTCATCCTGAGTTCCGCCCCACATTTTATGGGGCGGGACGAAGGATCTATAATAGATTCTTCGGTCGCAAGCTCCCTCAGAATGACAGAATGTTTAATTTTCAGTATGTCCTCGTTTATTACTTCCACGTTCCTGATTCCATGCGCGTCCAACCCATCATTTAAAGCCTGCGCCAGCTTATCGTCCAGTTCTACGGCAATAACCCTTTTCACGGCTTTAGCAAGCTTAGCCGTTAAAAATCCAAGTCCCGGCCCGACTTCAAGCACAATGTCATTTTTATCCAAATCCGCCGCCTGTACAATTTTTGTGTACACGCTTTCATTGATTAAAAAATTCTGCCCTTTGGAGCGGGAAGGCGTAATTTTATATATTTCACACAGCTTCTTTGCTTGTCTCAGTAAATCCATTTGTTTTTCAATCATTAATCCGCAAACGCCTGACACAAATTAACGCATCGCATCCGGATACGGTTCAAGACAAAAATTCTCACGGCGCTAATCGCACTTATCCCTGGTTGATGACGCCATCCAGCCGTAAATCAAATCATCGTTTAAATCCTGATCTTTATAAGGTTTAATATAATCCTTAAAACTGACCGAATAACCAACATGGCAATTCTCGGTTTCAATCTCGCAACAACCAGTCTGAAGGCAAACGGAAGGCGTTGACGTGCTGTATTCGCAGCATCCTTGCGTGTAATGGTAACAATTTCCGGCATTACTGTCCCAATCCCATTGACCGAGGCAGGTTGAAGTCGCGCAACCGGAAATAGAAGGACAGTGGGAAATTCCTTCTCCCTGCATCCACTCAACGTAATGGTCTTCTTCGCTATTAAAGCCGTCAGCGATTCCGAACGACGCCAAATGATCGGCGGTAGCGATGGAGGCGGTAATTTCCGCGTTAAAAGGGTTGGGGGCGCCGGAATCCATAATGTCCCGGCTGCTTTCAGGGGAATAGATGGAGAGAAGGTTGTTCCCTCCAGTAATAAGCGAATAGCCAAAATCCCCGACCGAATCAACGACATAAAAATTTCCTGACTTATTAAGCATGTCAACCGGATAAGTCCATTCCATTTTTTCTCCTCCCCTTCTTCCAAAAATAAAATAGCTTTTACCCAAAGCCAAACTTTTGGTAAAATATGAGTTGCAACCGTCGGAAATATCAATCTTAACTATCCGCCCGTTAAAAGAATCAAGGACATAAAGCATGTCGCCTATCGCATATACCCGGTTCGGCTCCCAGTTAAATCCTTCGCCTCCTATACTTACCCAGTCGTTGCCTCTCCTGAATATAACCCTTTTATTCCCCGTGTCGGCGATATACGCGCTGTTTCCGATAAAAATATCCCGGGGATTATTAAGGTTTAACGATCCGGTACTGTAAACCTGCCAGTAATTTTCCGCCTCAGCTTTACGGTTAGCCGCGATTTTCGCCGACCAGTCTTTGCCGTTATTCGCTTTTAAATCAATTAAGTAATCGCCGAGATCAGCGGGAAAAAACACATTTTTAGCAAGCCTTATAATCCTGTTATTACCGGTATCGGCGATGTAAATATAGCCGCCGGATAACGCCACCCCCGAAGGATTATTAAAAGACAAAGCCTTTGGATCATTATTCGCCGCCTGAAGATATTCTTTTAGCGCGTTAAACCTTTTAACCGCTAACTTATTCTTCCGGTCCGGCAAAAACTGCCGCCAGCCTCCTCCGTCAATTTTAGTTTTAAAAATATTTCCTCCCAAATCAAGGCTATCAGCTTTAGATTTATCCGCGATTGAAAGCGCGCCGGTATTCGCCGCGGCCAGGAACCTGTCCCCGTCATAAGCTCTTACTATGTATTCATAATCGCCGATCATATTTTTATCGTCAATTATCAGCTCATAAGAAGTGTCCTTCTCAACAATGGGAACGGGCGGAACGGAAAGTCCGCTCTTTTTAAACTCCAGCTTATAATTAAGATTCTTAAAACTCCCCTGATATCTGTCCCAATAGAACGTTATGGTTTCGCCTAATCCAAAAACTGACCCACTTTTTGGGTATAGCAGCCTGAAAGCCTGTTCTTTCTTATTTATCGCGAAAAGCGATAATTCATTACCGGTATGAGCCAATATCTCATCTCCGTATAAAGCCTCGACTTTAAAAATATAATTTCCCCTAAATTTGAGCTCAACATTCGCAATCGTTTCGGCGGTCTTTATTTCAGCGTTTTCCTTGCCATTGTTGTAAACCAGCCGGTAAGCGTCCGCTCCGGGGAATGAATTCCAGGAAATCTTAACCCGATCCCCGGCATAATACACGCTCCCGTCTTCGGGATTGACAATATTAAAGCCGGTAAGAGCCGTTTCGTCATGTTCGTTTAAAGAACTAGTAATATAAATCATAGAGTCCAAATCAACCGCTATATCTTCAGGGATCCAGCCCCAGCTCGCGTCGCCAAGGATTGTCGCGTTTTTTTCATCGGTTCTTATTATCCTCCGCTCGTCTTTATCAGAAAGATAAATATATCCGCCCTGTCCGGCGATTGAATTTATATTTTCATAATAATCCGCGCCCCAGTCCCCCGCCGATAATTCTTTCCAGCTCGCGCCTTCGCTTCCCTCTTTTCTTCCGGCAAAATTAGTGACGACTATTTTTCCCCGCTTAACTTTGGAAACTTCCGTTCCCTTGCCCAAATCCAAACTGCCGCTCGTTTTATTGAATACCAGCCCCCGCCGAAAAACCGCCGTTTTGCCTAAAAACACATAAAGTCTTTCTCTAATGAATCTGATAAATCCGCCAGCCGCGCTCCGAATACTGGTATTCGTATTTAAACAATAAGTCGTATCTCCGGTTGAACCGATGTTCCCCTTGATTTCAAAATCTCCGTCATCATGATAAATATAGTAAAACGGACGGTCAATGTAAGCCGCGCCTTTGATTTTTCCGCACTGGTATTCGGGATTGCCGGATTTTGAATCGCAGTAGCAGGGAAAATCTTTGTCGCCACAATTTCGCGTGTTTTTTATCGTGAGATTATTTTTAGGACAGCCGGGCTCTTCCCATTCATATAAAGCGTAGCTCTTATAAACCGCGTCGCCTCGGTTTTGGAGAAAGAGGGGCGCCCGGCAATTTCCAACCGGCAAAATATAATCTAAAAATTTATCCAAAATGTTGTCTGAGTCTGTTTCGTAGCATTCAAAAAAATCAGCCGACACCGGCCGCAACGGTAAAAAAAACAGGAAAAACAAAAGACCCAAAAATATTTTTACTGAAAACATTCCGTTTGTAGATTTTAATTTCATGTGTTTTTTTCCCGGTTTCCGCGGTATAAATTTGAATTTGTCATTAACTATTGTTCTAGGCAGTCCAGTAATCCATTATCACAATACATAAAAATCTGCTTGTTTTCACCCGAACCTTTATAGGCGGCAGTTGTCGTATTGCCGATTACCGGCGACCAGCCAAGCTTCTTACTCCGCCAGCTTATACCGTTATTGATTCTCATGTCTTTTACTTCCAATCCGGTTTCTACTCTCATGCCGAACCAATCAATTCGCGCCAGTTTTATGTTTCTTGAGAAAAAATCCATAACATCTTCGCCAAGAGTTATTCTCTCGCCTTTGGAAAGATTCCAGCCGATGATATTCGGCCCGTACTCAAAAATCGCCGTATTGCCCTGCAGATAAATATTGCCGCTAAAAAGTACCCCCCGGGCGTTATCCAGAAGCGCTATTTGTCCCGTATCCTCGTTCTCCCGTCCCGATTTATACCAATGCCGGCCGAAATTATCATAGCCGTCAATGTATGTCCTTATGCCATTGACTTTAAGGTCTCCGGCCATCTCAAAAGAACCCGCCTGGCCGTAATTGAAATTTTTCCGGCAAGCGTCATACTCGTTTTTAAACGCCTCTTTGCATTTTTCCAGCGTTAAGTCTTTGCAGTCAACTTTTAGATTCAGGCAGTCAGCGTCGCGCCCGAAAAATTTAAAAAGCGCTTTTGAATCCCTGCCTTTGCCGTCAGTATCAAGACCGCAGGTCCCTTCAGAGCAATCCAGGTAATCATAAATTACTTCAGTATCATTAAAATCCGGCGATCCTTTGCTGTCCGCGGCCCGGCCGGCCAGAAATGAAAAATAAAAATACGCTCCAGTGAATAACAACGCCGCAGAAAGCAGGAAAATCGCCGAAAAATAATTTTTTAATTTTCTTATTTTCATGAATAAATTATCTAATAATCATTTTTTCTCCGCTTTTCGCGCAGACGTTCCCGAGTCCTCTGCATTTATAAACCGGCAAACATGCTCCCTCTTCGTCGCAGTTATATTCGGCGCTGTATCCCGCGCACTCGCATCCCGCGCACTCGCAAACGCATTTGCCTTCGTTATCGCATCTGCAGGAACAATTTTTTACTTCTCCGGAGCAGGAGCAGGAAATGTTCCCGCAGTCGCAATATTTCAGCCGTTCGCCCCTGAAACTTATTTTATCGGCTTTGAAAAAATCGCCAACGCTTAAAAAGCCTGTCTCAGCTCCGGTCGGCACTACGCTCACCACTGATTGATTTGAATCGCGCAGAGATAAAACATTCCCCGTGGCAACATAAAAACTTAACTCTTCCCCGCTCGCGTCTTGTTTCCCGTTTATGGAAACTTTATTTTTTCCGCTAAAAGCTATACTGTTATTTCCCTTAGCCGGCATTATGAAACTCCCATCAGTAAACACGTTTCTCCCGAACAAAACTTTATTCTCCTTATTGGAAAATCCGATCGCGTTATTTATTCCTTCATATAATCCGCTCATGATCCAATGGAGGCCGGCGGAGTCAGCGCCATAATTGAAAATATTGGCGCCGTGGATGATTAAATTACCAGCCAGCCGGAATGTTCCCGGCCAGCCGAAAATGAACCGGTTAAGATGGCACATTCTTTTTTCCTCTTCGCTTCCGGTATCGCATTTAGCGTCGCGGCCGTAATATTCATAAAGCAGTTTGGCCTCATCTCTGTCGTTTTCGTTTATCCGGCTCCTGTCAAAAGATCCGATATTGGTGTAAAAATAATTTTTCGCGTCCACGCAGTAATTAAGCGCTTTGGCCGCCGCTTCTGCTGATTCATCTTTCAGCGCGAAAAAAATAATACCAGCCATAAAAACCACCGGCAAAATAATATAAAGGTATTTTCTTTTGATTGGCATACTCAATTATTTTTTACTTTCCTTCTTTCCTGCTATAATAACCTTGAAGTAATCTAGAATTTTTTCCACCCTGTGGGCCGCGAGCGACTGAGTACCGACTACCCCGTTGGCGCTTATCATATTAGAAGTCCCCGCTAAAATCGCTTGGCTGGACATTAGAATCGGCATACCCGAAGGCATTACCTCCGGGGAAATACAGGCGTAATTCATACCGCCACAGCCTGGCTGGCCGACGAACTGGACAAAAGTGCTTTCATTGCAGAGCGCTTCGCAGAGTTTACAGGTACAGCCATACTGCGTTTCCGTGCACCCGGCCATGCCGCCGAGTATTTGAAACGCTCCGCATTGCCATGGGAAAGCTCCTTCCGCTACTGCCGCTTTAACCTTAACCCATTTTAAATAATCATTCACCCCGATCCCAAGATAAATTACAGCACCTAAAATAAAAACTCCTGCCCCGGCTATTAATAATTGAAAAAGTATTTTTTTAATATTCATAACTTAAGCTTTTTCATAGCCATCTTAATACCATTATTATAGCATTATTAAATAAAATGAGAAAGGTATTAATAATAATCATCCCCGTAGTGATAGCCGGCGGGTTCATCGCCCGAACCTCCGCCGCCGAATATTTTATTGAAAGACTGTCAGGAAGAATCATACTGCAGGTTGAGTCAAGGGGCGAGGCCTGGTATTTAAACCCCGCAAATTTAAAAAAATACCGTCTGGGCCAGCAACCTGATTTTTTTGAAGCGATAAAAAAGGCGGGTATCGGCATTACTGACGCCGACATTAAAAAAATTCCGATTGGCCTTATCGCGGAAACCGGAATAATCGACCGGGACGCTGACGGCGTACCCGATAAGCTTGAAGACGCGCTGGGAACCAATCCCGATAATCGCGATTCCGATTCCGATGGCTATGATGATAAAACGGAAATTATTAATGGTTACAGTCCTTTGGATCGGAAAAAAACAGTACTGGATCCGATTTTTTCTAAGAAAAACGCCGGCAGAATATTCCTGCAGGTGGAAAACAAAGGGCGGGCCTGGTATGTAAACCCGCTGGACAATAAAAAATATCTTTTGAGCGATGCCGAAGATATTCTGGCTGTCGTTAAAAGGTTGGGGCTGGGAATAACCAATGAAAATTTTAGTAAAATAGTTACCAGCTCTTCGGGCGCTGAAGAAAATCATCCCGAGGAAGAAAACGAAAACAACC
Organism: Patescibacteria group bacterium; assembly: GCA_041671125.1. Taxonomy (GTDB): domain Bacteria; phylum Patescibacteriota; class Patescibacteriia; order Patescibacteriales; family JBAZCA01; genus JBAZCA01. The sequence continues at coordinate 83,464 of JBAZCA010000004.1, read as the reverse complement.
CGGATTGCGCGGATTGCGAAAATGAAGCGGAAAGAAACAGCCCTGGCGATGTTATGGCCGGAGCGGCCAAAGCTATTAGAGACGGCGACGCAGCTGAAGCGGTTTCTTACTTTACTCCTCAAACCCAAAAATTAGCCAAATACACGGTTGATTTTCTTGATAAAGACGGGGAATTCACGCTGGCTAACATGCTCCTTAACGCAAAGCTTTCCCAATCTTCGGCGGAAGAATACACTTACACCAATGAAATTTTCTTCTCTCTCGGTGGCTACAAAGTCAAAGTTAATTATCACGTAAAAAAACAACCCGACGGAAAATGGCTTCTGGCTAATCTTTAACCACGATACTAACCAGCTTTCCTTTGACATACACGATTTTTTCCGCCCTTTTCCCTTTAGTCCATTTTTTTACGTTCTCGCTTTCCAAAGCGATTTTCTTCGCTTCTTCTTCGGAAACTTCCGCGTCCACGCTGATCATGTCCCTAACTTTGCCGTTCACCTGGATAACCAGTTCAATTATTTCATCCTTAATTAACTCTGGATCATATTTCGGCCACTCTTCATTAAATATACTCTCCAATTCTTTCTCGCTTCTCACTTCCGTCCAAAGCTCTTCGCATAAATGCGGGGCGAACGGCGCGAGTATTTTTAGTAACGCTTGATATTGTTCCTTACTAAGGCCATCAGCCGCGGTCATCTCGTTAACCAGGATCATCATCTGGGAAATGGCCGTATTAAATTTAAACGATTCAATATCTTCCCCGACTTTTTTTATGGTCTTGTGAAGTAAATTATCAAGCTTCTGACTTCTGGACTTTTGACTCTCTGACTTCTGGACTTTTGACTTCAATTTCCATACTCGTTCAAGAAATTTCCTCGCCCCAATAAGCCCGTTAGTATTCCAGGCTACTGGCTGGGAAAACGGCCCCATGAACATTTCATAAACCCGCATGGCGTCCGCCCCGTATTTTTCAACGATTTCATCCGGATTGATAACGTTATTCCAACGCTTACTCATCTTCCGTCCGTCTTCGGCTAATATCAAACCGACATGCTGGAGCCGGGTAAACGGTTCGTCATAAGAGACAGCGCCGATGTCGTATAAAAATTTATGCCAGAAGCGGGCGTAAATTAAATGCCGGGTGGCGTGTTCGGCTCCGCCGACGTAAAAATCCACCGGCGACCAGTATTTTTCTTTTTCCTTATTAACCAAAGCCTGATCATTTTTCGGATCTTCAAACCTAAGATAATACCAGGACGACCCGGCCCACTGCGGCATGGTGTTGGTTTCCCGCTTAGCCGCGCCCCCGCATTTCGGACATTTAGTATTCACCCATTCGACAATATTCGCCAGCGGCGATTCGCCGGTTCCGGTCGGTTCATAATGTTCTACTTCGGGCAATGTAACAGGTAATTCATCAACACCGATCCAACCGGGATTTAATAATTCACCGAGAGTAAAACCGCCTCTCTCTCTGTCATCCTGAGCTGACCCCGCATCAGCGGAGGAGGCGAAGGATCTAATTTTTCCCAGGTCAATTTTTGAAGTGGCAATAAAGTCATCAACCGCATTTTTGCAGTGTTCGCAATAGGCAAGCGGAAAAGGTTCTCCCCAGTATCTTTGCCTTGAGAAAACCCAGTCTTTAATTTTGTAACTCACTGATTTCTTGCCAATACCTTTTTCTTCCAGCCAAAAAATCATTTTTTTCTTAGCTTCAGGGGTCGTAAGGCCGTCTAAAAACCCGGAATTAACGCTAACGCCTTCGCCGCTAAAACATTCTCCGTCATTTTTCTTTTCGGCTTTAACAACCTCCCTGATAGCCAGTCCGTATTTTTTCGCGAACTCAAAATCCCGCTCGTCATGTCCCGGAACCGCCATAATCGCCCCGGTTCCATAACCGGCTAAAACATAGTCGGCGACAAAAACCGGGATTTCCTCGTTATTAACCGGATTAATTGCCTTCACTCCCTTTAACTCAACGCCGGTTTTTTCTTTTTGCACATCCGCCCGGTCTATCTCGCTTTTCTTCTTCGCGTCTTCAGCGTATTTTTTAACCTCTCCATAATTCTTAATTCTTAATTCATAATTCTTAATTAATTCATGCTCCGGCGCCAAAACCATGTAAGTCGCGCCGAAAAGAGTATCAGGTCTAGTAGTAAAAACCTTAATACTAACGTCATCCTGAGCGTCAGCGAAGGATCCCGTCTCTTCACGAGATTCTTCGTTCCGCTCCGCTGCACTCAGAATGACAGGAAATTTTATACTTGCTCCTTCCGATTTCCCAATCCAATTCTTCTGCATTTCCTTAATAGACTCTTCCCAGTCCGGCAGTTTTTCTAAGTCATCCAGCATCCGTTCGGCATAAGCGGTGATTTTTAGAACCCATTGCCGCATGGGCTTTTTTTCCACGACCGAACCGCAACGCTCGCAACGTCCGTTTTCAAGGTCTTCGTTAGCGAGGCCGGTTTTGCAGGACGGGCACCAATTTATCGGTTCGCGCGATTCGTATGCCAGGCCGCGTTTAAACATTTCTAAAAATATCCACTGGGTCCATTTATAAAATTCCGGGTCAGTCGTATTGATTTCCCGCTCCCAGTCATAAGTAAAGCCTAATTGCGCGAGCTGTTTTTTAAAAGTGGCGATATTTTTTTCCGTCGCTATCCGCGGATGGACTTTGTTCGCGAGGGCAAAATTCTCGGCCGGCAGGCCGAACGCGTCCCAGCCCATTGGGTGCAAGACATTATACCCCTGCATCATCCTCATTCTTCCATACACATCCGTAGCAATGTAGCCTTTGGGGTGGCCGACATGCAGCCCGGCGCCCGAAGGATACGGAAACATGTCCAGGATATAGTATTTGGGCTTGTCCTTACCTTCTCCAGTTTTATAAATTCCCGACTCATCCCAATTCTTTCGCCATTTCGGTTCAATTTCTTTGTGATTGTATTTAGCCATATTGTTGCCTTATTTTTACTCCAATTATTATGTTTACCATATTAGGCTAATTTTCATGATTTTTCAAGCCTTGCCGTGCCGCTTGTCTGAACCACTGATTCTTACTGAAAGCACGTGATTACACAGAAAATTAAAATCAGTATAATCAGGGAAATCATGTGAAAACCCGCCAGCCGGCCCGCTTCGCCGGAGCGAAAGCGAGGCGAGCGAGGGCAGATCAGTAGTTCAGACAAAAAAAAGCCCGGGTTCCTATCTCCCGGGCAGACAAAAATGTTCAGAGGATTTTACCCCTCTTCCTTCCATGCCATGGCGACATCTTCGTTTGACGCCAGAAACCAAAGTGCCAGATCTGCCTGGAACCAAATCAATACCAACCCCATGATTCCAGTCGCCACGGCCGCCCCTAACGTAAGCCAGGAAACCTGCCCACTCCAGAAGAAGTAGACAGCGGTACCCAACAGTAAAAGCACCGCCTTTCCCAGCACACAAGCCGGGGCATGGCTCAGAATCGCTAAAGCGATTCTTGCCTTCAATAAAATCACCCCCTTTCCCTCTCAAAAATTCAAAAAATATCCTCCACCGGATAACCGCCAGCCTGCCTGGTATTGTCCGGAAAAAACACTATTTAAACGAGCAAAATATATAAATAACCCATTAACTTACCCTATTATAGCCGGGCTTGTCAACCGAGCCATGGCACTCCCTACCTGTCATTCCCGCGAAAGCGGGAATCCAGAGTCAAAAGCTCTTTTGATGTTTTTAAGTTAAAGGCATTATTGCCTCTTAAGCCTGGATACCGGCTCGCTGGCCGGTATGACAAATTAAGAAACCGCTTTCTTAATAATCAATCCCTGCAACCTCTTCACCCCCGCGCCGCTCACTTTCATCTTGGGCCGTTTTTTTCTCTCCCGCCTCTCGCGTTTTTTTTCCAGTTCAGACTGGATGGCTTCGTAATTACTTTTACTTTGTTTATTCATGAGAAAATGATATAATATTATTACCATTGTCATCCTGAGCGGAGTGGAACGGAGCGAAGGATCTACAACCTTGCATAGTCAAATGGCGGTCAATTTATAGACTAACCTTATAGAACATGCAATATCTCCAGATTATTGCAACTGCAGATCCTTCAGCCTAATCGGCCTCAGGATGACAAATATTTATTTTAAAGCATCGCAGATTTAAATTAAGCTATCTATTTACATTATAATCCATCCTTAGCGCTATTTCAAATGGCGAAAAAAATATTAAAAATAATTTTGTTCCTCGCGCTTTTCTTTACCCTGGCTTTTGGCATTGCCTTTGGTTTCTATATCGTTAAAATATACCGGGAAACCCGGGCTGATCTCGCCGGCAAAATACGGCTCGGCGGAAAAAAGCATGATATTAATATTGTCGGCAACTACTGGCTCGGATCGGCTGACCCGAAAGTAACGATTATTGAGTTCGGCGATTTTGCCTGTCCGAACTGTAAAAATTCCTTTTCAACTATCCGCGAACTGATAACGACTTACAAAAAAGACGTCCAACTGGTTTACAAGGATTACCCGCAGTTTGAAGAATCTTTGGATCTTGCCGAAGGGGCGAGATGCGCCGGCGAGCAGGGGCTTTTCTGGCCCATGCATGACAAGCTTTTTTTAAACCAGGGCATTAATACGGCGGACGGCATACTGGAAGCCGCGAAACAAATCGGCGCTAACGAAGCCCGCTTTAAAGAATGCTATGATGGAAATAAATACCGGGAGGATATTAAGAAGGATGTCTTGGAAGCGCAGGCAATTGGCCTCTCAGGCACACCGACTTGGATTATAAACGGTTATATGGTAAAAGGAGATATGCCACTGGACATTTGGGATAAATTAATAAAGCAGATGACAAGTGAGTAAACCCTATTCGCGGAAAGAACTAAATATAAAATGAAAAAATTTTTGTCGTCATCCTGAGCGTAGCGAAGGATCCCGTGAACAGAGCTATTGCCACGAGATTCTTCGGCCTTCGGCCTCAGAATGACGAACTAATTTAAAATTAGAAATTGAAAATTATCACTTCTATGCTCCAAATAAGAATCCACGGCCGCGGCGGCCAGGGAGTCGTTACTTCCGCCGAATTGATCGCCGTCTCGGCTTTCCGCGACGGAAAAGAAGCCCAGGCCTTCCCCTATTTCGGCGTGGAACGCCGGGGCGCGCCGATTATGGCTTTTTCCCGGATTGACGAAAAACCGATCCGCCTGCGCGAACATGTCTACCATCCGGACGTGATAATCGTCCAGGACGCGACCCTTTTAGGCGCGGTTAACCTTTCCGAAGGCGCCGGAAAAAATACGATAATGATTATTAACACCGCCAAAAGCGCGGAGGAAATAAGTAAAGTTGCTAAGTTGCCGGCCGAAAAAATCCACACCCTGGACGCGACTAAAATCGCCCTGGAAACAATCGGCAGAAACATTGTTAATACGGTAATTCTTGGAGCTTTTTCAAAAATTACCGGTTTCATTACGCTGAAATCACTTGATGAAGCTATTAAGGAACAGCTTGCCGGAAAGGGCGAAGAAGTGGTAAAAAAGAATATCGCCGCCATAGAAAAAGCCTACGCGGCAGTTAAATAAATCGGCCGTCATTCTGAGCGAAGTGAAACGTAGCGAAGAATCCCGTGGTAATAGCTCTAAATGCGAGATCCTTCCCCCGCGAATGCGGGGTCAGGATGACGATAAAATAAAAACATGAAATTACCCATATCCGTAAAACCCAATTCCACGGAAAAAAATAAAACCGGCGCCTGGCGGACTTTTAAGCCAGAGGTGGATTTTAATAAATGCACCGGCTGCGCAATCTGCACCCGGGTCTGCCCGGAAGGGATTATTTCCATTGACCCGGTAACCGGCCACGCCAAACCTAAAGCAATAATCAATTACGATTACTGCAAAGGTTGCGGCCTTTGCGCGGGCGAATGCCCGTTTAAAGTGATTGGCATGGATCTGGAACAAAAATGAAAAATTTTAAATTCTAAACTTTTATGCGGCAAATTCTTGAAGGCTCAAACGCCATAGCAAAGTTAATAAACCTCATAAACCCGGGCGTGGTTTCGGCTTACCCGATAACTCCCCAAACCCACATTGTTGAAGACCTGGCGAAATTCAAAGCCGACGGTGAAGGAAAATACGAATATGTCCGGGCCGAAAGCGAATTCGCCGCCGCTTCCATAGTCGCCGGCGCTTCGGCGGCTGGGGTACGGACTTATACGGCAACGAGCTCCCAGGGACTATTGCTTATGGCTGAAGTAGTTTTTAATATCGCTGGCATGCGCCTGCCGGTTGTCATGACCGTCGCCAACCGGGCGGTTTCCGCTCCGATTAATATCTGGAACGACCAGTCCGACGCCATGGCCGTCCGCGACGCCGGCTGGATCATGCTTTTCGCCGAAGACGTCCAGGAAACTATTGCCCAGCATTTGCTCGCTTATAAAGTAGCGGAAAAACTGCAAATTCCGGTCATGGTAAACCTGGACGGATTTATCCTTACCCACACCCTTGAGCCGGTGGCGCTTCCGGATGAAAAAACCATAAAAAAATTCTTGCCGGATTATAAGCCAAAAACCGGAGAATATCTTGATCCGGCTAACCCGGTTACCCTCGGGGCGCTCGCGACACCTGACCATTACATGGAAATAAGGCAGGACTTAAATGACGACATCCTGGCTTCAAAAAAAATTATTTCGGATGAATATGAAAAACTGATGAACATCTTTAGCCTGGCTGAAACGAAAAATCAGAAAAAAGATAAAATACCTGCCTCGTCGGCAGGCAGGCGAGATATGAGATATGAGATACGAGATACGGGTTTAACCGAATACTATGGCCCGAAAAATCCGGACATTATTCTCGTCGCCATGGGATCGGTCATCGGAACCATGAAAGAAGCTGTTGACGAATGGAATGCGGATAAAAAATCCGCCGGACATCGGGTCGGAATTTTAAAAATAAAATGCTTCCGGCCTTTTCCTGGCAAAGAGATCGGAAAAATCTGCGAAAAAACGAAAAAAATAGCGGTTATTGATAAATCCATATCTTTAGGCCATATCGGGCCGCTGGCTTCGGATCTAAAAGCCGTCCTCCAGAAAAACCCGGCCGAAATAAAAAGTTTCGTCGTCGGCCTTGGCGGACGGGACATAACCAGGGACATGATTAAAAAAATCATCTCTGATTTTAAAAAATTCAGCGCCGATGCGCCAAACTTTGTCGGCTAAACACCCATCATGTCCAACAAATTGAAAATTGTTTCCATAGCCAGCGAAGTGGCGCCGTTCTCAAAAACCGGCGGACTGGCGGACGTGGTAAGAAGCCTTTCAAAGGCGCTCGGTCGGCTTGGGCATGAAGTAATAGTTATTACACCCCTTTACGGAAAAATAACCGATAAAAAAAAATATGATCTGGAACTGGTTGAAAGAGATATCAGCGTCAGCCTGAATTCAGCCGAATCCATAAAGGTCAATTACTGGCGCGGCTATTTAAAAGAAGATTCGCCGGTATATTTCGTGGAATGCAAAAAATACTTTTCAGGGAAAAAAGCCATTTACGGATCGCTGCATGAAAACGCCCGATTTTTTATTTTTAACGCCGCCGCCCTAAAACTGGTCTCGCTTCTCAAATTCAGGGCGGATATAATCCATTGCCATGACTGGCAAACCGGACTAATCCCCTACCTTTTAAAAACCAGGCCTAAAGACTATGAAATTCTCCGGAACGCCAAATCGGTGTTTACTATCCATAACCTCGCTTTCCAGCTCGGAAGGAATTGGTGGGAAGTGCCTCCGGAAAAAAAGGACTATGGGAAAGGCGATATACCGGCTCTGGCGAATCCGAATATTGAGTACCTGAATTTCGCCAAAAGAGGAATACTTTTTGCCGACATAATTAACACGGTAAGCGAGCAATACCGGGAAGAAATTATGACTAAAAAATTCGGCCAGGATCTCCATTGTATCTTGAGGAACCGCTCCGGCCGGCTTTACGGAATTATTAACGGCATAGATTACAAAGCCTATAATCCGGCCAATGACCCGGGGCTCGTAAAAAGGTTTGACGAACAATCCAGCGTGAATAAAAAAACCAACAAGGAGTATGTCCAAAAAATGTTCGGCCTCGCGCCGGAAGGCGGCATCCCGCTAATCTGCTCAACTTCAAGGGTAACTTTTCAGAAAGGCTTTGAGTTAATCGTAAAACTGCTTGAGTCTCTGGCCAAACTTGATTTGCAGTTAATCATTATGGGGAACGGCGATAAGGAGTATATTAACGCTTTGAAAAAAATCCGGAAAAAATACCCGAAAAAAATCTACTGGATTCCCTTTGACCAGAAAATTGAAACTCTGATTTACGCCGGCGCGGATTTGTTTCTCCTTCCCTCCTATCACGAGCCCTGCGGCATCAACCAGCTTATCGCCATGCGCTACGGAGCTATCCCGATCATAAGGAAGGTCGGCGGCTTAAATGACACAGTGGATAATTTTGATATAAGGAAACCTGCCCGGGGAACAGGCTTTTCTTTTAAGAATTTTGACAAATTTTCCCTATACGGTACCATAATAAGGGCTTTAGAAACTTATAAGCAGAAAAATTACTGGAACATGATCGTCAGCCGGGCATTAAAGCAGTCCAACAGCTGGGAAATACCGGCGAAAAAATACGTCAAGCTGTATAGAAAAGCCATAAACGGATAACAGAGCAATGTTTTGTCATCCCGAGCGAAGCGAGGGATCTAATTGCTATAAATGCTTTTTCACGAAGATTAGATTTCTCGCCCTCCTTGCGTCGGGCTCGAAATGACAAAAGAGGAGTCACATTCTTCTACAGCCTAATCTTAACCATCCCAATAATCCCATAAAAATGCTTTGGATAAATTTTCTTCATTTCTACCAGCCGGCAAACATGGAGCCGGAAAAAATTACTGAAGCCGCGGTAAAAAGCTACGAAAGGATTATAAGAAGGCTGGAAAAAAGCCCGGAGGCGAAGTTTACCGCCAATATCGCCGGCTGTCTTCTTTCGCGGCTTGACGAACTAAAGTACGGATCCCTTATTAAAAGAATTAGCCGGTTAGTTAACAGCGGCCGCCTGGAGCTTACCGGTTCCGCCGCCTATCACGCCCTGCTCCCTTTAGTAAAAGAAGAAGTCGCTATTGAACAAATAATCCAAAACCGAGAAATACTTAAAAAATATTTCGGCCCTGGCTTAAAACTTTCCGGTTTTTTCCTCCCGGAGATGGCCTATTCGCCAAAAATAGGGAGAATTGTTAAAAGCCTGGATTATGAATGGATAGCGCTGGACGAGATAAGCGCGAAAGGAAAGCTTGGGACTATTAATTGCGGCCGGGTTTATAAAGATAAAAAAAGCGGCCTTAATGTCATTTTTAGAAACCGCCAATACTCAAGCGGATTCGTACCAGGCCTTATCCTTGAACAACTTACAAAAAACGAAAAAAAAACCATTATCACTGCCACTGACGCAGAACTTTACGGCCTTCGGCACCAGGACATAAAAAACAAGCTTAAAGAACTTCTAAACCATCCTTCGGTTAAAACGCTTACTATTTCAGAATTCATCCAAAGCCAAGCGGGCGAGAAAGATACTGCAGATCTCCTGTCCAGCTCATGGGAATCAACTGAGGAGGAGCTTGCCGGAAAAAAGCCTTACGCACTCTGGGATAATGATGATATCATCCATAACAAACTCTGGGAATTAGCTCGCCTGGCCCAGGAACTTTACTTAAGGCATAAGGATAAAGACGAATCTTCCTGGTCGCGCTGGCATCTTTTCCGCGGCCTGGCGAGCTGTACCTTCTGGTGGGCTTCGGGAAAAGATTTCCGCGATATTTTCGGCCCAATCGCCTGGAATCCGGATGAAACGGAAAAAGGGGTGAATGAACTTATAAGGTCAGCCAGGTCGCTTAACAAATTTACCAGCCTTGAAGTAAAATTAAACGCCGAACGCCTAACCCTGGACATAAAAAAAATGATCTGGGAAAAGCACTGGAAACAATATAATTAATAATTAATACCATCATCCACTACTTAACCAGTATGAATTCCATCCTCAGCCTCTTTGACGAGAATTTCGCGGCCGATCTTTTTAAAGAAAGAATCCTGCCCCGCTACCCGAATTTCAAAAAAGTAAAAAAAGTTAAAATTTCACCCATTAAAAAAAACGTCTGGGAAGAGGCTTACCATGTGGTAATTGAATACGAAGTTTCTTTTATTGACGATAAAAAAAGGGTTCAGCGGCTTCCGATATTCTGCTCGGCTCATGATTCGGAGCCGAGAAAAAATGTTTATACGGCTTTGAAGTTCCTTTGGAACAACGGTTTTTCCCAGGGCTATCTTACCGTTCCCCGGCCGCTTTTCTATTCCAACCGCTTTAACGCCGTTTTCTATCGCGGGGTCAAAGGCCATAACCTGTTCTATTATATCTGCGAAAAAAATTACCCCGAGATTGAAAGAATCGTCAATAAATCGGCGCTCTGGCTCGCGAAACTCCATAAAGCCCCGACCGATAACGCCTTGAATTTCAATAAAGCCAACAGCCGGATAGAAACCGTGGTCCCCGGAAAAAAACATATCCTTTCAGTAATCGGCGAACGCTATCCGGAATACTTGAGCCTTTTAGAAGAGGCGTTCAATATCGTCATCAGCCGGGAAAAAAAATTCCTTAACGCGAGCCGACGGCGCTGGATTATCCACGGCGACGCCCACCCGGAAAACGTCATAAAAATCGGCCATAAAAAAATGGCTTTTATAGACTTTACTGATATCTGCCTTTCTGACTTTACGAGAGACATCGGCTCCTTCCTCCAACAGCTGGAATACAAATGCCGAAGAAGGATTGGCGATAAGGAATTTACCGAAAAAATAAAAAACATTTTCTTATCAGCGTATTTTAAGAATTCGGAAATTAAAATGGGCGACGCCATCGCCGAAAGAATCGCCACCTATTACAACTGGACCGCCCTCCGTACTGCCGTTTATCTGCTCTTAAAGCATGACCCGAATCCCGAACGGGCGGCGGAGCTTTTGGAAGAAGTAAAAGACAATATCCTCAGAACTTAAGCTTTTGGATGCAGTTCCCTGCCTGCCGGCAGGCAGGAAGGCGGCGCCGAGAAACGGAACGAGTCGTACTTAAGGTACGGCGAGTGAGTATCGCAGGCGCCAACGAAGAAATGCGCCAAAAGCTTAAGTTCTGCTTAAATAAATGTTAATTGACCTCCAAGTCCATTCAACTTATTCCGACGGCTACCTTACGCCCACCGAGCTAGCCGGATTCTTAAAATCGCAGGGAGTGGCGATCGCTTCCCTGACCGACCACAATACCGTCGCCGGCCAGGAAGAATTTCTCCGCGCCTGCCGAAAGGAAAAAATTAAGGCCATCCCCGGGCTGGAGCTTTACGTTAAACTCGGCGGAAGAAAATTTAATTTGCTTTGGTTTAACTTTAAAGACGACCCGGCGCTCCACTCCCTTTTAAGGGAAAGCCAACTAAGGAGAAAAAACATGGCGAGAAGAATGCTTCGCGCCCTGAAAAAACACGGATTCAAAATAAAAGTCAGCGCCACGGTTGATAAGTACGCCCATTACATCGCCATCAACCATCTCGTTGACGATGTTCTTAACAACCCATACAACAGAAAAAAAATAAAAAGGGAGCTTAAAGTCAAGATAATCAGGGAAGACGATGTGATAAAAAACTATTTCCGGAATCCGGAAGTCGGCATTCTGCGGGAGAGCTATTTAAATATGAAGAGGGTGGTTAACCTGAAAAAAAAACTGGGCGGACAATTGATACTCAACCACCCGGGAAAATACAACCAGCTGAAACTGGATTTTCTCCTGAAACTTAAAAAAATCGGCGTTCTGGGCCTGGAAGTCCTGTCTCCGCACCATAACCTCGGAACGGTAATGTACGCCCAATTCCTGGCCCGGGAATTAAAATTCATCTCCACCGGAGGATCGGATTTCCATAAATTTGAGCGCACTAAATCCAGAGTAAAATGCTCCCATAATTATTACCGGATTGATTCTAGTTATCTAAACGGAGTTGAAAAAATTATCGGCTAACCAAATTCGCTACATTTTATCTAATGACACTAATACTAATTCCTTAAATAAATGTCGCACCACCTTATTTTTGAAGGACCTGAACTGGCGGGAAAAAGCTGGCCCATGTCGCGGATTTATGATAAACATTTTTTTCAAAATACGTTAAGACTTGAAGGACCGTCTGCCAAATCCGCTATCCGGATTATTATCCGGCATTTAACGCCATATTCCGTTGTTGACATTGGTTGCGGCATTGGAATTTACCTAAAGGAATTTCAAAAAGAAGGAATAGAAATTCTTGGCTTTGACGGAGCACCCGAAGCAATAAAAAATTCCCTGGTTGGAAACCTTATTAAACTGCACGATCTCCGTCGACCGCTCAGATTAAAACGAAAATTTGACCTTTGCCTTTGCGTTGAAGTGGCCGAGCACCTACCTAAAAACTGTGAAATATCTCTAATTGAGAGCCTTACTGGTTTATCTGATACTATTGTTTTCACGGCCGCCACTCCAGGCCAAGGTCCGGCTTCCATAGGCCATATTAACGAACAACCACACCATTATTGGAAAAAACGATTCAAAAAGCGCGGTTTTAAGTATAAAAAAACGACCACTCAACTAATGCGTAATGAAATGAAGTCGGCGGGCGTGGTTTGGTGGGTAACTAAAAACTTAATGATATTTAAAAAATGAAAAAAGAAAACCTTAAAATCTTATTCCTCTCCGCCGAAGTCGCCCCTCTCGCCAAGACCGGAGGTTTGGGGGACGTCGCTGGCGCCCTGCCCAAAGCGCTTGAAAAATTAGGAGTTGATATCAGGGTCTGCCTGCCCTATTACGGGTTTATTGACGCGAAAAAAATCGGCGCGAAAAAAATCAGGGAGAATATCGCCGTCCCGGTTGACCATAAAAAAACTTCTGTGAGCCTTTGGGAAACTGTCCTCCCGGGAACCGCGGTCCCGGTTTACCTCATAAAGCACGATTTTTTCAAATCCAAGACTATTTATCTCCGCGGAAAAAAAATGAAAAGCAATAAATATACCCGGCACATGGACGATATAAAGCGCTTTTCTTTCTTTTCCAATTCGACGCTTGAAGCGGCTAAAGCCATTAATTTCCGGCCGGACATAATTCACGCTAATGACTGGCACACGGCGCTAGTCGGCGATATGATAAAAACTTCCAATGGCAATAATAATTTTTTTCGGGACGCCAAAGTTGTTTACACCATCCATAATCTCGCCAACCAGGGAATCGCCGATCCAAAAATCGTCGACTACTCGCGGATTGACCCGAATCTCCCGATCGTAAAAGCCGACCTGAAAAACGGGGACTTGAATTTCATGGTCCAGGGCGTCCTCGCCTCGGACGCGGTTACGACCGTAAGCCCGTCTTACGCCAAAGAAATCCTTACCCATTGCCAGGGAGCCGGACTTGATGATATTCTTAGCCGGAAGAAAAAAAGCCTATATGGTATATTGAACGGAATTGATACCGAAGATTTTAACCCAGCCGGAGATAAGTTAATCAATTTTCATTACACGTCCGGCTCCTTAAAAAATAAGCTTAAAAACAAACTGGCATTGCAGAAAAAACTGGGCTTTAAGCCGGATGGAAAAACCTGCCTTATTGGCCTCGTAACCCGGCTGGTCTGGCAAAAAGGCATTGATTTATTTAATAAAGAGCTCCTAGTAAAACTCACCGAGAAGAATCTTCCGTGCAGTTTCGTATTTCTTGGGTCTGGAGAAAAAAAATACGAAAACCAGCTTGAAAAACTCGCTAAAAAATATCCCTCCTTTATAAAAACCATAATCGGCTTTAATGAACAGCTGGCCCGCCAAATTTACGCCGGGTCGGATATTTTTCTCGTCCCGTCAAGATTTGAGCCTTGCGGCCTGACACAGATGATTGCCATGCGTTACGGTTCAGTCCCAATCGTCCGGCAAACCGGCGGATTAAAAGACACAGTAAATTCAAAAGTCGGCTTCACATTTAAGGATTACTTACCCTCAGCCTTTGCTACGGTCTTGATCAAGGCTCTAAAAACATACCACAATAAACCGGAACAATGGAAAAAAATCCAGATAGCCGGAATGAAAAAAGATTTTTCCTGGAAAAAACCGGCGAAAGAGTATTTGAAGTTATACAGAAAGTTAATAAAAATTTAGAAAATAAAATAGAAAATGACAGATTATAATTTTAAGTTATAAATTTTCAATTTTAAATCAATTTTAAATTTAAAATGGTAAATTACGAGTCCTTGCTAATTTAAAATTTAGTCAATTAAAATTCATTTAAAACTTAAAAATTAAAATTTAAAATTATTCGGCATTGTCATTATTCCCGAGTACTTGGGATTAGTTTTTACATTTTTATTTTCCAATATGATTATACTCGGCATTGAATCAAGTTGCGACGAAACCGCGGCGGCAATAATAGAAGCAAAAGGCACGAGAATCAGAGTCCTTTCCAGTGTCGTTTCTTCACAGATAGAAACATTCAAAGGCTACGGCGGTGTCATCCCGGAAGTGGCGGCGCGCAAACACATCTTAATGATCATTCCGGTGATTGATGAGACGCTAAAAAAATCCGGAATAATATTACCCTCCCCGCGACGAAAGGAATCGGGGAGGGCTGGGGCGGGGTTAGACGCCATTGCCGTAACCGCCGGACCCGGGCTCGCGACTTCGCTGATGGTCGGCGTAGAAACCGCGAAAGCCCTGGCTTTCGCCTGGCAACTGCCCCTTATCGCGGTCAACCACATTGAAGGCCATATTTACGCGAATTGGCTGGAACCGGCTGGCGCGGCTGGCAATTCTCTAGCCAAACAAACAAAAACCAGCCTTCAATTTCCCGCCCTGGTTTTGACGGTCTCGGGCGGCCATACCATGCTCGTGCTCATGACGGACTATGGGAAATACAAAACAATCGGAGAGACCCGGGATGACGCGGCCGGCGAAGCTTTTGACAAAGCCGCAAGAATTTTAGGGCTTGGTTATCCGGGCGGACCGGCTATCGCGGCTGAGGCCGCTAAATTTTCAAATCACCAATCACAAATCACTCTCCCCCGGCCAATGATTAACAGCGGCAATTATGAATTTTCTTTTTCCGGCCTGAAAACCGCGCTATTGTACAAAGTACAAAAAGACCAAAACTGGAAAAAACATATCCCTGAATACGCGGCTGAGTTCCAGCAGGCAATAATAGATGTCCTTATCGCTAAAACCCTTAAAGCCGCCGATGAATATAAGGTAAAGACTATCATGCTCTCCGGCGGCGTTTCCGCTAATAAAGAACTGCGGCAAAAGATGGACGAAGCTATAAAGAATAAAATTCCAAATTCCAAATTCCAAATTCCAAATTCAATTTATTCAACCGACAACGCCGCCATGATCGCCGCGGCCGGATATTTTCAGTCCAAAGGCCGCGGGTTTAGCAAACCGGAAAAAGTAATAGCCGACCCCGGTCTCCGTCTTTAACCGGCAGGCGCGTAAATCCTATTTACATTTAATATTTATCTGCTATAATCTAAGTGAAAAAAGTAATAAAACTCTATGGACAATATACAACAGGAAATATTTGAACTGGTTTTAAAAAAAATGCGCGAACAGGGCGCCTATGATCGCGACGCTTTTCGGGAATTTATAAGCGAAACCATCAGCTATTTTCAGGAAAAAGGAAAAATCACCGATGATGACGATTACGAACAGATGGAGGACGAACTCTTAGAACGCTGGACCGACGCTGAGGATTTACTAGTAAAATAGGTAGAGACACCCCGCCGGGGCGTCTCTACAAAAAAATTATCAAAATTTGGCACATAATAAAACTGTTCCCTTTCAGGGAACAGTTTTTTAATTTATTTTCAACCGTAACGTAGAGACGCATTGCAATGCGTCTCTACCCCGTACCCTCACACCCTAATCACCACCGGCAAAACCATGGGGCGTCTCTTTGTTTGACCAAAAAGGAAAGCGCCGATTTCGTTCCGCATTTTGTTCTTTATGTAATCGTCATCAGCCGGGGTGGAAGTGTCTAAGGTTTTAACCATTTTCTTTACCTTCATCCTAGTTTTTTCAATGAGCTCCTTGTTTTCTTTCATGTAAACAAAGCCGCGGGAGATTATATCAGGATTGCCGATGATGTCGCCGGTGGAAGAATCAATGGTCGCGATAATAACGATCATGCCGTCCTCGGCCATAACCCGACGGTCGCGGAGAACGATATTGGATACGTCGCCGACGCCGAGCCCGTCAACCATAACATGGTCGGTATTGATTTTTTCCTGGGTAAGACGACCTAAAGAGCCTTTTACCGGCGATTTTACGAATTCCACGATCTGGCCATTATCGGCCACAAAAATTTTTTCCTTGGGAATCCCAACCTGCTCGGCCAGTTCAGCGTGAGCCCGAAGCATGTAATGATTGCCCTCAATGGGCATGAAATACTCCGGCCTAAAAAGCCGCATCATTAACTTCAAGTCTTCCTGTTTGGCGTGGCCGCCGGCGTGGACATCCATCATTTCGTAATGGATTACTTTGGCGCCCTGCCGGACGAGCATGTCTTTTAAAGACTGGATCGTGCGTTCGTTGCCCGGAATGACTGACGAAGAAAAAATCACAGTGTCGCCGGCCTGGAGGCTTATGGACCTATGTTCTTTATTAACTACCCGCATCAAAAACGCGTTTGATTCGCCCTGAGCGCCGGTGCCGATGATAACCACCTTATTATCCGGAACTTTCCGCAATTCGTTTTCGTTGTTTATGAGAATCCGCGGGTTAAATTTAAGGTAACCGATTTGGTGGGCTACTTCAACATTGTTGTTCATACTCCGACCCTGCAAAAATATTTTGCGACCGTATTTTTCCGAGATTTCAAAAATCTTCTGCACGCGGCTTATCTGCGAGGCGAAAGTGCCAATAATAATCCGACCTTCGGAGTGCTCAAAAATTTTTCCGAGCTCGTCTCCGATGGATGACTCGGAAACCTGGTAGCCCGGATGAGTTGAATCGGTTGAGTCGGACATCATTAAGAGGATACCCTCCCCGCCGATTTGCGCGATCCGGTTTAAATCAGCCGGCTTGTCGTTTACCGGCGAATAATCAATCTTAAAATCGCCGGTGTGGACCACCCGACCCAAAGGCGTGTTGGCGATTACGGCAAACGAATCCGGAATTGAATGGTTGACCCTTAAAAATTCCAACCGAAAATTTTTTCCGAGCCGCACAACCGAATCTTCGTCAATTTCCTGGATATTTAATTGGGGACAGTCGCGGTATTCCTGCACCCGCTTCCTTACCAGCCCGGCCGTAAGCTTGCCCATAAACATGGGCGGATTACCGATTTTTCCCATGATATGGGGAATGCCGCCGATATGATCCATGTGTCCATGGGTAATGACGACCCCTTTAATCCAGTCCAATTTGTTTTCCAGATAGGATATGTTGGGAATAATATAATCAATGCCGGGCATGTCTTCTTCCGGAAACTGGAGGCCCATGTCAATGATTATGATTTCTTTGTCAAATTCCAAAAGCGTCATGTTGCGGCCGACTTCTTCCAGCCCGCCTAAAACCATGATTTTTAGTTTTCCGGCGTCAGACTGTTTTCCGGCCTCTCCGGCAACCGGCCGGGCCGCGAAAGTCGTAGCGCCATGACGAAAGTAATTTCCTTCCGTCTCGGCGCCGTCCCGAGAACTCGGAACCTCGCCCACGCCTTTCGCGTCAAAAGGCGCCTTTTTTAATACCGGCGGCTTCGCATAGCCGGTTCTTTTCGGCCTCACCAGACGCGGGGAATTTCCCGGCCGGGGGGCGGATTTGTACTTTGTAATCATACTGCTTGTTCAATTGGTGATCAGTGACGAGTGATATATATCAGCAATCAATGACCAGTTAATTAGTTATTTAAGAGAGTTAATTTCTTTTGTGCCTTGGGGGAGACTCGAACTCCCATGAGATTACTCCCACATGGCCCTGAACCATGCGCGTCTACCAGTTTCGCCACCAAGGCAATAGTAAATTTTAATGGAGCGGGGTATAAATCTGTTGGTTTCTCGCCTATAGACCCGCTTCGCCGAAGCAGAATCGAGGCGAGCAGGCAGACGCCACGTCCCCTCTTACCAGACAATCTTCTTCTGGGTTTTTATATACCACTCCCCGATTCCCGAAAGACGGTCCGAAGGATTGTATATTTTGACGGTGTTGAAATTTTTTATTTTCTTGGCCTGGATGTAATTATAAAAAGGCGAATAAATGAATATGGCCGGCACCTCATCGGAAATTATTTCCTGGAACTGTTTATATTTCCCTTTCCTGGTTTCAGTACTAAGCGCCGCCCGGCCGTCCTCAAGCAAGGCGTCAACGGTCTTGTTGCTGTAGTTGGCGAGGTTTAGGCCTTTTTCCGCCTGGGTGGAATGCCAATAGGCGTAACAATCCGGATCAGGACCCAGGGTTATTCCATACAACAGGGCTTCATAGCTTTTGGCGCGGACCTGACTTTGGATCTGTCCGGCTGGAATTAATTCCACCGTAATTTTGATGCCAGCCTTTTCCCAATTTGTTCTAATCGCTTCGGCCACCCGGAAATTATCTTCCGAATCAACAGTGGTAATTTTTAAATTAAAATATTTTCCGCCCTCATTTTTAAGCCATTTTCCCACTCCCTGCGTTAAGATTGCTTCGGCTTTGGCCTTGACCGCCGCGTCTTCGGAATCTTTTTCTTCCCCGGCTTTCCGGATTGCCTCTTCGTTTATTTCCTCAATTTTCCAGCCGGCCCCGGTAAAATTCTTTGCCGCCTCTTCGGCGTTAAACCCGTATTTATTCACTCCGTCAAAATAATAGGGGCTGTCGGCTGAAATCGGCGAATAAATGAGTTTATAGTCATCCTGGTTAAAAATTCCTCCCATGATTTCTTCTTTGGGCATGGCCAGGGCCAGGGCCTTTCTCGCCCCCTTATCCGCTAAAAAGGAATTATTGGCCGGATTAAAAAATAGAGCGGTAAGCTGGGGCAAGTTGATTTTTTTCAGGTTGTAGGAATCCCTGGCGGCAATGTCTTTTATGAGGTTCTGAGGGAGATAATTCATGCCGTCAATCTGGTTGCCGTTTATCCCTGCCACCATCTCTTCGTAATTGGGGAAAAAAGAAAAAGTCAGTTCCTTGATATAGGGCGTTTTGGCGTAATAATCCTCGTTTAGCGAAAGGTTTACGGCCTTGATGTTGCCATTTTTATCTTTTAAGAGCGACTTGAATTTATAGGGTCCGGAGCCAATCGGCTTTAGGTTTAGTTCGGCGAGACGGGCCGAAGCCGGAGGAATCTGCTCCCAGATTTCCCGGGGCAGTATGCCAAAAGTCAGAAGTTCAATAAACGGGGCGTAAGGTTCGGCTAAATTAAAGCTGATGTTTTCTTCGTCTATCTTTTCAATTTCCACCCCGCCGAAACTCGCGTGCAGGGTTGATTTAAATTCACTGTCTTTTATGGCGCCGAAAGTGAAAATTATATCGTCAACGGTCAGGGCGTTTCCGTTATGCCATTTGGCGCCAGACCTTATTTTCAGGCTGTATTTTTTTCCGTCCGGGCTTACTTTGTAACTCTCGGCCAGGTCGCCGATAATTTTCCCTTCATCGTCCCTTTTAAAAAGCGAAGAAAATACTAAGAGGGAAATATCGCTGTCAACATCGTTTGTTGAAGAATAAAGCGGGTTGATATATTTCGGGCTTCCGACCAACCCTTCGCGGTATTCTCCCCCGATCTCCGGGACGATTTTTAAATGATTCTTATAAAACCTACCGCCTAAAAACAAAAGATTAATAAAAATTATTCCCAGGCAAACTTTTATTATTAAGCCTTCCTTCGGGCTAAGATACATTTTAATGTATTTAGCCTGTTTAAGGCTCGGGATTCTTGAACGGGACATGGAATAAACCAGCTTTTTGTCTATTTCGTCCTGAACCCGGCCGGCGCCTTTTTTTATTCCCGGCAAACCATAGAACCAAGCCTTAATCCCGCTAAAGGAAAGCGAGGCTTTTAGCGCGCTAAAAATGGAAAAAATTTTATTTTTTAGAGAGTCCACAATAATCTTAAAATCAGGAAAACGATGATCAAGGAGAGATTTTCCTGATAATATTAGTGAAGCCCGATGTTATTTCTATAATAACATATCCGCAGAAAAATTCAAGTCCCTGCACCGGTTCCGGAAATGCTGTCCGCGGGAGCTATTCGCCGCGTCCGCTTTAAGAATGTGCTTAAAAACCATTTCGTCGCGAGGCTTTACCCGTTTTGAGCGAGACGAGGAAGACGAGTAAAACAATACGAGGCGTAGCCTAAGCTACGGTGAGTATTATTTTGCGAAGTCTGACGAAGTCGAAGCCGAAGCGGTAAAGCCGCAGTAGAAAGGGTTTTTAAACACATTCTAAGCGCTCTGAGTTCCAAATACCAGGCTTGCGAGAGAAATGCCGATAAAGATCACGACTAAAACAATAGTGGCGATAAATAATATTTTTTCTAACCCCCGCTTGGTCCGAAAAACCGTTCCGCCGCCGCCGAAAACGCCGGACAGCCCGGATTCCCGGTTCTGCAGGAGGATGGAAACTATAAGGAGGATGGCGATAATCGGCTGAGCTATTTGAAGATACTTCATATTAAACGCGGAAAAATAAGAGGCAATTAAGCCTTGACCTTTTCAATGATTTTTTCAAAAACTTTTTTATCGTTAACGGCCAGGCCGGAAAGGATCTTCCGGTCTAAAATAATATTATTCTTTTTCAGGGCGCCCATGAATTTTGAGTAGCTCAGGCCGTAATTCTTAACCATGGCGCCGATCCGGATTTGCCAGAGTCCGCGGGCGGTTCTTTTCTTTTTCCTCCGGTCAACGTAAGAATGGACACCGGCTTTAACAACCGCCTCCTTGGCCTGCTTGACGGTATTTTTCCGCCGCCATTTATAGCCTTTGGTCTTTGCGTATAGCTTTCTCCGTTTTTTCAGGTGGATTTTAGCTCGTTTTACTCTGGGCATATTCCTTAATTTTAAATTTCAAATTTCAAATTTAGTTATAGGGCATCATCAGCTTAATATTCTTCACATCGCTTTTTGACAGAAGAATATCCCGCCTTTTCCGGCGCTTTACGGCGCCTGTTTCGCGGGCGTTAAAATGATCCTGACCGGCTTTCCGTTTCAGGACTTTTTTATTTTTGGTTATTTTAAACCTTTTAGCCGTAGCTTTGTGAGTTTTCATCTTTCCCATATAGTTTCCTTAAATCATTCCCGCGATACCGCAGAATAGCTTCGTGGATATAAAAAAACAGGCATTCACCTGATTGTCAACGGAAGAACTACTTTTTATTTGATAGCTCTATTGTAAATCTTCCGCCCTTTCTTGTCAAGTCCTCAATGCGCTCCAGATTCATGTCCGGAGTGCCGTCTAGGGCGGCAACGAATTCCTTCATGGTTTCCTCGCCTTTTTGCGGATAAGCCTTTTCCCGGCCTTTTAACTGCAACATTACGAGGAGCGGATGGCCTTTTTTAAGGAATTTTACGGCCTGATCCACCCGGACGTCAAAATCATGTTTGCCGATGCGGACGGTAAGGCGGATAATTTTCTGCTCGGCCGCTTTGTTTTTCTGGTTAGCTTTGGATTTTTTTTCCTGGGTATACTTGAACTGGCCAAAATCCATGATCCGGACAACCGAAGGGTTAGGAGTCGGATCAACTTCAACGAGATCTAATCCGGCTTCCTCGGCCTTTTTTCTCGCTTCTTCAATCGTAACGACTCCGATGCGGTCGTTATTCTCGTCAATTAAAAAAACCTGGGGTATCCGAATATACTCGTTAACCCTGAATCTTTTCTCCATTTTTGGTTTGGCCCGTCTCCAGATTTTTCGCATAAAATAGATTACTAATTTACAAATATAACACAAATTCACAAATAGCATTTGTATTATTTGTGCCTGATTTGTGAATTTGTAATATAACCAGATTAGCAAATAACAGCCTAAATGTCCATATCACAGCCCGGCGAGCTTCGCGGCCAGGCCGATGTAATTTTCCGGTCTGATTTTTTTCAGTTCTTTTTTTACTTCCTGGGAAATTTTCAGGCCGTCAATAAATTTATGAAAATCCTCTATCTCTAGCCGCCGTCCCCGGGTAAGATTTTTTAGTTGTTCGTAAGGCATGACCGCCCCTTCCCGGCGGAGGATCGTCTGGATCGCTTCGGCAATCACTTCCGGATGGCTTTTTAAATCGGCCAAAGCTTTTTCCCGGTTAATTGTCAGCCGTTCAAGCTGAAGGCCGAGATAGCCGTAACCTACGAGACAATGACCGAAGGCCGTACCGATATTTCTTAGCACGGTTGAATCGGATAAATCCCTTTGCAGGCGGGAGATTGGCAGTTTGCGGCTAAAAAATTCCAGCATGGCATCAGCCATTCCGAGATTACCTTCGCTGTTTTCTAAAAACCAGGGATTGATTTTATGGGGCATGGTGGACGAACCTACTTCACCGGCCACCGGTTTCTGCGCGAGCCAGCCGTCGGAAACGTAGCGCCAAAGATCCTGATCCAGCCCGATTAAGACGGTATTGGCGCGCCGAAGCATGTTAAAGAGCTCGGCTAAGCTGTCGTGCGATTCAATCTGGGTGGTAAATAAATTAATTTCCAGCCGGGTTTTTCTCTGCTTATTAATCTGCCGGATAAAATTTTCCGAAAATTTAATCCAATTAACTTTGGGAAAAGCGGCAACGAGCGCGTTGTAATTGCCGGTGGCGCCGTTTAATTTGGCCTGGATAGAATGGCTTTTAAGCTTCTTTATAATCCGGTCAATCCGCGCGGAAAAAATCTTAAATTCCTTTCCGAAAGTCGTTGGCGAGGCTGGCTGGCCGTGCGTCCGGGCGAGCATGGGGGCGTTAATTCCCGCCCGGATCAGACTTTTGATTTGGGAAACAATTTTTTCCAGAGCCGGGATTATTGCGCCCCGCAAGCTCTCGGAAACCATTAGCCCGTAAGCGATGTTGCTCGCGTCTTCTGAAGTAAGGCCGAAATGAACCCATTCGGCTAATGAATCTAAGCCATTTTTCGCGAGTTTTTCTTTAATAAAATATTCCATGGCTTTGAAGTCGTGGTTGGTGGCCTTAATTTTTCCTTTGCCTCGGAGCTCAAAATCGGAAATCAGCCGGGCGTCGGCTTCGGAAAAATTTTCGTAAATTTTTCTGATTGCCGTTTTTTTCGCTTCGTTAAGCTTTGGCGCTTTGACGCCGTCCGTTTCCGAAAGCGCAATCAGGTATTCGCACTCCATTAAAACCTTGTATTTCATGCCGGCCGCTTCACTGAAAAACGGAACCAGTATTTCCGTGTATTTTTTGTAGCGGCCGTCTATGGGTGAAATGTTTTGCAATAGGTTCATAAAAATTATTTCAAGGTTATCATTAGTGATTACAGTCTCTCTCGTCAAATTTTGTAAGCGAGCAAATTTTTTTCAATTCTTTCTAAAACCGGCGTTTCCAGATCGGTTTCAAATTTCTTTCCGGTTATCTGCTCGTAAATCCGGATATACCGGGATGAAAGTTCAACGACCATATCAGCCGGAGCAGGCGGCAGGATTTCATCCTCGTAAGGGTTGGAATTTTCCTTAAACCAGAGGCGCAAAAATTCTTTGTCAAAATTTTCCGGTTCCAGTCCCTGATCAATTCTCGCCTGGTATGAATCGGCTTGCCAATATCTTGATGAGTCGGGCGTATGAATTTCGTCAATCAATATCAGTTCGTTATTCTCGTCCAGACCAAATTCATATTTTGTGTCCACTAAGATAAGGCCGTGAGCCAAGGCCAGCTCTTGCCCGCGCGTGAACAATTTGAGCGCGATGTCCGCGATTTTCTTCCAGAGTTCCTCCGGCACAATCTTTTCTTCCACAATCTCCTTTTCCGAAATCGGCCGGTCATGTTCGTCGGACTTCGTAGTCGGCGTTAATACCGGCGTTTCCAATTTTTGATTTTTTTTCATCCCTTCCGGCAAAGTAAAATCGCCAAAATCGCGCTGTCCATCTTTATAAAGCGTCCAGAGCGAAGTGCCGGTTACGCCGGAAATATAACCCCGGACAACAACTTCAATCGGCACGACCGAACATTTTTTTACGACGACGACATTCGGATCCGGAGAATCAATGAGATGATTTTGAATAATATCCTTAGTATTTTCAAACCACCATTTACTGGTCTGGGTTAAAACTTGCCCCTTAAAAGGAATCAAAGCCAGGTTGCGGTCAAAGGCTGAGTAGCGGTCAGTGGAAACTAAAATAATTTTATCCGGTTGCGTATAAATATCCCTGACTTTTCCCTGCCGCCGTTCGCCAAGTTTAAAAAAATCGGTTTTTTCAAGGACGCGATTTAGGTTTTTTTCAATTATTTGTCTGTTCATATGAGTGGCTATAAATATACAAATTCAAATTACTAGTTATCTCTATGTCATTCCCGCCTCCGCGGGAATGACAAAAAAAATTTTATTCCCCCGGCGGCGCCAGGGTAATATTTTCCGGCTCAAAAATTACTTGCCTCTTCCCTTCTTCCACTCTTCCTACGTCAGCCAAATCATACCCGGCCTGCTTACCGATCGCTAAAATGTCATCCACCTGATCGGCAGACGCATAAATATAATAACCCGCGCCCCAGTTAAAAGTTTTTAAACAGTCCTTAATCGGGATATTCAGGTTATCGCGAAAATATTGCATGAGCGGCGGAATCGTCAGCCAGGAATGAAGCCGGTAAGTAAACGGCCGCTTATCAAAAGCGATTTTTCCCACCCCGTCGCCGGTGCCGGGAAGCAAAGCATGGATTTTTATTTTGTGTTCTAATAATGTTTCAATTAATTTTACGTATGAACGTGTAGGAATTAGCGCTTCTTCACCAATGGTTTTACCGCTGGGCAGTTTGGTTAAAAAACCTTCCCCTAACTCCATGGATTTTCTGATTACCAGCGAAATTCCATTGGCGTGCAACCCGGAAGAAGCGACTGCAATTATATGATCGCCAGCCGATAAATCCCGTCCAGTGATTAAATTTCCCCGCGGCGCGATTATCCCGGTAACCGATCCGGAGAGAGTAGCAATTTCTTTTACCGGCGGTTTTGGGTTAATTAAGTATTTACAGCTGGCCGATTCCCCGGCCGGCAGAGCCATTCCGACCTCTTCGCAAATTTTTACGAGGCCATTCGCGAAATCTTTAGCCCGTAATTCATCGCTATACCACTCGCTAGACGAGGCTTCCAGCTGATCATTAAAAACAACCGGTAAAGCGCCTTGGGCGATGACGTCGTTTACAACGATAAGCGCCGTATCAATGGCAATAGCGTCGTAATAGGTTTTACCGGTATTTTGATACATCCATTCGGCAATCCAATTTTTATTGCCTAAGTCTTCCTGGGTCTTGCACCAGATCGGCTGATCTTTGCCCCGGTATTCAAAAACCGCGCCATGGGCGTGGATGGCGTCTTTTACGATATAGACATCGCGTTTTTCTGGAAAATGCAAAGTTTTTTTCCCGGCTTCAATCATCGCCATCTTAAAAGGCTCCATCACCGTATAGTCTACTCCTGATTTCGCGTATTCGGATTTTGGCATATTAATTTTTATTTATTTTCTCCATCCTCTTCGCCTTCTCATTAACTTCCTCTGCCATCTTTTTTTTATATTCATCCAACTTTTCCGCCAGTCCATCGTCAGCCGTCCCTAAAATTTCTACAGCCAGAATTCCGGCGTTCTTCGCGCCATCTATGGCGACTGTCGCCACCGGAATGCCTGAAGGCATCTGCAGAGTAGAAAGTAACGAATCAAGGCCTTTGAGCTTTGAGTTAATCGGCACGCCGATTACCGGCAAGGTCGTTTGAGCGGCTAAAACTCCGGCTAAGTGCGCCGCTCCGCCGGCTCCGGCAATTATCACTTTCAATCCGCGCTCGCGGGCGGTTATCGCGTATTCATGCGCCCGATCCGGCGTCCTATGCGCCGAACAAACCGTAATTTCATAAGCCACGCCAAATTCTTTTAAAATTTTACCAGCCTCGGACATGACGCCTAAATCACTGTCCGAACCCATGAGTATTCCAACTTGTGGTTTCATATATTTTTTAATTCAATTTTTTTATAATTCCAATTAACTCTTTCATGTTATGAATCAGGAAATCGGGTTTATGCTTTTTTAACCTGGCAACAGTGCTGTACCCGCCGGTTATGGCTACGGTTGCGAAGCCGTGCTTTTTCCCGATCTCAGTTTCTTCCGAAGTATCACCAACAGTCACAACTTCTTTAGGCTTAATCTTATATTCTTTAATATATTGGACTAACTTTTTTTCCTTACTTCTCCCGTGCAAATGAGAATGGTCACCATACTCACGGGCGAGAATACGCAATAAATGGCCGTCAATTTTTAAGCGGCTTACCTGCCGATGAATATCCAACCGGGTGTGGTTACTGTAAATTATGGCTTGGATTTTTTGTTTTTTTAACTCTTTTAATACTTCTTTGGTTCCGCTCCGGGTTCGGCATTCATCAGCTAAAGGTTCGTAACTGTCAATAAATATTTTTTGGACATTTTCACCCTCTTTTTCAAATGATTTTTTCGTAAAGCCATTCACCACCCAAAAATTAGAAATAGGGATTTCAAAAGTTTTCTGGTATTGCAGCAGACTTATTTTCTTAAAACCATAAGACCTTGCAATTATATTCATTGCCTTAAGAATGGCCTGAGTGTCGGCGAATAATGTTCCGTTCCAGTCAAAAGCGACAAGCTTGATCATAATATTTCACGGTTAGGCATTGGGCTGTTCCTCAAGCGACTGCTGACCGATATCCGTTCGGTAGTGCATGCCGGGAAAATTAATAAGTTTTATGGCGGCGTAAGCTTTGTCTAAGGCACCACGCAAAGTGTCAGCCGTGGCTGTAACTCCTAAAACTCGGCCGCCCGCGGTCAGGATTTTTCCGTTGTCCAGTTTTGTGCCGGCATGAAAAACAATTATGTCATCCTGCTTTTCCGCTTCTTCAATCCCGGTTATCTCTTTGCCTTTTTCGTAAGGTCCGGGATAGCCGCCCGAAGCTAAAGCGACACAACAGGCAAACCCCGGATACCACTCAATTTCCACTTCATCCAGTTTTCCGTCAACCGACGCGTCAAGAATATCATACAGGTCGGTCTTTAACAGCCGGATATAGCTTTGGGTTTCCGGATCGCCGAAGCGGCAGTTATATTCTATCACCTTAGGGCCATCCTTAGTCTGCATAATCCCGGGATAGATAAGGCCGACAAAAGGCGTGCCCTCATTTTTCAAACCTTCCAAAACCGGTTTAACAACCTTTAATTCTATTATATCCATAATTTCTTCAGTCACCCACGGTACCGGAGCGATAGTTCCCATCCCCCCGGTATTCGGCCCCTTGCCGCCGTCAAAAACCGGCTTATGATCCTGAGCCGTTGGAAACAGTTTATAACTTTTCCCGTCGCAAAAAGCATGAACCGAAAATTCCGGCCCAACTAAGCATTCTTCTATAACAACAGTACTGCCTGATTCGCCAAAAACCTTATCCAGCATGGATTCTTTTAAAGCGGTCTCGGCTTGTTCTAGGGTCTGGCAGACTGTAACGCCTTTGCCTAAAGCTAGGCCTGAGGCTTTAATAACGATTGGCGCGCCTTTTTCCCGGATGTATTTTAGCGCCTCATCATAATCGGTAAAAGTAGAAAATTGCGCGGTCGGAATATTTTGCTTAGCCATTAAATCTTTGGCAAAAGCTTTGGACGCTTCAATTTGCGCCGCTTTTTTCGCCGGCCCCCAAATCCTTAGCCCCTTTTCCTGAAACGCGTCCACCACGCCCAAAGCCAAAGGATCATCCTGCCCGACTACTGTTAAGTCAATTTTATTTTCCTCGGCAAATTTTACCAACCCGGAAAGATCGGTTGAAGCGACGGAAACATTTTCCCCTAGAGCCGCTGTTCCGCCGTTACCTGGCGCCAAATAAATTTTTTCCACCTTGGGCGACTGTTTTAATTTCCAGGCTAAAGCATGTTCCCTTCCTCCTCCGCCGATGATTAAAATTTTAGGCATAGATTTTCATATTGTCATCCTGAGCGGAGCGAAGGATCTAATTGCTCAAAATGATTTTATCAAATTAAATTTCAAACAAAACAATTTTTATTTTTTTCAATTCAATTTATCTTCATGATTAGCGCGGTTAGATCCCTCGTCGTTCCTCCTCGGGATGACAAAAAACGGCTTAACCCTTAGGATATTTTTCTATCGCTAATTTTTTGCACTCTTCCAATATTTCATATTCTTCCGGCCGAACTAACGGTTCAGCGCGAATTATTTCTTTTATATTCCCATCGGCAAAATCCTGCAAAGTTTTTATCTGCGCTTCATATTCAAAAGGCAAAACCCTTTGCTGAAGCGCGTCAACGTCATCATCTTTTTCTATCAATACTTTAACAATATTTAATACCGCTCCCCGGTCATATTCAGCCGTTACCCGGTGGGCCGTCGCTTCAGTCCAGTAATCACGATTTGTCCTATGAACAAATTCCAGTCTGGCGGAGTGCACCGCCCGGCCGAACATCCCTTTGCCGCCGAAATCCGGTCGCCCGGGATCTAGCGGCCCCGGATGCTGATTAACTATCATCCCCTCAAATTCTTTTATTACATTTTCCGGAGTCAGACATAACCAGCCATATTGGCCGATGAATTTCACGTTCCGCTTTTTACATTCGTCAATAATTTTCTGACCGAATTCTTCCCTTGTTTTAAAATCTTTGGGTTTAACGACTATGACATCTTCCTTGGGCATGCCGAGATTCAGGGCTTTTTCAATCCCTTGCGAATCAGGTTTAGAGGCAATTACTAAAACCGGCTCCACGTTTTTTAGCCGCCCATTCTTAACGGCGATTAAGATAGCGGCCATCGTCGTTCCGCCGCCGGAGATGAGCATGGCAATACGCATAATATAAATTCAATTACCAATGATCAATTTTCAATTTTCAATAAATTTTCAATGTTTCAATGATTTAATTTTCAAACGTTTGAAAATTTAGGAATTGGTTAATTGAAAATTTATTGATCATTGGTAATTGATAATTGAAAATTAAACTGTCCTCATATTACTTACCTTAATTTCCATATTCCGGTTTCTTATAGTCTTTCACTCTCTCGCGCAAATCAACCGGATAAACGCCGGTAAAACAGGAAGTGGAAAAACGGTCGGCAGGCAGGCCGGTGGAACTGATCATACCTTCTAACGAAAGATAATATAGCGAAGTGGCTCCTAAAAATTCGCAAATTTCCGGCACGGTTTTATGAGCCGCGATTAACCTTCCCTGCTCCGGAGTATCAATGCCGTAAAAATCCGGATAAACCAAAGGCGGGGAGCTTATTATCATGTGGACTTCTTTGGCTCCAGCGTCAAAAATGGCTTTGACTAATTTCTGGGAAGTCGTGCCGCGGACAATGGAATCATCCATCAGCGCCACCCGTTTGCCGCGAAGGACATTGGAAAGAGGAATAAATTTCATTAAAACGCCGAGGTCGCGGGTGTGCTGATCCGGTTCAATAAAAGTCCGGTGGACGTAGCGGTTTTTTATCAGCCCCATTTCAAAAGGAACTTTTAATCCGGCGCTATAGCCGATGGCGACCGGGATAGCCGTTTCCGGCACCGGCACGACCACGTCAATATCTAAAGGATTTTCTTTGGCGAGAGTGAGGCCAAAATTACGCCGGACATCATAAACCAGCTGGCCGGCGATTTCCGAATCCGGCCGGGAAAAATAAACAAATTCAAAGATGTCAATTTTCGGGTCAGCCAAAGCCGCCTGGACGGATTTTAAGCCTTCTTCGTTAACCGTAATAATCTCGCCCGGATTAACTTCGCGCAAAAATTCGGCGCCAATCAATTTAAAAGCGCAGGTTTCCGAGGAAAAAACATACCCGCCGTTTATTTTTCCGGCGGCAAAAGGCCGGATGCCGCACTGGTCGCGGAAAGCCACGAGCGTATCGCGGGTCATGGCCAGGGCGGAAAAAGCGCCCGTAAACAAAGGGAACGCGGCCTCTACCGCGTCCGAAAGATTTTTACCGTTTTCCATGTGCCAGTGGATGGCGTAAGCCATCAGCTCCGAATCAGAATAGCCCCGGGTTCGCTGGCCTTTGGATTTTAAGAATTCAACCAGGGCCGCTACCGAAGGCAGGTTACCGTTATGAACTAAAGCCAGTTTATCATCAATTACAACCGGGTGGGCGTGCTCAAGCCCGGATCCGGCTGAGGTGGAATAGCGGTTATGGCCGACGGCGAGATGGCCCCGGAGGCTTTTGATAATCCGCTCGTTATAGACGTTGGTTACCAGCCCCGCGTTCTTATAGCAGTCAAGTTCATTGCCGTCCCCGACCGCTATGCCGGATGATTCCTGGCCGCGGTGCTGGAGAGCGAAGAGCCCATAAAAAGTCAGCCGGGAAACGTCAAGCCCTTTGCCGTAAATCCCAAACACAGCGCATTTTTCACCGATTTTGGCCATAGCTATAATGATGAATAATAAAACAGGCTGTCGGCGCGAAAGCCATCCGGCAGTCAATGTTAAATTCAATTATTTAAAATATCCAATGGCGTTTTTAAAAATCCTCATGCCCGGCCCATATTCAGGCAACGGCGAACCTTTGCGCGACAGTTTTTCTTTTCTGACCGGCCAATTTGGCAGATGATGAAAAAACATGGCGCGCTCCGGATGGGGCATGAGCCCTAAAACCCGGCCGTTGTAACCGGTTATTCCGGCGATATCTTCCATGGCGCCGTTAGGGTTAGGCTCTAAATCCTGGTACTCGCAAATCTCGCCCTTAACGTATTTTAAGACAATACCGTTTTCTTTTTTCAACCCAGCTAAAATGTTTTTATCGGCAAAATATTTTCCTTCGCCATGAGCAATAGGCAGGGACAACTTTTTTATCCCTTTTAACCAAAGCGACTTTCCCGAAATTTTCAAATCCACCCAGCGGTCAAGATAGCGCGCGTTCTTATTGGTCTTAAGCGCCCCGGGTAAAAGGCCGGTCTGAGTTAATATTTGAAAACCGTTGCAGATGCCGATTACCAGCTTATCTTTTAAAACAAATTCATTCAGCTCTTCTCTTAAATGATTCTTCAGCTTATTGGCGTAAGCCTTGCCCGAACCAGTATCGTCGCCGTAGGAGAAACCGCCCGGAACAGCCAGTATCTCGTAGTTTTTCAGTTTTTTTCTTCCGGCTACGAGGTCGTTAATATGGACGATTTCCGCTTTGCCGCCGGCCAAATTAAAAGCATGGGCGGTTTCTTCTTCGCAGTTAAGGCCGTAGCCGGAAAGAATAATTATTTTTGGATGAATCATTATTATGTATGTTTAGTATACCCCGATAAAAACTAAAAATCAAGCAGTATTAGCCTTGATTTTAATCCGGTTTTTTAACCTAATAGCTTCCGAGACTTTGCCGATAGGCTTTTAAAATATCTTTAATCTTTAAACTGGCAATTATTTTTTTATTACTGTTAAAAATTATTACATCAGCGCCAGTTTTTACCCGGCCGATCCGGAAAAAAGAAGCGCCGGATATGGTTTTTTCAAATTCCGTTGCTTTGTTTTTCGCCACGGTCGCTAAAATCCTGCCGCCATTTTCCGAAAAGAGCGCCTGGTAATTTTCGCTCCAGTTTCCCGGCAAATCCTTTAAACTGATTTCGCCTCCTAGCCGTCCACCGGCCAAAGTTTTAACCAAAGCGACAGCCAGTCCGCCGCGGCTTATGCTTATGGCTGAAGCGATTAAGTTCTTTCGCGCGGCTTTAAAAAATGCTTTATAGCTTCGGTAATTTTTTTCAGGATTAATTTCAGGAACTGTTCCGGTTTCCGCGGCCGTTTCAACTGACAAGCCGGATTTTAACATGGTCGAATATTCACTATTACCCATTTCATTACCCGTATCGCCTATCACATATATATAATCGCCCGGGACTTTAGCATCAAGCGATATTGACTCTACCGCGTCCGGAATAACGCCGATAGCGGAAATAAGAAGCGTCGGCGGAATGGAAATTTTTATCGGCTTTCCGTCCGCGTCAAAACCCTTAAAGTCATTAAACATACTGTCTTTGCCGGAAATAAACGGCGTGCCGTACGCGACGGCCGTATCATAACAGGCCCGGGCGGCTTCTTTTAACTGCCAAAGCCTTTCCGGTTTTTCGGAGCTGGACCAGCAAAAATTATCAAGAAGCGCGAGATTATCAATATCCGCCCCGGCCGCGACCGCCGCCCGGACCGCGCCGTCAATTGAATTGGCGGCCATTTTATAAGGATCGGCTTCGCTTAAAGCCGGATAAAGAGCCGAGGATAAAACTACGCCTTTTTTAGAATTTAAAACCGGCCGGGTAACTGTTGCTTCAGTATTAATTCTTCCGGCTCCCTGCAAAGGTTTTAAAACCGAGCCGGCCTGGACTTCGTGATCGTATTGCCGGGTAATAAATTCAAAACTGGAAATGTTTAATCGCGATAACAACTTTAAAATTTCTTTGGAATAATTTTTTTTATTATTCCCTCCCCTTACGAAGGGGAGAGACGAATCCGTTTGCGCGGGTTTTTTCGTTGCCTGTTTTTTTATCGGCCGGCCGTTATGAAGAAAATCCATGTCCAAATCAAGGACAATTTCTTTCCCGAATTTTACAGAGGCTTTTCCTGAGTCAGTAAATTTACCGATTACTTCGGCTTCCACTCCCCGATTTAAAAGAAGGGAGCGCAGGGCGGGCCAATTTTTTTCCGGTACCGAAAGCACCATCCTCTCCTGCGATTCGGAAATCCAGATTTGCCAGGGAGCGAGCCCCGGGTATTTAAGAGGCGCTTTTTCTAAATTGACGATACAACCGCCTGTCGCTTCGGCCATTTCGCCGATCGCCGAGGACAACCCGCCGGCGCCGCAATCGGTTATGCTTGAATAAAGCCCTAAATCACGGGCTTCTTTAATTAGCGCGTCAGACATTTTCTTCTGGGTAATCGGATCGCCGATCTGGACGGCCGTGGCCGGACTGTTGGCTGAGAGCCCTTCGGAAGAAAACGTCGCGCCGTGAATGCCGTCCGCCCCGATCCGTCCGCCGACGGTAACTATCAGGTCGCCGGGTTTTGATTTTTTAATATGCGACGGCTGGCCTTTTATCTTACGCGGAATAATTCCGATTGTACCGGCAAAAACCAAAGGCTTGCCGCGGAAGCGGGGATCAAAATAAATAAATCCGAGATCGGTCGGGATGCCGGACTGGTTTCCTCCGGCGTTAATCCCGGCTACCACGCCCTCCATGATCCGCCGGGCGGAAAGCATTTTCTGTTTCTTTTCTTTATCGCGGTATAAGTCTGTGCGATCATCCGGATTAGCCAGGCAGAATCCAAATATATTAATCACCGGTTTGGCGCCAAGACCGAAACCGAGGCAATCGCGATTCACGCCAACGATACCGGTAATACTCCCGCCGAACGGATCAAGAGCCGAGGGGGTATTATGGGTTTCCACTTTATGGGTAATAAGGTAATTTTCGTCAAAAGCAATAGCGCCCGAGTTATCGGTAAAAACCGAAACGCAAAAGTCATTTTTTCCTTTTTTCTTCCGAATCGCTTCGGTCGCGCCTTTGATATAAGTTTTATATATGCCTCGTTCCAATTCATCCATCGGGTCGGCAAAAATAGTATGCTTGCAATGCTCGGACCAGGTCTGGGCGAGCGTTTCCAATTCCGCGTCAGTCGGTTTCCGACCCTGTTCGTCAAAATATTTTTTAATCGCTTTAAGGTAATCAAGACTTAAAGATAAAGGCCCGCGCCTTGTGCCGTCTTTATTTTCTATGCCGAGCTTGCCGAGCGCCTCCAGTTCGCGATCGCTTAGCGCGAGGTTAACTTCGGTCACCTCGGTTTTTGCTTCCAATTTTACTTTAGGAATTACTAAATCCATGCCGCCGTCTTTTTTAAAATCAACCGGTAATTTAATCGCCGCCCGTTCAATAAGCGGATTAAAAAGGCTTAGTTTAATTTTTTCCAACTCAGCGGATCCGGGCTTTTTTTCAAAGCTAACAAAAAACACCCGCGACGAATATACGTTTTCCGCGGGCGCGAATTTTATTTTCAGGCCGTCTTCCAAAGTTTCCCTGGCCGTTCCGCCGACGTTATCGGTAACCCCCGGCAGAAAGCCGATTTCTATGGCGCAGTCAAACTTTTTCGGAGCCAAAAGTTTTTCCGCGGCTCGCTCGGTTAACGGGTTAGCGAGCAATTCTCCGGCCTTTTTTAGCTGTTCTCCGCCTAACTCCTTATCAATGACGTAGCAATCCGCCAGACTGACGGCTTTTACCCTGACGCTAAGCCCCAGGCTGTTAAAGTAATTTTTTTTCACTTCGGCGCGGGTGTCGGGAATGGCGCTCTCTATGTAAACGCGGCAAGACATAATTTTCCTCTTTTACCAACCTTTATTAATTGAATAAGCAATTTATGACTTTAGTATATTATGCCGATAATATTTTGTAAACTCTCGCCCGCCTTGAGCTTTGCTTCTAAAAAACATCTTAATAATAACAGCATCTGCACCGCCCGCGAAAACCGGTTATTTAATGAATGCGCAGCCATGAACGCCGCCGGCCGGGAGAAAAAAGAGGAATAATCCCGGACGCGCAAATAACTGCTTAAATAAAAAACAGGGCGTAAAACCCTGTCTTTTAATTCGACAATCTAAAATCAACAATTGAAAATTTACATGAGCTCTGAAAGGTATCGTAGTCAAACCTGTGTTTATCGGTTCAGATTATTAGAAGAAGTTAAAAACACCATTTAAGAGTTAATATCAATCCTTTACTAAAGTTTTAAAACATAGAAATACGATCTATTCTTTCAAAATCAAACTCCCGTCGGCTATGGCTTTATCTAAAGAAGCGCAACGCGGCCAGGGACGCTCTAATACATCTTCGGAATCAAAAATAAATATTAGACAATCGCCTGGCGGAACTTTGCCGTAATTGTTTTGTAAAACGTAATCAGGGTATTTCCAAAAAATTCGCTTAAAAACCGACCACGGTTTTGTTGAAGCATCCACCCTGTAATGTAGCACATGAAGACTGGCTTTTTTCCCGTTACACTGATCGCCCGAACGAAATTCGCGCATGCCAGCGCTGGTCGGGACCCTAAATATTTCAGTATTTTCGTTTCCTGTCGGAAATTCAAGCGCTCCTCCGGCAGCTCCGAAATAGGCTGGCAATGTAATGTCTTTGATGGAACGCGGCTTTCCTTTAGCAACAATGCTACCCTGTTCGCTTCGCGCAAATAAACCTTTTCCTTTCCCGACCGGCGATTCTTCCCCAGATTTAAGAAATATTTCTTTACCACAGGCAAATATCCGATAATCCACTCGCGATAATACCTGTCCATTTCTCCAACGTCTGAAGCTGTTAATTAAAAAAACAGAAGCTAACATAAAAATAACCGCAATAACTGTTACAATCGCTAATCGGAAATAAATATTTTTATTAACTAACTTCATATTAATCTATTACCTCGACAACGCCCACGTTTTTTAAATCTCCTTTGCGCGCCTTAATTAACGAATTATATATTTCCATCCAACGAGTGGTTTCAATTATGGTCATACAGCCCAGGGAATGAGCGCCAACATGTAAATATCTTGCGCTTTCAAAATTAATCGGAAACCAAATCTTTTGCCTTATTGCTTCAGCATATCTATTATTGCGCCCATGAGGAAAATCAGGTATTCCGATATTATATACCCCTTTCTTCCAGGGAGCATCCGGATCGTCGGTCGCTTTATATTGCTTTCCGTTTAATACGAAAATTTTTTTGGAAATAGAATAAGTGGCTTTAACCATAGGCGCATGCTGAACGCCGGATATAAGGTAAGATGAGTTGCTATCCTGTTGCGGAACCGATAACAATTCGTCCCGATGCGTTCCTTCCAACGGAACAAAATATTCGCGTCCGCCCTTGATATATTTAGGGGTAACCTTAACATAAGCCGGCAATGAGATACTTTCTCCCTTGTTGTTTTTGGTTACGATCCAGCCATCACCATTTTCAATATCCGGTGTAAACCGTTCAATTTCGCCGGATTGAGCCTCTAGCTCAATCTCAAAAACCGCCGATCTTCTCCCCCAAAACAATTTACTTAAGAAGGAACGACTTTCTTTTACTTCAACTTCAAACATGAATGATTGCGACTTTGTTGAGGCGGTATCAATTTTAATATTACCCTTGGTATTACCGGTATCGCTAAATAATAAGTCTTTCTCAATAACAGTGATGGAAATATCTGATTCCAATAATTTTTTGTCTGTTTCAATTCTTTCTATCTCCTGATTGATATCTTTTATCTCTCCAATCTTGATCCTTTTGTCAATACGAAAAGATTTATTAAAGACCTTAATCTCAACGCGAATATCGCGTCCAACCGAATCGCCGCTATACCTGATCGTCTTAACTTTTAAACAGATTGATTTGCGCATATTTTTGTTACTTAAACCTATATTTTATTATCTCATCAATATTTTTAGTTTAACAAATTTAGTAGTTTTATTCAAAAATTATCTGTTAAACTAACCCTAAATTCGGGTCGAACCTCTGATTCTTTATTAAACCAAATAAAAATAACCCTTTAAGGGTTATTTTTTGTTGTGAGCGGGTAGGGGGAGTCGGACCCCCATCTCTACCTTGGCAAGGTAGCATAATAGCCGCTATACGATACCCGCATATGAATTTACGATTGACGATTTCCGATTTACATACATTGCTGAATCCACTAAATCGTAAATCAATTTGTGGTCCAGGTGGGAGTCGAACCCACATGAGGTTGCCCTCAAGAGATTTTAAGTCTCTCGTGTATACCAGTTCCACCACTGGACCAGTATGACTGATTAATTTACGATTGTCGATTTTCTATTTGCAATTTATTTTTTCTTGTGGTTTTTTTTGTGGAAATTACTATTGATAATAATTCGTTAGCCTCGTTAAGGAGCGGCTTAATCATCTCTTCCCTCATAAAACCGCCTTCAATCATTAACTCCATCCAAAACATGCATTCATCTAACTCCTCTTCTGCAATACACAACTTAGAAATAAATTCATTAACAGATCTCCCTCTTAAAGCGGCTCTGTAATTAGCCGCCGAAGAAGTTCCGGATCTAAACAATTGATCTCCAATTAACCTTCCACGATTGACAGAAGAAAGGCTATTAGCCAACTTCATAATTCTCAAAGCGAATTTCTTAAACCTATCTTTGAGCTCCCGTTGATCCATAAAAACAAATCGTCAATCGCAAATCGCAAATCGCAAATCTCTATGTGGAGATGGCGGGAATCGAACCCGCGTCTAATAAATCCCTTAATTTACGTTTACGAGAATATCCCGGCTTGTTTGGTTTGACCGCCGTTCTTAAAACCGGGCCAAATAAACGGCGGCGAGCCCCTTTAGTCTTTACCCGCGGCCAAGGGCGGGTCGCGAATGCATCCTGATAATATTACACCCGCTGACGGATATCAGGAGTAGCCGGGCGAATGGTTGTGAGCTTTAAGCTACAACAGGAGCGAAAGCCGGAACGGCGAAAACGCCATTACGAACTTTGCTGGCAAATGAATTTGCACTTATAGGTTATGGGCAGTGATAACGCGGTAACCCATGCCCGCGCCTCGCGTATAATCAAGAGAATTTTATTATCGAAACCGATCATCCCCGTAATAAATGTCGCAAAGTCAGTAAGTCCAAAAGTCTTGAGCAGTCTTTTCGGACTAGCGGACTTATCGGACTTTTGACTATCTGACTAATTGACTGCTGGACTATTTTGTTTTCAAAGTTCTCCTGATCGTCCGGTCGGCCTCCCGCTTCTTAATCACTTCCCGTTTGTCATGTTTTCTCCGCCCGCGGCCAAGAGCGAATTCAAGCTTTATAAGGCCATGCTTAGTATATATTTTCAAGGGCACGAGTGTCAAGCCTTGTTCCTGCTTTTTGCCCATCAGATGATTGATTTCGCTCTTCTTTACGAGTAGTTTTCTTGACCTTAAAGGATCGTGCGGCAGGTTTTTACCCGCGAACTTATATAGCGGAATATGGGAATTGATGAGGTAAGCTTCGGGAAGTTTTCCCGGTTTGGCGGACGCCTTAAAAGTTACGTAAGACCCTTTAAGGCTGACGTGGCCGGTCTTAATGGATTTTACCTCATGGCCATATAAAACCAGCCCGGCCTCAAATTTTTCTAAAAGGTCGTAATCAAAAAATGCTTTTTTGTTCTCCGCCAATGCCGGCATATACGCTGTTATAAATATTGAGATTCCTTTACGTTAAAATAATATAACAAATCACTCGCGAAAAATCAAGCTGTTTTAGCGGCAAAAGTTGTTTAATTTTGGCTGACTTTTACCCTTTTTAGCCGTATTACTCCATTCGTTCCCAAAGATTATTAAACAAAAACCGGACAGCCCGTGCCATAGCCGCGTCTTCTATGAGAACTATTCTTATCTTTTTGTCTTTAGCCGAACCAATCATCAACTTATCGCCGAACATAGCGAGAGTGGCCGGGATATCGTAACGCTTTTCCAGTAATTTTACTTTCCGAAAATTTCCATAATTATCGCGCCGCCGGGCGGATTTAAGCCGCTCATCGTCAGTTATAACATAAAGCGTAGTTTTGCCTTTCATTCTTTCAAGAGTCATTTTCCGGTAAAATTCTTCGTCGGACATGACCGAACGCAGATTATCAAGCGAACCCAGCCAATAAATATCTTCTTTTGATTTTAACACTTTGTCTATCACGATTTTTGCCCCGGCGCTCCCCTCATACAAACTCACTTCAGTTTCCCGGTTTTTTTGGCTTCCGGATTTTTCCAGCCTGATTTTTAGTTTCCTAATAATTTTCCGGTTTTGTTTCAACTTTTCTTCTTCACCCGCGAGGAAATTCTCAAAAGCCTCTTTCGGCGAAACCGCGAAAATATATTTTCTCCGCCCCGCGATCCTCGTCCCTATCAGTCCTTTTCCTTTTAGTTTTTCCAGACAAAGATAAACCGTGCTTCTTCTTATCATGGTTTCTTTGACAATGTCCGCCGGAGTGGTTTTTATTGAATCCAGGCAAGCCCGGTAAACCCTTGTTTCCTTATCTTCAAAACCCATTTTTTTTAAATATGATTCCATAGACGCGCGGTATTTTAAATTATGACGCCATTTATTGGCGTCATTCATCATAACAAAAGGCCTTTATTTTGGCAATGATATGCTTAACTTCCGGCTCTTACTCTTTTAACAAATATTAAGATTGCTCGTACCCATGCCGAGAGCTATTTTTTATGTATACAATCGATCTTTTTATAACCCTACCTTTGGCAGGAGAGAGGAAAAAATATGTCTTTCTATCACTTCGTCGGCCAACTGGCCGACCATGTTTTTGTCTATGCGCCAATCTCCGGTGGTCTTAACTGGAGATTAATATACGCCCTGAAGAGGGCGTTAGAGGGGGAAATTTTTTCTCTCAAAAAAAGGAGGGAGTTAAAAGCGGAGCTAACGGAGCTTCGCAAAATAGTAAAAATTCTGGGGGCGTTGGAGGAAGACGTCCCCCATGAAGAACTCCTAACCCTAGAACTCTCCAAAGCAATTGGAGAGTTCTACAAGGTGGCGGGGGAGAAGATATTAAAACGCTGACCCTCCGCCCCACACACCTCCATTATCCCTCTCCCCTAAGGAGCGCGGCTGATGGAGGTTTTTTTTGCGCAACCAAAAATCCGCCCTTTGATGGACGGATTTACAGAGTGCAATTATTTTTCACTTTCTGACGCTTCTTCCATCTTCTGGCCGCTTTTACCAGTAAGATTCCATTCCCTGAGCTTATCGTTAATTTTCTTATTGAGAATCATGGAGTGGATCTGTCTCTTATAATCCGCGCCGCTGATTTTTTCCTCCACCTTCTCGTAACCCTTATACTGCTTTAATAATTCTTCCTGGCGCTTGTCCACTTCGGCCGCGCTCACTTCAATTTTTTCTTTTTTAATAATTTCCCTGAAAGCTAAACCAATTTTTATCCGGCGGACCGCTTCGGGGGAGAGCTCCAGCATGAATTCCCCTTTGGTTTTTTTGAGGCTCAAAAGATAATCCTCAAATTTACCGCCCTGGCCTTCAATCTGATGTTCAATTTCATGCATTAAATTATGGATTTCTTCGTTTATTAAGGCTTCAGGAATATCGCCGTATTTCGCGTTCTTCACGATCTTCTCCATTATTTCCGAATCCAGTCTGGCTTCAGCCTGGTCGGTTTTCTCCTGCTTAAGGCTTTTTTTTATGTTTTCTTTCATTTCTTCCGGAGTCTTGGCGCCGAAACTTTTAGCTAACTCGCCGTCCGCTTTTGGCAGCTGCCGTTCAAAAACATCAATCGCCTTTACCCGGAATTCAACCATCTTTCCGGCTAGATTTTTTTGATGGAAATCAGCCGGGTAGGGCAGTTCAAATTCCCGAACCTCGCCCTTTTTTATTCCCATTAGTTTCTTATCCAGCCCCGGAATAATATTCTCTTTGCCGATTATAACAAAAGCGTTCTTGCCTTTTCCACCTTCAATCGGCACTTTATCCTGAAACATCTCAATATCGGCGATTATCTTATCGCCTTCCCGAGCTTCGCGGTCAACTAGCACTTCTTTCGCTTTCATCTCAACGAGCTGGCTGACAACTTTCTGGACGTCTTCATCGGTTATTTTTATCTCGTCCTTTTTCAGCCCGAAATTTTTATACTCCCCAAGTTCCACCGTCGGCAAAATCGCGGCGATAATTTTATATTCCAGCGGGTTGCCGGGCGCCAGTTTGGTAATCCTGATATCGGGCCGGCCAATCGGCTGATCCTCGCCGAAATGCTTTTCAAAAATTTCGCCGATTGTCTTATTAATGGCCAGGTTAGCGGCTTCTTCCAGGATGGTAATTTCCCCAACTTTCTTTTTAACCATGTCAACCGGCGCGTGCCCCGGCCGGAAACCGTCAATTTTTATGTCCTTGGCGATCTTTTCCGCCGCTTTGGAAACGTAAGGCGCGAATTCCTCAACAGACAATTCTACTGTAATTTCAATCTGCGACTTTCCTAAATCGTTTTTTTGAATATTCATACAAACAATTTTTAATCTATAAATAAAGCGAAGCGAACATTTTAAATTTCGCGCGAGGACATGTGCGCCACTGAGCATTAACCTTTTGACGCCAAAGCCATTAGCAAATCCGTGCAAACAGAGCGAATTGCGGGCGCTTCCGCAGAAGAAATTTAAAATGTTCGTTTCGCTTTTGACTCACTTATCTGTCAAAAACCTCCATAAATTTCGGTGCTACCTGCTTTTTCCGGGAAATTACGCCGTTAAGATAAACCCGGTCATCTTGGAGCTTCCCGCCCAAAGCCGCCTCAACTTTTTCCCGATCCGAAGTGGCGACGAGAAAAAGCGACCCTTCTTTCATAATATCGGTAATGAATAATATGACTGAATGATAGCCGCCGGCTTCCCTGATTTCTTTTAACTTAGCGAGAAGCTCGTCTTCCCGGCCGCTAAAATCGTTTAAGTCAACGGTTTCCACCTGGCCGACGCCGAATTTTCCGGTCTTGAAA
Source organism: Patescibacteria group bacterium (assembly GCA_041671125.1). Lineage (GTDB taxonomy): Bacteria > Patescibacteriota > Patescibacteriia > Patescibacteriales > JBAZCA01 > JBAZCA01. The sequence goes on along the minus strand of JBAZCA010000004.1, from coordinate 41,827 downwards.
TTAAAATCCTTAAAATCGTATTTGATTATTTCCTCGGCGCCTAATTCCTTGGCGCTGGAACGGATTTTAAAAATCTCCAGGCCAAATCTTTTCCAGTCGGAAATGCCGGAGAGTTCGGAAAGCTTCTCTATTATGTCGCGATCCATATCGGTCGTGGTCGGCGATTTGGTTATTACCGTATCAACCAATATCGCGGCAAGCTGGAGGGCGGCGATATTTTTCGAAATTTCCAGTCCGGACATAAACATCTTATTGGCGACGATAGTGCAGGTTGAACCCCAGGGATAAGTTTCAAACCTCATCGGCTCGGCGTATTTAAAATCAATTTTATGGTGGTCTAAGACTTCCGCGATTTTCGCCTCGTCCATACCGTCGGCCGCCTGCGATAATTCATTATGGTCAACAAGAATGACATTTTCCCCTTTGGCCGATTCCATAATTTCCGGCGCGTCAAAACCGAATTTACCGAGGATGTATTCGGTCTCCCGGTTTAAGCCGCCGGCAACGCGGGGCAGGTAAACGTCAGTTTCTTCGGTCTTATTTTTATAATGGGCGTAGCTTATAGCCGCCGCCACAGAGTCCAAGTCCGGCGACTTGTGGCCCAAAACGTAAATTTTTTCCGGCATATTGAGTCTTTATTATTAATTATTCTCCATCTTTTTCTTCCTTCTCTTCAGTTTTTTTAACTTTGGTTTTTTTCTTGTCCTCCGTAGCTTTCTTTTCTTTCTTCACTTTTTTTTCGTCTTTTACTACTAAGGCGCTTTCCGGTAATTTTTCGGTTTCGGCCGGAGCTTCATTTTCCGGAGTTTCAGCTTCAGGCTCGGCTAAAGCGCTTTCTTCCGGCTCACCCTCGTCCGCGCCAGCGTCCTCATCTTTCTTTTTTTCTTTTTTGTTTTCTTCAATGTCAATTTTCCAGCCGGTGAGGTGAGCCGCCAGCCGGACGTTCTGGCCGCTTTTTCCGATAGCCAAAGAGAATTGGTCGGCGTTGACCGTTACCGAAGCCCGCCTTTCTTCGTTATTCAGCTTGATGCTTACGATCTTCGCGGGCGACAGGGCGTTGGCGATAAATTTTTCCTGTTCGGCGTCAAATTCTATGATGTCCACTTTTTCTCCGCCCAGTTCCGAGATTATGGTCTGAATCCTTGAACCGCGCTGGCCAACGCAGGAACCGATCGGGTCAACGTTCTCGGCCTCGGTCGCCACCGCCACTTTTGAACGGGCGCCGGCTTCCCGGGCCACGGCTTTAATTTCAATAAGCCCGTTCGCTATCTCCGGGATTTCTAAGTAAAAAACTTTTCTTAAAATTTCTTCCGAGACGCGGGAAAGGACTATTTCCGGGCCGCGGGCTCCCATCCGGACTTCCCGGACAAAAACTTTCAGCCTGGCTCCGGGCCGATAATTTTCCCCGCGGATCTGCTCTTCCGGCGGCAGTATGCCGACGGCTTTGCCGAGGTCAACGAGAACAATCCGCCCTTCCCGGCGTTGGATCACGCCGGAAACCACTTCCTTTTCCTTATCTTTAAACTCTTCAAAAACCATGTCCCGCTCGGCTTCACGGAGTTTCTGGATAATTACCTGTTTAGCGGTCTGGGCGGCCATCCGGCCGAACTCTCCCGGAACCGCGAGCTCCATCCGAACTTCTTCGCCTAAACCAGCATCTTTTTTCAGCATCACCGCGTCCCGAAGCTGGATTTCAGTCTTCGGGTTAAACCTTTTTACTTCTTCTTCGCCTTCGGTTGCCGTCTCGGTAGAGGCGGAGTTTTCTTCAGTCTTGGCTTCAATTTTTTCCGCCCTGGCTTCTTTTCTCGCCTTCTTCTCTTTCTCCGCTCTTTCAGCCCGGGCTTTAGGATCAAGCCTTTCCCTTTCCCTTTCTTCTTCCAGGGCTTTTAATTCTTCCTCAGGGAGATCGGAAACAACGGTCTTTACGTCAAAGGCTTTAATATGGGCGGTTTCCGGATCAAATTCAACTTTGATGTTCTGCAGGCGGTTGCCGAAATCTTTCCGGTAAGCGGCGGCCAGAGCGGCCTCAATAGTCGCTAAAACCGCGTCATAGCTTAATCCTTTTTCCGAGCAAATCTGCTTAATGGCGTTTGAAATTTCTGACATAGTAGTTGTATTAAAATAAAAAAGGCTAGTTTAAATATATTAAACTAGCTTATTACCATAATAACAAAATCCTTTCTGGCTGTCAAACAAAATACCCCCCGCTTAAGCGGAAGGTATTTCTCTTTCAAAGAACACACATTTCATATAGTCAGGGCTTACATGTTCGGATGCAGTTCAAGACGGCGCCGAGAAACGGAACAAGTCGTACTTTAAGGTACGGCGAGTGAGTATCGCAGGCGCCAACGCAGAAATGCGCCGAACTGAAAGCCCTGAAATTCAAAGCGATGCAACCTGCTTATACCGCTCATCAACTATTTTCCAGTTGATGACGCTCCAGATCGCTTCAAAAAACCTGGCCTTATCGTTTTTATAATCAAGATAATAAGCGTGCTCAAAAGCGTCTATGGCCATTATAATTTTAAAATTCGGGTAAAGGTTGGTATTATGCTTTTCAACCTGCATGGGAATTAGCCGGTTGGTCTTTAGGCAGTAAGTAAGAGCCGCCCAACCCGAGCCTTCAACCGTCATGGCGATTTTTATAAACCCGGCTTTAAAATTTTCAAAGCCGCCAAAGTCTTCTTTTATTTTTTCAGCCAACTTTCCACCAGGCTCGCCGCCTCCGCCGTTATTAGCAGGAGCTAAATTCTCCCAGAATAAAGAATGAAGGACATGTCCGCCGATATTAAACGACAGGGCTTTTAACTCGGCTTTAGGATCAAGCTCCGCGCCGCCCGTGTGCGCCTTATCCATTTTTTCCAGGATGGCATTAGCGCCGGCGACGTAAGCGGCATGGTGCTTATCATGATGGATTTTTAAAAGCTCCTCGGACATGACCGGAGCCAGGTCAACGTAACCGTAAGGCAGTTCCGGGAGAACGTAAAAATTTTTTGGCATAAGTTTATTGAATCCTTAATCCATCAACCTTTAATTAACAATCCTTGGATTATAATCTCATTGAAAGTCGCGGATTGCGGATTGATTAAAATATTACCTGCGTATCAGGAAGCATATCCTCAATCTTTCTAATCGCGTCGGAAGAATATCCGTTGCCGGAGATGTTTAGAACCTCCAGATTTCCTTTGATATTCCCGATTTCGTCCGGCATGGTATCAATCTTATTGCCGCTGAAGTTTATGACTTGCAAATTTTTCAGCTGGCCGATTTCGGCCGGTATGCCGGTTAACCCATTATTATGGGCGTCAAGAATTTTTAGCTCTGACATTTTTCTTATTTCCCCTGGAAGCGCGCCGGTGAGTTCGTTCCCGTCTAAATACAATTCCTCAATATCAGTAAGCTCGCCGATTTCGGACGGCAGGCTTTTTATCCGGTTATTGGAAAGGATTAATTTTTTTACGCCCCGCCGCGAAAGGATGTCTTTGGGAAACTCGGTCAGGCCTTTTCCGGAAAGATCAATTGTCGCGCCGGATTCTTTTATAATTCCTCCGCCGGTATTTTCAGCCGGCTGATTATTGGTACTGCCGCTCGTGTTCGCGTTAGTGTTAGTATTAATTTCGTCGTTCCGCACTCCCGGCTGATTGCCGTTCTGGACATCATTGCCTCTTCCCTGATCATTTCCCGGCCAAAGAGAGCAACCGCCAAAAGTTAGAAGTAAAACCGCGCCCAGGATAGGAAGATAAACCGACTGGCGATTATTTATTTTTAATTTCATGTTATTGATGTTTAAGCTAAATAGTTAAATACAACCTGTAAATAAACAGTATTACCAATAGATGAAAAACAGATTAAGTCCGTCCTTTTCCGCCGCGAGTAACATAATCTAATTTTGCCATTCTTCGCTTAAGATAAAAAAGCGTGAACAGGGCGGCGGACCAGTTGATGATAAAAATCCCCCACCAGATTCCCAAAAGGCCGAAGCCGAGGAAAGAGGCCAAAAGCCAGAATATTATAAGCGGCGCCGCGATCTGCCGGTAAGCGCCGACAATGACGGCGTAAAATGGTTTTTTCAACCCTTGGAGAATTGATACGGTTACAAATAATATGGTATAGGCCACGTAAACAAAAACGGAAATTTTTAAGTATCCTTCTCCGATCGCGATTACCGCCGGGTCGGAAGAAAATAAATTGACGAGCGGCCGGGCGAATAAAAGAACTGCCAGTCCGCTCATAAGGGCGAGGGAAATGCCATATTTTAGGGAGAGCTTAATAATTTCCCTTACCCGGTTAAAAAGCCGGGCGCCGTTATTCTGCCCGACTAGAGCCAGGGAAGCCATATTGATTCCCATAATCGGCAGGAGCGCCATCTGATCAAAGCGGGTCGCGATACCGTAAGCCGCGACCGCTTCCCGCCCGTAGCGGCTGACATAATAGGTAATGACGAACACGCCGATAGCCACGGTCATCATGTTGAGGCTGGCCGGAAAACCCTGTTTAGCCAGTTCGTAATAGTGGGAAAGCTTAGGCCGGAAAGCTTCGTAAAAACCGTCATGGATCAGGTGCGTCCGGATGATTTTTATGAACAAATATCCGGCGCTTACTACCTGGACTAAAACCGTAGCCCAAGCCACTCCGGCAATACCCATGGCCGGAACCCCGTAACCGCCATAAATAAACCAGGGATCAAGGATGATATTAAGAAAAAAACCGACGATTAAAAGGTTGCGGTAAGTTTTCGTATTTCCCTGCGCGACCAAAACTGAATTTAAGGTAAAGCTCAGGAGAAAAAAAACCGTTCCGTAAAATATGACGTTAATATAGGCAAGCGCGAAATTAAGGTATTCGCCTTCCGCGCCGAGCAGGCGAAAAAGAAAAGGCGAGAAAGTAATCCCGACCCAGGTTAAGATAAGCGACAGGATAATGCTAAAGCTTATGGCCTGGGCCGAATAAACCCGGGCTTTTTTCGCGTCTCCGGCTCCTAAAGCGTTGGCCATCAGAGCCGTCGCGCCGGTTGAAATGCCCGAACCCATGGCAATGATGATAAAAAAAACCGGAAACGATAAAGACATGGCCGCCAAAGCGTCGGTAGAAATCCGGCCGCCGAAAAAAGTGTCTATAATATTGTAGAGAGTATTAAAAATAAAACCGACGCTGCCCGGCACGGCAATATGGCGGATCAGGCCGGGAATCGGCTTAGTTAAAAGGTCTCTATTTGATTCCATTGTATTTAATTGAATTTATTAATATAATTAAAACAACCTTAATACTTTAACACAAAAACCATGAATTTAAAATCAACCATCCGGGAAATTCCTGACTGGCCTAAAGACGGAATAAACTTCAAAGACATTACAACCCTGCTCTTAGACCCGGCCGCTTTCCGCGAGGCAGTTGACTCTTTGGCCGCGCCGTTTAGCGGCCAGGAGATTAAAAAAGTTCTCGGCATTGACGCCCGGGGATTTTTGCTCGCGGCGCCCGTTGCCTACAGCCTTAAAACCGGCCTGGCCATTGTCCGCAAAATCGGCAAACTGCCGGCAAAAACAATCAGCCGGGAATACACCCTTGAATACGCGAGCAATACGATTGAAATGCACGAGGACGCCGTCCGGCCCGGAGAAAAAGTCGTCTTGATTGACGACCTCTGCGCTACTGGCGGAACGGCTTTAGCCGCCTGCGATTTAATAGAAGAACTCGGCGGAAAAATCGTTGGCGTCAGTTTCCTCGTTGACCTGCCTTTTCTTGGCGGGTCAAAAAAATTAAAAGACCGGGGATTTACCGTAAGATCGCTTATTAACTATGAGTCTGAATAAAATTTTATATATACTATAATACGTGGACTTCCCATAAACCATAGAACGTCTTTTTTTACTACGAAATATTATGAGAGTTATGGGTTGCGCGTTATGAGTTATGCGAAATAAAATCGCCATCATAGGTGGCTCAGGAATAGATGACCCAAAAATTTTAAAAAACCCGAGAGAGATTAATCTGGAAACGCCTTTCGGCCAGCCCGCCAGCCCGCTTATAACCGGCCAAATTGGAGGAGTTGACATCATCGTCCTTGCCCGGCACGGCAAAGGCCACGTTATACCCCCGACAAAAGTCCCTTACCGGGCCAACATCTGGGCCTTAAAAGAGGCCGGCGCGACACACATTATCGCGACAACGGCCTGCGGCTCCCTGCGTGAAGAAATAGAACCCGGCCATATTATATTCCTTGACCAGTTCATTGATTTTACAAAGCACCGCAACCTTACCTTCTACGATGACAAGGTAATCCACACGCCCATGGCGGATCCTTTCTGCCCCGGCTTAAGAGAATCGCTCATAGAATCCGCCGGAGAATTAAATTTAGCTCACCACGCCAAAGGCGCTATGCTCACTATTGAAGGCCCGCGCTTTTCCACCCGGGCTGAAAGCCGGATGTTTAAAACGCTTGGCGCCGATGTCATAAATATGTCCACCGTGCCGGAAGTAATTCTCGCCCGCGAACTCGGAATCTGCTACGCGTCAATCGCCATGAGCACTGATTATGACTGCTGGCGGGAGACGGAAGAATCCGTTACCTGGGACATGATCCTGAAAGTCATGCAAAAAAACGCCGAAAACGTAAAAAAACTTTTACTTCATATTATCCCGAAAATCAGCTTTTCCGATTGCGCCCATTGCGGCGATCATTAAAACTATAGCTTTCCCAAATCAAGAACCTCGTCAAATTTTATCTTTTTGACAAAATCGGGCATATGGCTGACCATAATCATGGCGCCTTCGTATTCGTTAATTGCTTTGGCAATTACCGGAAGGTGACGGAAGTTAATATGGTTGGTCGGCTCGTCTAAAATTAAAACTCCGGGCCGAGCGAGCGCGAGGCGCGCGAAAGCTAAGAGACCTTTCTGCCCTTCGGACAGCTCGCCAATTTTGCGGCCCATCAAATCTCCGCCGATTAAAAAACCGGCCGCGACCGAGCGCATGGTTTGAGTATCCAGGCCGTCGGCTAAAACGCTTTGCAGGGAATCAAAAACCGTCTGGCTAAAATCAAGGTTGGAAAAATCCTGGCTGTAATAGCCGACTGTTGCTTTATCTAAAATTTTCGCTTCTTTATCTTTACCGGAAACGAGCGAACGCAGAAAAGTGCTTTTACCGACTCCGTTCGGGCCGACAACGAGCAAGTGCGCCCCCTTGCGGAGGACTTTATTAGTTTCTTTTATGACCGGCTCATGGTTGCGGATGACTTTAACGGCGCTGATTTTTACGATTTCGCCGGTAATATCCTCGCAGGGAATAGTAAACGGCCGGATGGTTTTATCTTCCTGCCGGACATCCACCATGTCTTCTTCCAGCTCGGCGGTTTCGTCTTTTAATTTTTTCGCCAGTTTGCGCATCTTGCCGCCTTTGTTGGCGAAAAAATTCACCTTTTCCTTGCGGTCAACAATCTGCTTTTTCAGCTGGGCGTTCCTTCTCTGCTCGCGTTCAACCCGCTTCCCGATTTCTTCCACCACCGAATAATAATCGCCGACATAAGTCTCGGTTTTATGGGTAAAGACATCCAGATAAATAACGCCCTCGGTAAAACAATTTAAAAAGTCGGCGTCATGGGAAATTACAATCGCGGTCTTTTCATACATGATTAAAAATTCAACCAAATGGTCAATGCCGGCCTGATCAAGGTTATTAGTCGGCTCATCCAGTAAAAGGATATCCGGATTTTGGATTAACGCGAAAGCGAGTAACAGTCGCGCCTGCTGTCCGCCGGAAAGGTCGCTTACTTTCCTTTCGGCCGGCGCGTCAAGATTTACGGTTTCAAGAACTTTAGCGATCCGGCTGGCTAAGTTAGCGGGCACAACTTCAAAAGCTTTGGCAAAATATTTTTCCACGGATAAGTTAAGATCTTCCCGGCTTATAACCTGGCGGGCGGTGGCGATGGTGGCGCCGTTCGTTATTGAAACCCGGCCGGATTTAGGTTTTAGCTCGCCGGTAATTAAAGCGAAGATGGAACTCTTACCCGCGCCGTTCTGACCCATTAAAGTGATTTTCGCGTTCCGGCGCGCGCTAAAACTGACCCCGTCCAAAATAGGCTTATTTTCCTGGTATTCAAAATGGACTTCGTCAAAACGCAATATTACTTCTTCGGCCATAGGGTAAAAAAAATAAAAAGGCGCGAATTACGCCGTTAAAGGTAGCTTAACAGGTTACTATAAAAAGTCCAGACGTTTAGATTAATTCCAAAAGCAAAGGAAACTCCTTGTAAGGCTGGTTGTAAGTAGTGGATCCCATGTGCCCGTCATGCCTGGTAATCAATCGTCCACCCAGGTGTTCCTGCATTATCCTTCCCTGCTTGTCGTCGCACCCCCAGGGGTCATTATCAGAATTGATAAAAATAAATTCTTTTGCTTTGCCTTTAATTTTGTCCCAATCATATTCTCCGGAGTCTTTCTCGCGCTTCTCGTCTTTTCTCAGGGCTTTGGCATAACCGGAAACCAAAATGGCTTTTTTAATTTTTACTTCCGCGCTCTCCAGCACGCTTAAAATAATCTGGGCGCCGGCCGAATGTCCGATAATAATTGTTTCATCCGTCAGCTTTCCGTTTTTCAGGATAAACGGCAACCAGTCTTTAAGATTAGGATGTTCGGCATTAGGAAGAGCCGGCAGCCAAACCTCATAGCCGCGCGCTTCCAGCTCATTTTTCAGCCAGGGAAACCAGTATTTATCCGGCCCGTCGCCGGTGCCGTGGAAAATTGTCGCGTTTTTCATATTTTTTCTATAAAAAATCTCCCCAACCTTAGTATAAGCCAGGGAGATTTTTTATACAATATTTTTTTGGGTGGCCAGAGGGAGTTGAACCCTCGTTAGCGGTACCACAAACCGCTGTCCTGCCGTTGAACGATGGCCACCATACATGATCGTCAATTGCCGATTTTAAATTAAAATATAAATCGTCAATCGGAAATCGTCAATCGTCAATTTCCTTGTACGCCCAGAGGGAATCGAACCCCCATAACCAGCTTAGAAGGCTGGTGTTCTATCCGTTGAACTATGGGCGCCCTATTCCGTTAAATTCGCGGGCGGGCGTAAAAAAGAAAAGGGCTCTTCGCCCAAGCCTGCGCATACTTCATCCTTCATAATTTAATAAATTTAAGGCTATTTGTCAATGTAATTTGCGTGTGAGCAAATTATCCCGAGCCGCAAGGCGAGGGATCTCTAGCGCGCAAATTATCCGCCCGTCCAAGACTCTCCATAAAAAACCGTAAGGCAAAGAATCTTTTTTCCGCCACCTCTTGCCTCAATTTCTAAAACATCATATAATAAGTAAAGTAATTACTCTAAAAAATAATTTTTTCGCGGAAAACCGCCGCGAACTTTCTAAAGCTATATGGCAAATATTTTTAAAAGGCTGGCTGGCCTCAATAATTCCATAGAAGTCATAAACATCGCCGACAAAGACGGCGCCGGAGATTCATGGGGCGCGGACGGCGCTATAAGCGGCAGTGATAGAAACGACAACCTTGAGGAAGAATGGCTGGAAAATGATTTTGAAGAAGGCCAGCTCTCAATTGACGTTTACCAGACCCGGGACGACATAATCGTCAAATCCACCATAGCCGGAGTCAAGCCCGACGACATTGACATTTCCATTAACAATGATATGCTCACCATCCGCGGCAAAAGAGAGATGGAAGAAGTCGTGGCCGAAGAAAATTACCTGTTCCGCGAGTGCTATTGGGGAAACTTTTCCCGCTCGGTAATTTTGCCGGTTGAAATCCAGGCCGACAAAATTGAAGCGACCCTGGAAAACGGCATTCTCACCCTCGTCCTCCCTAAAGCTCAGACCGCCAAACAGATATCCGTTAAAGTCAAAGAAAAATTTTAAGTCCTCTATACATGGAAATAAATCTTACAATTGATCGTTTTGAAGAAGACAAAGCCGCGCTGAAAACCGAAGATGGTCAGGAAACTATTATCTTTCCGAAAAACCTCCTCCCCGCGGACGCCCATGAAGGGGCAGTGCTTAGTTTTAGTATCCGCGCTTTAGCTGAAGCCGAAGAGGAAAAAAGAAAAAAAGCCAAAGACATTTTAAACGAAATCTTAAATATCGGGGACAATAACGGCTGATTTCCGGCTGGTCCGCTAAAAATACATGCAGAGCCTTTTAATGAAACTGGAACAGTTAAGACAGAACAGATTGCCAAGAGCCTGTTTGATAAGTCGCTTTCGTCGCGAGAAGTTCAAATTTTGCGCAGAATTTTTTATAAATTTTTGAGCTTATATTGCCATATAGGCGATAAAATTTAGAAAAAATTATGCCAAAATTTGAACTTAGTAGCAGAAATGGACTTATTAAACAGGCTCTTTATTTAGCAGTCATTTTTTTTATCGCCCTGATTCTTCTCTTCTTAATCCTTGGCGCCGCCGTTTTCGCTTTCCAAAAAATCTATCAGGGGAAAATTTTTCCCGGTGTTTATCTTGGCGCCGAAAAATTAAGCGGCCTGACCGCGGACGAAACCTCGGAAATCTTAAATAAAAAAATCAGTGAGCTGGAAAATAAGGGGGTGGATTTTTACCTTGGGCGGGAAAAAGAGACTGTTTTTCCCGTTATGGCCGGCACCGGCGCTGATTTCGCGGTCCCGCTCATAAATTTTGACGAAGACCGGACATTAAAAAACATTTTTTCCTACGGCCGGGGCAATGGATTCTTTTCCGGCTTTAAAGACATTATTTCCGCGGCTATCTACGGGGAAAGGATTTTTCTCGCGGCTGACGTGAATGAAGAAAAAATCAATGAGCTTTTAAAAACCCGATTCGCCGGCCTGGAAATTCCGCCGAAGAGCGCGGGGCTCGCTTACGAAAACGGCGCGTTTTCGCTTACGAAAGAAGCGACGGGAAAAACCATTGATTACGAAAAGGCTCTGAATATTTTTAAAAATAACCTGAGACGGTTAAACTTTTCTTCGGTGGAACTGGAAATTAATGAGGACGACCGCCCGGAAATAAAGCTCTTTGCCGCCGAACAAAGCAACGTGATAAATCAGGCGGAAAAAATCTTAAGCCTCGCGCCGCTCACGATCGCTTACGAAAAAAAAGAATGGAAAATTGAAAAAGACGAACTCGCCGCCTGGCTCAATTTAAAAAAAGAATTTTCCTATTGCCTTTCCCGACCAGGGGAATGCCCGGAGAACCGGCCGGAAATAAAAACCGGCCTGAGCGAAGAAAAAGTCCGGGAATATTTTGAAAAAAACATCCTGCCGGAAATTGAAATTCCCGCCCAAACCGCTAAGTTTAAAATGGAAAACGGCAAGGTAACGATTTTCCAGGCCGGCCGGGACGGGCTCTCGGTAAATATGGCCGAAACATTAGCCCGGATTGAATATGGCCTGGCCGTAAAAGAAAATAACCGCTCGGAGCTGGCGGTTGAAGCCGTGAAAAGCGAAATAGAAGAAGGTGATGTTAATGATCTTGGAATAAAAGAAATAATCGGCACGGGAAAATCCAACTTTGCCGGCTCACCGAAAAACCGGCGCCATAACATCAAGACCGGCGCGAGCTACGTTAACGGGACTTTGATTAAGCCGGGCGAAGAATTTTCACTTTTAAAAACCCTGGGCGCGATTGACAAATCCACCGGCTATTTGACCGAACTCGTTATCAAAGGCAATAAAACCATCCCTGAATACGGCGGCGGCCTTTGCCAGATCGGCACAACGGTTTTTCGCGGGGCGACCGCTTCCGGCCTGCCGATTACCGCGCGAACCAACCACTCTTACCGGGTTTCCTATTACGAGCCGGCCGGAACCGACGCGACGATTTACGATCCGGCGCCGGATTTTAAATTCTTAAACGACACTGGGCATCATGTCCTGATCCAGTCCCGGATAGAAGGCGACCTCATTTATTTTGATTACTGGGGAACCGCGGACGGGCGCGCCGCCACTTCAACCTACCCGACCATTTACAATATCGTAAAACCCGGCCCGACGAAAATCATTGAGACTACTGACCTGAAACCGGGCGAAAAAAAATGCACCGAAAGCGCCCATAACGGAGCCGACGCCTATTTTGATTACAAGGTTACCTACCCTTCGGGCGAAATAAAAGAAAAAAGGTTTAGCTCCCATTACCGGCCCTGGCAGGCGGTTTGCCTTTTGGGCGTGGAAAAAGCGGCTGAAACGACTAATCCGGCTGAGGGAGAAAACAAAACCGGTGAAACTGATCCGGCCGCCCCTTCCGGCGAGACTCCGAAAAATCCGGAAATACCCGCTGATCCTTCCAATCCCGCCGCGAACCTTCCCGCCGACACCCCAACTACCGGCGCCGATACTCCGGTCGGAAGCTTGTAACTATAATCCAAAAAACATAACATCCGGTTGCGAAGGCTGTCCTGAAAATAAAAAACCCGGAATCACATCCGGGCAAAAAAATTTAATAACTTTTTTTAAGACAAGCTCCAAGCAAAATTTAGAGCCAAACAAAAAGGCCGACTTGAGCGGGCAGGCAAGAAATTTCCATTACTATTTTCCCAGTCAGAGACCATGAAAACGTAATGTGAAAATCCCCATGCTTGTCGTGCCTGGCCCGCTTAAGTCGGCCTTAACTAATCTAACAAATTTTATTTTTATTTCTATTTTTAATAAGAACTTATATCCAAACCTTTCGGTCAGCTAATCTCTCTTATCCGAAAATTTGTCATTTCAGTTGACTGATTATCATAGCACACTCTAAATCCCTTGTCAAGCCCAAGATTAAAAAAATATGTTAAATACTGCCATTACCAGCCGAGAAAACGCTAAGATTAAAGAAATTATTAAACTGAAAACCAGTAAAAAAGAACGCCAGACCCGGGGATTAATCATTGTGGAGGGTCAGAGGGAGATCACCCTCGCTAGCCAGGCCGGCATGGAAATCATCTCCCTCTTTTATTGCCCCCTGTTTTTAAAAGACCGACCTTTACCGACTATCGGCCATAATATATACGAAATTCCGCCAGCGATCTTCAAAAAAATCTCTTACCGGGAAAATCCGGACGGCCTCATCGCCCTGACCCGCTTAACCGAAACTTCATTGGACCAAATTAAACTTTCAAAAAACCCGCTAGTCATTGTTCTTGAATCTGTAGAAAAACCAGGCAACCTGGGCGCCATCCTCCGAACCGCTGATGCCTGCGGAGCCGATGCCGTCCTTATAAGCGACGCGAAAACCGATATTTACAGCCCTAATGTTATCCGCGCCAGCCAGGGAACGGTCTTTACCGTCCCAATCGCCAGCGGATCACCCGAATCAATCTGTGATTTTTTAAAAAATAAGGCCATCACCCTGATAGCTACGACGCCCGCGGCCGCTAAAATTTACACCAAGATTGATTTAAAAAAGCCGTCCGCCATTTTAATGGGAAGCGAAGACCAGGGACTTTCCGAATTCTGGCTTTCCGCGGCCGATGAAAAAACTCGCATCCCGATGAAAGGAAAAATTGACTCTTTAAACGTCTCAGTTTCCGCCGCCATTATCGCTTACGAAGCCCTCCGGCAAAGGACTGCCGGTTGACTCCCGCCCCTTTCTTTGTTAATATATTTCTATCCCGAAAGGGGACATTTTTGTTTTTGAGAGGGAAAATAACTATAGCTTAAAATCATTAAGCTGGGGTTAAGGAAAAATAAATTGGCAATTCAATGGAGTGGTAGCTCAGTTGGTTAGAGCGCTGCCCTGTCACGGCAGAGGTCGCGGGTTCGAGCCCCGTCCGCTCCGCAGTAACTTTAAACAGGCTTTATCGCCTGTTTTTTGTTATTATTGCCCGAAGGAGAGGGACCATTCCTTTAATCATTCAATTAAACCCTGCTTAAGTTAAAAGCCGCGTGACTTTATGCTATAATCAGGATAGCGCTATGTTATCCACGAATTATGAAAAAGAAAATAACAATTATCAGTATCGCGTTATTTATTATCTTAACCGCGTATTTAGCCGCGGCGCATTATTACATTTATAAAAAAATCAGCGGCGCGGGACTGAAATCCCCGGACACTATGGGCGAATACATTATCAGGAACGAAAAGAACAACGAAGCAAATATTATCTATACGGCTCTGGGTGACAGCTTGGCGGCCGGTGTGGGCGTTTTAAGATACGAAGAATCTTACCCGTACAGGATCGCTCAAAAAATATCCGGCGCCGGCGGTAATATAACATTGCGCGACCGCGCTTATCCGGGCGCGAAAACGAGCGACCTGATCAATGATTTATTGACAGCCGCGATTAACGACCGACCCGATATCGTTACTTTACTTATCGGCGTTAACGACATCCACGGCAATGTTTCTAAAACAAAATTTTCTGAAAATTATAAAGAGATTTTAACCCGGCTCAAGGATGGAACTAAGGCAAAAATTTTCGCTGTCAGTATTCCCTATCTCGGGACAAATACGCTCTTGCTTCCGCCTTATAATTTATATATTAAGCTTAGGACGATAGAATACAATAAAATAATTAAAGAACTGGCGCGAGAAAATAATATTGAATACGTGGATTTATACGCGCCAACCGAGCTTATGTTTAAAGATTCCTCTTTATATTCAGCCGATTTATTCCATCCCTCGGCAAAAGGGTATGAGCTTTGGGCGGAAATAATTTATGCCGATATCAATAAATGACCCGATCCTCTCAACTAAAATATTCATCGCTATTTTCGCTCTTATCCTCCTTGCCACTCTGCGCCGGAATAAAAATCCGGAATTTTTTCCGCCGGCGCTCACGCGGGAGCTTAAGGGGTTAGCTATCCTGGCAATAGTCTTTTCTCATATCGGTTATTTTCTTTCGGCTGACCATCGTTTTTTATTTCCGCTTTCCATTATGGCGGGCATAGGGGTAAACCTGTTCTTATTCTTATCCGGCTACGGATTAGCGGCGAGCGCGCTTAAAAGAGAGTTGCCAATAGCCAAATTTTACAAAAAACGCCTTTTAAAATTATTCGCCCCCTTTTGGATTGCTACTATTATCTTTTTTTTACTGGATTTTTTTTCTTCGCGCGCCTCTTACTCCTGGCCTTATATTATCCGGTCCTTGCTCGGATTTTTCCCGCGCGCCGACCTGTCGCTTGATGTTAACTCGCCTCTTTGGTTTTTTACTCCAGTCCTTTTTTATTATTTTATTTTTCCCCTGATATTTTTTAAAAAACGCCCTTGGCTGACAGCCATCCTTATTTACGCGATTTCATCTTTTATCCTGCGATTAAACCTTCCGGTTTCCATTGACGTTTTGCATTTATACCAACTGCATTTATTGGCGTTTCCTTTAGGCATAGCTTTTGCCTCGCTATTTACCGGACCGTCCCGCCTGAGCCGCTTCGCGCCGGTAAAAATCAAATCCTTTTTACATAATCTTAACCGTCCGGTCCGTTATATTATTTTAACCGCCCTGTTAATTCTAATCGGTTTTACGGCCTATAATTCCGGAGTGGGTGAAAATCCGGACCGGGAACAAATAATCAGCCTTATGACCATGGGAGCGATAATAATTTTTTTTATCCTGAAGAAATTTGAGATTAAATTATTTTACCTTTTCGGCTTCTGCGCTTATGAAATTTACCTTATTCATTGGCCGCTCTTATCGCGCTATGATATTTTTTTTAAACTTTTTCCCGGCTGGCTGGCGATGATTCTTTTTCTTGGCCTCTTTTTAATTATAGCGCTGGCGCTGAAAAGTTTTTTAAAAAAACTTGCCGGATTAAAACGCCAGGCATCATAACCGGACTTTATCGCGTCAAAAATCCAGCCGTAAAAGCTGGATTTATTCAGGTAAAATTAAAGCCCTCTACTTTATGAGCGGCAATATTAAGTACATGGAAACCGCCCCTAAAGCCAGTCCGGTTAAGGCGCGGCCGAGCTGGCCGTTTTCGCGGGCGGCGGGAAGAAGTTCGTCCAGGGCGACGTAAATCATAATTCCGGCGACAACCGCGAGGAGCGCGCCTTCTATGTAGGCGGTAAAAAACGGGAAGAGAAAAAAATAGGCGAGCACGGCGCCGAGCGGTTCGGCCAGGCCGGCCCACAAGGTATAGACGATGCCTTTGCTTTTACTGCCGGTCGCGCAATAAACCGGCAGGGCGACGCACATGCCTTCGGGGATGTTATGGATAGCGACCGCCAGGGCGAGGGGGATGCCTAAAGAAAGGTTGGTAGCGGCCGAAGCGAACGTGGCAATGCCTTCCGGAAAATTATGGATGGCGATGGCCAGGGCGGTAAAGATTCCGAGCTGGTGGAGCGGATGTTTTCCTTTACGCGGCTTTTCACCCGGAACCGGACAATCGGTTTTTTTATGGACAAAATTATGGGTGAAAAAATCAATTATAGCCGCTACTGCCAATCCGGCGAAAAAATAAAAAAATAGGCTGAGCCAACCGCCGGCTGATTGCGAAAAAAGCGCCTGCCTGGCTTCGGGAATGAGCTCAAAAAAAGAAAGGTAGAGCATTACCCCGGCGGAAAAACCGAGTCCGAGAGAAAGGATCTTCGGAGTCCGGCTTTTTAAACCATAGACAATCATCGCCCCGAGGACGGTTGAGAGTCCGGCGAACAAGGACAGGCCAAAAGCGATTAAGAAATTTTCTTCCTGTATCATAATGTATCTGCAATATAGCACGCAACCCGGCAAAATACCAAAAAAAATAGAAATATGTTAGAATCTTTTCATGCGAGTCCCGATTAGAAAACCCGGCCAATACACCCACCTAAAACCCGATCCCCATATTACGGCGGAGAAATTTCAGGAACTGAAAAACAAACTGGAGCGGATGAAAAAATCCCGGCCAGCCTTAATTGAAGAAGTAAAATTCCACGCCTTAAACGGCGATTTTTCCGAAAACGCCGCTTATCAGATAGCTAAAGGAAGGCTCCGGGGATTAAACCAGCGGATTTTAGAAACCGAAGACCAGCTTAAACGGGCAATGATCATCATACCCGGACAGACCAGCCGGGTCGCGCTTGGCAGCCGGGTAACCGTAAAAGCGGGCGGAAAGGAAAAAACTTTTCTCATCCTCGGATCGGCCGAAACTAATCCCGGCCAGGGCGTCATCTCCAGCAATTCGCCGATCGGCTCCCTTTTGATGGGTCGGCGAGCGGGAGATCGGGTGATGCTTAAACTCAAAGACAAGGAAACGGAGTATGAAATTTTAAAAATTGAATAGTATGCTGAAAAAAATATTTTTCATTTTTGCCTTAATATTTTTCCTCGCTCCAACCCATACTTTGGCCGCGCCGATCCAAAATATTTTTTCCGCCGAAGTCGTAAGAATACTGGAAGAAAAGGATGTTGCCGGTGAAAATGGCGAAATTTTCAAACAGCAAGATATTGAACTGCGCGCCCTGGACGGAGAGCTAAAGGGTAAAACTATAAATTACGAGGGTATTGGCGGCCCGGAATCAGTCGTCAAAAATATTTACAAAGCCGGCGACCGGGTTTCGGTCCAGGCCACGGCTGATGAAGCCGACAACTTACAATATTTTATTACTGACTACGTCCGCACTCCTAGTCTCGCCTGGCTGGCAATTATTTTTGTTATCTCCCTGCTCGCGGTCGGCCGCTTTAAGGGTCTTCGCTCGCTCATTTCATTAGCCCTCACTTTCGCCGTCATCATGAAATACATCCTCCCGCAGATTATGGACGGCGCTGATCCGGTCATTACGACGCTCATCGGAGCGTTTGTCATTCTCTTATCCGTAATTTATCTGACTGAAGGATTTAACCGGAAAGCTCACTTAGCGGTTTTGAGCATCTTACTCAGCCTCGTCGCTACGGTCGCCATCTCTTACATTTTCGTCAATCTCGCCCATCTTACCGGACTGGCTGACGAAGAAGCGAGTTTTCTCGCCGGGTTCGGGTCGCGAATCGTCAATTTCCAGGGGCTCCTCTTAGCCGGAATCATCATCGGCGCTTTAGGGGTTTTGGATGACATGGTAATCTCCCAAATCACGGCCGTGGAAGAAATCACCAATTCAACCAGCGGGCAATCCAGGATGGAAATCTTTAAAAAATCCATGAACATCGGCGTCTCTCATATCAGCTCCATGACCAATACCCTGTTTTTAGCCTACGCCGGCGCCTCGCTCCCCCTGCTCATATTATTTTTAACCGGCCAAAGCGCTTTCGCGAGCGCCTCGCAAGCCTTAAATAACGAAGCCTTAGCGACCGAAATTATCCGCACCCTTTCCGGCAGTATCGGCCTTATTTTATCCATGCCGCTCTCCACCCTTCTCGCCGTCTGGCTGATTAAAGAAAAGTCTTAATTTAGTCCCGAGTCCAAAGTCAGTAGTAAACCAGACTTTCTGACTTACTGACTTTTTGACTTTCTAATTTGATTGATTTTAATATAAAAAGTGCTATCATTGCTAAGACATTTAACCTAAGCGCTTAATCCACTATTTGTTATGTTATCCATCGCGATCGTCGGCTTGCCGAACGTAGGAAAATCCACTCTTTTTAACGTCCTAACAAAAAAAGGTGTGGAAGCCTCCAACTACCCTTTTTGTACTATTGACCCGAATGTCGGGGTGGTTTCGGTACCGGATGAACGCCTCCTAAAAATCGCCGGCCTAAGCAAGCCAAAAAAAATTATTCCAGCGGCCATTGAATTCGTTGATATTGCCGGCCTGGTCAAAGGCGCGCATAAGGGCGAAGGACTCGGCAACCAGTTTCTTTCGCATATCCGCGAGTGCGACGCCATCTGCGAGGTAGTCCGGGATTTTAAAAACGACAATATTATCCACGTTGAAGGAAGCGTTAATCCGGAGCGCGACCGGGAAACAATAAATCTGGAACTCATCTTCGCCGATTTAAAGACTGCGGAAAAATCTCTGGACCGCCTTTCCCGGGAAGCTAAAAGCGGCGACAAGGAGCTCATAAAGCAAAAAGAAATTTTAGAAAAAATAAAAGGCTCTTTAGATCAAGGAAAAGCGGTAAGAGAAATTAATTTTGATGAAGAAGAAAATAAATTTGTTAAGAGCTTCAGCTTTCTGACGGCCAAGCCAATAATTTATCTTTTGAACGCCGATGAGGGGGGAAAAGACCCCCTCCTAACCTCCCCCTTAGTAAGGGGGAGGGATAATCTTTCTCCCTCCCCTTACGAAGGGGAGGGTCGGGGTGGGGTTTGGGACGGGGACGTCATCGCTATTAACGCGAAAATTGAAGAAGAAATCGCGGCGCTCTCGGAAGACGAACAAAAAGAATTTATGGCCGAACTCGGAATAAAAGACCGCGGGCTGGATCGGCTTATCAGAGCCTCTTACAGGCTTCTCGGACTGCAGACCTTTTTTACCACCGGGCCGGATGAAACCAAAGCCTGGACTGTCCGGGTCGGAGCCAAAGCGCCTGAAGCGGCCGGGGTGATCCATACTGATTTTGAAAAAGGCTTTATCCGCGCCGAAGTAATGAGTTATGAAAAATTTCTTGAAGCCGGAAGCGAGCCAGCCGCCCGCGAAAAAGGCTGGATTAGAACCGAAGGCAAAGATTATGTAATGCAAGACGGAGATATATGCCACTTTTTGTTTAATCGCTAATTCGCGAGTATCACGATTTCCCGCCAAACTTTTTGACCCTCCCGGCCGTATATTAGCGTTCCCCGGTTGGTTATTCCTTTTTTAAACCCGCCCGGTTCACCCGGAGTTTTTAGAGGATTGATTATTTTAAAACTGTTCAAATCCGGAGCGACTTGCGCCCATTCGCCGCCGAACTTAAATACCGGCCATATCATCACTACCTTTCCATCCGGCTTTAACACTTTTTTAAATTCTCTAAGAGCCTGGCCATATAGACTTTCCAGCTCTTTTTTTATTTTCCTAATATCAACGTTCCCTCTTTGCGGACCCAAATAAGGCTCGGTCACGATTGCGTCAATTGAATTCGGCGCGATAAATTTTGACAGCTCAGCAACGCTTTTATTAAAAATTTGGGATTTGGAATTTAGGATTTGGAATTTATGGGCTATCCATCGGATATTGGCCTTTGTATCCTCAACTGCCTTTTCCGATATATCACTGCCAATCACATTCTGAAAGCCCATCAAAATTGCTTCGGTTAAAACAGTCCCTGATCCGCAAAAAGGATCAAGAAGAATGGAATTGCCATCATCCGATTCATCAATCTTTATCCCTGCCAGATTAATCATAATTTGCGCCAGTTTCGGCGGCAGCATACCGGATTGGTCATCCCGACCTGGCCGGCCGTAATCCCGAAAAGAAAGTTCCCTAAACGGCTGGACCGCCAAAGTTTTCCCGATGAATATTTTTTCGTTGATTTTAAAAATCACAATCTCCGCGCCTTTTTCGCCGACTAACTTATTCGTGTCCACCACCACGCTGGATAATTGTTTTTCCCGGCTCGTAACCCAGCGCGCGCCAATACCCCTTTCTTTCAAAACTTTTTTTACTTCCATGCCGAGCATTTTCTCGTTTAATTTTAACTTTCCGTAAACCGAAATACCGAACTTAAATTTGCCTTCGCCTTTTTCCTTCGGCAACACACCCTCAACCGCCTCTAATATCTTTTCTAAATTATTTTTGGAATTTGGTCCCGCAATTTGCGGGATGGAATTTCCTAATTTTATTATCCCTCCCAACCTCCTCATCAATCCAACGGCATCAAAATTATCATTCTCTTCCAACTCAAAAACCGCCGCTTCAGCGCTATATGATTCCAGCCTTTCACTGCCCAAAATAGAAACTAACTCGGCCAATGACAAGGCCGGATGATTGCCTAAGATAAAAAAGTATTTCATGGATTAATGGTAATAAAAAACCAGTATTAAAGCAAATAAAATTACCTTGACGCATTTTCTCCCGGCTGATAAAATAATCTCACATTAATAAATTTTAATAAGGAGGACTATGCTAGATCAAAACGACGTACAAATTATTAAAGAGCTGTTTAAGGAGGGTATAAAACCCCTGGAAGAAAAAGTATCCGGCATTGAGGGAAAAGTTTCTGGCATTGAAGAAAAAATATCCGGCATTGAGGGAAAGGTATCCGGCATTGAGGGAAAAGTTTCTGGCATTGAAGAAAAAGTATCCGGCATAGAGGGAAACGTTTCTGGCATTGAAGAAAAAGTATCCGGCATAGAAAAAGAAATGGTAAAGAAAAGCGAATTTAAAGACATGTTTAAAGAAGCCTTTACCGAAGCCATGGAACCTTACGCGATTGCTATTAAAATGGATTTTAACAATCTTGAAGAAAAAATGTCAGGAATTGAAATTTTGATAAGAGAAATAAAAGCGACGGGAGTAACCGAAACAGACTTGAGCGCCCGGCTAAACCGCCTCAATACCGAATTTTCCTTGATTAGCCGCGAAGAAAGAGGGATTATCATCCAATTACTAAAAGAAAAGAAAATTATTACTGAAGAAGAAGCTCATCGGATAATGTCAATAAAAATCCCGATAAACCAGTCTTAGTAAACTATAAAACATTCAATATAAGCCAAAAAACTCGTCATAATATTGACGAGTTTTTGAATTTATGCTATAGTTTTAAGTCGGCTAAAAATGCGCCATAAAGAGCGCAGGCCGTCAAATGTTCTTTAATTTACGGACTAATTTTAGGCAAAATTTCCCTTTTATCCCGTTTCGCAAATGCTGACGGGATACCGACTCCAGTAGCCGGTTAAGAAGGGCGGTTTTCGCTTTTCATTGGTCCATTATCTCCCAAAACCCGTAACTCATAACTCGCAACTCATTACTTTCGCCTTAAAAAGGGTTATGAGTTATGGGTTACGGGAAATGAGGTTCTTTGACAATTGAATAACACAAATCTCATAACTCGTAACTTACAGCCCGCAACTCCTCGCGTTTCACTTTAAAAGCGAAAAGAGTTATGGGTTATAAGTTACGAGTTATGGGAAAATTAGTTAAGTCGCCGGAGGGATAGTCTCTTTGGCGGCCAAAAAATTATAGTTCTATTTGTTTTCCGCCCGAATGGGCAGAAGGAGTTTATCATGAACTGGAATCTTCTTTTTCTTCTGTTGGTAGTAATCGGCCTTCCCTTCACCCTGGCTTGGGTCGGAATCTGGAAAGTCATCCAAAACTGGTCCGGGCCGAAAGGTTACCGGGCTCAGGCTCAGAAGTTTTGGGCCGGAGAAGAAAAAAAGAAAAAAGAAAAGAAGAAGAAAACAGTGAAGAAAGAGAGCCCCGTCCTCGGCCCAAACGGGCAAAAGATGTTTTACGAGGAAGAAGTTGAAGTTGAAGAGGATGGGGGGACTGAAGAGCCCGATAAAGTTAAAGGGATGAAGGACATCTTAAAAGAGAAAGGACACATAATAGTTGGTATGTATGTTGTCACTCTTTTAATTTGTTTGGTAGTCCCGGTCATCGGAGGTTTTTGGATCTCCGTGGCCTTCGGGCTTGTGGTGGGATTTATTTCCACCGCGAGCGGAGAAATAGATAAGAGGGACGGGCTTAAAATAGCGGGGGTTGCTACCCTGCTGTCATTATTTTTTGAGAGTATAATTCGCGCGCCCCTCTTTGTCGCGGCGGTTATGTTCCTTCTCCTCGGCCCGCCGCTCTATTTAATAGAGGAGAAGACTAGGAAAGATGTATTTCCCTGGAGGATGATTGATATCTGTCTGATTATGGCGGGTTTCAATTTATTCTTGGGGCTAATATATCTTTTCGGGTTTGAACACTCGGCGTTCATTCCCGAGGCAGTGGGCGGATCCATTGCCTATGACATTTATGCCGAGGCTACCCGGGCGATTTATACCGGGAGCGACTGGCTGGACGCCTTAAAATGGCTAATCGCCATTTTACTTATCCTTTTAACTTCCGGGCCGATTGACTTGGCCCAGCGGCTGAAGGCAAGAAAGGATGCCTCGGACGAAAGGGAGAAAAAAGGACAACCTCGTCCCTCCGGGGCGCTTACGGCGACCCGGTATATAATATATGAACTCCTGATCGGCTTTTTGTTTAGGCTGATCGGGCGGGATGAGATGGGCAGAAAGCTTGATAAAACCAAGCCAAAGCCCAAAGAAGAAACCAAACCCAAAAAATAACTCCGCGAAGTTGGCGGAGAGGAGGATGTGATGAAAGAATTTTTTTCAATGATCTGGGGATTTTTGGGGTTCGGCTGGGATATTACCGCTTTCGCGGTTAAGAATCCCGGCTGGGCAATAGTCATAGGGCTGGTAATAGCAATTTTAGCTCTATGGCTTGGCAAAAAAATTTTAACCCTCCCTTTGTCGCTGGCGTGGAGGGGGATCAAATCCGTCGGGCGAAAAGTCCCCGGCGCAGTTGCCAGCGGGGCTCGTCGAGTTCCCGGCCTAGCATCCAAAGCAAAGGATGCCGCAGTCGCCGAAGCAAGGCGCCTGCCCCAGGCCCGGCAGTTGATCACTGGCAGTCGCAGGAATTTCGCGATTGTCGGCGTAGTAGCGGCGCTCCTGATAATCGGAGCGCTCTATTGGTCGCTGTCGGGGACGAAACCCGCTCCTCCGGTCCAAACGGCTAAGGAGTGGGTGGACAAGGCGCGGGAATATCTCCCGCCTTGGCTCGGAGGAAAACCGCCCGGCGCGCCCAGTACACCTAGCGGACCCGGAGGTACGATGCCTCCGATTGACATCTGGCAGTTTCAGCCAAAGCCAAAACCCGAACCCCGCGGCTTTGACCTCACCGATCAGGCCAAGAAAGGCCTCGGTGAGATCCAGCAAGGAGTTAGAAGCGGGGAAATTTCCAAATCCGTCGAAGAAAGCGGAAAGAAGGCAATCGAAAGGGGAAAAAACCTTCTCAAGCCTAAGGAGACGGATGCGGAGAGGCAAACACGGGAAATGAAGGAAAGGGTCGAACTCCAAAGAGATCGACAAGAGATGGAAGAAGCCCTGGAAAACCTTAAGAGAGACGCCTCTGAGGCGCAGAGATAAGGAGACGGGAATGAGTACATGGGAACTGATTCTTTCGTGGTTGTTGCTAGTCGTCCCGGGTCTGTACTTCGCCAGCAAAGCCGAAAGGCCGACCTGGGAAAAGGCCCTCCGAGTGCTAACCCTCTACCTCCCCCTCGCAGCATTGTTTTACTTTCTGCAACCCTACGTTCTAGTTCATTTACAGAACGCGGGAACAGCAGTTGGGGGAGTCGATCCGGCCGCCGCCGCCTGGTGGCTGGTTGCAATCGTAATGGTAATATTTGCTCTGGCCGGCACGCTCATTTGGAGATACATAAAGCCGGCGGTTTGGTGGCAGCAAGGGTCGCTGATTGCGGCAGTAGTAATAGCCGCGTCGGCCGTGCTTATTTACTACCTCAGGCCTGGTTGGGGTGGTGCCTATCACACCAACTACGCAATGATGTTCGCCGCTGAGTGGTTGATTGTTCTTTTTGTAGCCGCTCTGGCCTGTTGGAAAAACGGGCCACAGAACCTCTTGGTCATCCCGCTGACGCATATGGTGTGTGTTGGCATGACTTTCCTCCTCTACTATGTGGTTAAGGGTATCAACCTTGCCACAAAAATAATGGTGGAAGGTCCTGACGGGCCAATGTTCTATATTCTGGCAGTTTTTTATGCCGGACTGGTAACCCACTCTTTCCTCTTTACAAAAGGGGAAGTGTGGCACGTCCGATGGAGTTACAAACTACAGTGGACATACATTTTCGGTGGCACCATGTTTTCTGCCCTGCTCATCGTTATGTACATCGGTGGCGCTTACAACCAACTGGAATGGCAAATCAAAGTGGCGCGCAACCAGGCCTACGCCCGTCTCTTGATTGCAAAACTCCGTGATGTGCAAGATGCGCACGCATTTCAGTCTGCCGTGCGGGTTATTGCCAACCCAAGCTCAAAAACCGCCGACATCGCAAACGCGGTCGTCTTGTTGGAAAGTGCCAGCCAAGAGGCTGAAAAGACCGTGGCAAAATCCCCCAAACCCGGGGCGACATACAATGAAAGCACCGTCAATGAGTGGAAACAGGATCTCAAAGACGGTGCGTCCACGGTCGTCTCCACCGCCAAGTCTCTGAATCCATTCGGAGGCGGAAGCGGCAGGGGCGCGCGGCCACCCCGGGCCTCTTGGAAAGAGGGCAAGTCCTTCGAAAAGAAGGCGAAACCCTGGGCTCCCGATCATCAGTTTCAGGTCGGGGAAGAGTTCATTATAGAGGTAAACTATAACCCGGTTTACCTCTACACCGGTACCGGGAGTAAAACCGAAAGGTTGGATCCCGGCACCTACCATCGCCGAGTCCTCGGCGAGGGTAAGCCGGTGTTTATAACCAAATCGGACGCGCCCACGGAGGTCTCCGTGCGGTCGCCCGATTGAGCCCTTGGCGGCAGTGTGCTTATTTCAGTTTTCTGAAGCACCCTGCCGCCTTTTCATTTTAGCAAAAATCAAATATACTAATAGCAGAGATTTAATCTTAAATTTAACTATTATGAATGCCTCCCATTTAAAAACTAAAGTGTTTTTTTATTCTTTCTTTCTAATTCTGCTGTTTTTATCTAATTATGGTTTCGCCTCAGCTGACAAATATTGCAAATGCAATACCGGAGCAACAACAATGATTAGCGGTGAAGATTGCGCTCCGTGTATTGTTTTTTGTAAAGGCCAAACCGACTCAAACGGTTATCCGGGATATCAAATTGATTGCTCAAGCACAGCTCCAACTGGACCAACTACCGGCACCGTCACCCTAGACAACCCCCTGCCGGACGCGGGGACGCCGCAGGCTTTAATCGGCAAAGTTATCTCGGCCGCTCTCGGGCTCGTCGGTTCTCTCGCCCTCGCTATGTTCATCTTCGGCGGATTTATGTGGATGACCGCCATGGGCAATCCGGAAAAAGTAAAAAAAGGGCGGGATACTATGGTTTGGGCGGCTCTCGGACTCGTCATAATCTTTACCGCCTACGCGCTCATCACGTTCGTGCTCACTAATGTTTTAGGGGCGAAATGATTCTACTCGTATCTCATATCTCAAATCTCATATCCCCATATAAAAAAGAAGGTTTATCCTTCTTTTTTTATCTCATCTTATTTATCATCCCCCAAAGCATTCCACCAATATCTTCAGCGGTTTTTATTAGTTCGTCGTACGCGTTCTTATCTAAATAATTTTCCGAATAGCTAAAATAAAGCAGATATTTCGATTCTCTTAATGAGCCATAAGACATTTCTAAAAAGTTTTTATAGACCCTGCAGTCATTTCCTCTTCTCCTTGCGTATCCTTCAATGTAATTTAAAATTACTGAAAGAGACGCTCGGCGCAACTGGGAGGTAACTCCATACAATTCATCCCTGGGAAATGTTTTTGTCTTTTTATAAACGCCCTTAACATACCGATGCATTTTTATTTTCAAAGCATCATGAAAATCCATAAAAAGTTGTGAGATTTGAGATTTGAGATACGAGATATGAGATATGGGATATGAGATACGAGTTACGCGACTAACAACGCCGCTCCGATCGCGCCGGAAAGATTTCCCAGTTCGGATTTTACGATTTTTATTTTTTTCGCTTCCGGCGAAAAAACGTATTTAGCCATGGTTTTTTTTGCCTGCTTTAAAAAGAGGTCGCTTGACTCAACCACCCCGCCGCCGATGACGATAATTTCGGGGTCAAGGATGTTGACGACGTTGGCGAGCGCCACGCCGAGGTCATGGCCAATTTCGGAGAAAACTTTTTCGGCGAGCGTATCGCCCCGGTAAGCTTCTTCGGCTAACTGCGCCGGGTTGCCCTGGGTGAGCTTATGGTAAGCCTCTTCCAGGGTGATCCCCTCTTTATAATCAATTATCATGTGCCCGGGCTCTCCGGCTCCGCCATGGATGCCGGCGTAAACTTTTCCTTCATGCCACCAGCCGCCGCCGATGCCGGTGCCGATTACCGCGCCGTAAACGTTTTTCGCGTTTTTCCCGGCTCCGAGTTTTCCTTCGGCTCGGACAAAGCAGTTAGCGTCGTTATCAATCAGGGTCGGAATTTTAATTTTTGATTCAAGAAGAAAAGCCAGCTTGGAGTCGTCAATAATTGGCAAATTCGGCGATTTTACCACCCGCCGGTCTTTTTGGTTTATTACTCCGGCCACGCCTAAACCGATACCTTTAATTTTTATCTTATCAGCTTCGGCTCGCTCTATTAAAGGCTCAACCAAGGCTTTGAGCATTATTAAAAAATGCTCAAGATTATCTTTGGGCGTAGCTAGCTCATAATCGGCGACGACTTTTTCGCCGTCAAAAAGAACCGCCCGCATGTTGGTTCCGCCGATGTCAACGCCGATTGTATATTTCTTTTGATTATCCATATATTCATTACATAACACATAGTCTGAAACACGTAACAGAATTGTTATGTGTTTTATGTTCCATGTTACGTGTTATTAAACAATCCTTTCGCGTATTCCCACAACTCAGGATTGCCGTTAGATTCCCGCTCCCAGTACCAATATTCCGCGCCCCAAAGATAGAATTCGCCAAAACCGGTTTTAGCGGAAAAATCTATTATCTCCTTAAGTTTAGTTAGGCTCATGGTTCGGTTGCGGTCTTCCTGCGATAGCTCCTCGTAAGGCTCGGGTCCCCAGGGTTCAGCCTGAAGCTCTATAACAATCCATTTTCGCGGGCTGGTAAAAAGTCCGGCCAGATTCTTTTTAAAATGGAAGAAGCCTGGATAAATCGGGTAATGGACATACATCCCTAAATGAGCCGAGTAAGTGTCGCGGTACATGGTCGTGCCGAAAATATCGCCGCGCCGGGCGGCAGGAATCCAGTAAGAAAGCTCGCCTGAGTCGGTTATAATTATGGGCCGGGAATCAAGCGAACGAACCAAGGCGATTTCATCATCTAAAAAATTTTTATCCGGCTTTGGGCAGTCGCCGAAATGGTTTAAAAAGGGCTCGTTTTCCACCTGCCAGTATTTTACGCTTTCGTTTCCCCTATATCTTTTAACAGCTTCGGCGATATATTTCAATATGGCGGTTTCCCTTTGGTTTTTTTCCATATTGCCGGCCCATGAGGGAAAATGGCACTCAGGCCAGCGCGGCAGGCGACCGCCAATCGCGAGAATAGTTTCGGCGTTTCTTTTTTTTGCTTCATTCACCTGCCAATCAAGGTCATCCCAATTCCACTGGCCCGGATCCGGCTCAATCTCGTCCCAGTAGGCCGGAAGGCGGATTTTTTTTACGCTGAGTTCATCAAGAACGGCTAAATATACTTTTTTCCAGTCAAAGCCGAGATCCGAGGCTTTCTTTTTTGAAAAAGTAAGGCCGTAGCGGAGTTCTTTTTCAGGGACATCGCGTCCGAGCGAAAATACAAGCGTTAAAAAAAGAAAAACCAGAACGATTAAAAGAAAAGATTTTTTTGCTGACCAGGTCATAAATCCGGCTAAAACTTCCTTATCACATTATTATTCAAAACATTAAAAACATAGTAAGTAACGGCGTAAGCGGCCAGTATGATAAGCAGGCCGATAACCGCGTGCTGAATCTGGTTCAGCGCCTCGGTCACTTTTCCCTCATCACCGCGCGCCATCATCCATTTATAGCCGGCGAGTATTATGAGAATAATAAAGATTAAAGCGAGAAAAGAAAGAAATACCTGAATCACTTCGGCGACGATCTGCCGGACGTCTTTGGGCGCGTCCTGGGTCCCATAAACTTTAGTTCCCACTTCGCCAAGCAAGTCTCCCTGGTCGCCGCCCTTAACCATACTCCAGAGACTTTCGTCGGCCAGGACGGTTTTAATGTCATTTTGGAACATGGCCCCGAAAATAAAAAACGAGGCTAAAAACGCGAAAAAGATGTTCCTTTTTCTTAAGGGGGCTTTTTTCTTCTCAATCAAAAATGATTGTTTCATAAATTTAGGGGACAGCGTATAGGGTTTAGGGTACAGGAATTTTTTTGATATTTTAAATCTATACCCTATACCCTAAGCCCTATACCCTAAACAAATTATACCCCAAACTGGCAATTTTCACAATAAACAGGTAAGATTCAAAATATGAGCCTTAAAGCTAGGGTCGCCCACAATACGATAATCCAGATCGCCGGGAAGGTTATTTCAACCGTCCTCGGGCTTTTTTCTATCCGGGTCATGGCCGACTACCTCGGCCCCGAAGGATTCGGCGAATACACGACGATTATCACCTTCCTCTCCTTTTTCGCCATCATCGCCGATCTCGGCTTAACGCTTGTCACGGTAAGCCTTATCAGCCGGAAAGAAGCGGATGAGGAAAAAATCCTAAACAACCTTTTCGGGCTCAGGTTTTTTTCAGCCCTCGTCTTCCTTTCAGCCGGGCCGATAATCGTTTTCCTTTTTCCCTATGGATCGGCTATTAAGGCGGGTGTAATCGTCGCTTCGCTCTCTTTTTTCTTCGCCGCCCTTAACCAGATTTTCGTCGGATTGTTCCAAAAATATCTGAAAATGGAAAAAGTTTCGGTTGCCGAAGTAGTCGGCAGGGTTATCCTTCTCGCCGGAGTAATTATTGCCGCGCGCGCCGGAGCGGGCTTAAACGGCATCCTTTTGGCCGCCGTAGTTTCGGCCGCCGCGAACTTCTTTTTGCTCTATATTTTTTCCCGCCGTCTCGCGCGGATTAGGTTCGGCTTTGACCGAGGACTCTGGCTGGAAATAATTAAGAAATCCTGGCCGCTCGCGCTAACGATTTTTTTTAACCTCCTCTACTTAAAAACCGACACCATCATCCTGTCGCTGGTCCGTCCGCTTGACGAGGTCGGGATCTACGGCGCGGCTTACAAAGTGATTGACGTGCTCATCACTATCCCTTTCCTTTTCTCCGGCATCATCCTGCCAATCCTTGCCCTGGCCTGGTCGGAGCGCGACAGGGAAAAATTCGGCCGGGTGCTCCAAAAATCCTTTAACCTCCTCGCTATCCTCGCCTGCCCGATGACGGCCGGCACTTTTTTAATTTCAAAGCGGGTGATGGGGCTCGTAGCCGGACCGGAATTCACGCCGGCCGGAGAGGCGCTTAATATATTAATACTTGCCTCGGCCGCCGTATTTTTAGGAAACATTTTCGCCCACGCCGTCATTGCCGTTGACAGGCAGAAAAGCATTATCCCGGCGTATATATTTACCGCCGCAAGCTCAATCATCGGCTACCTAATTTTTATCCCGCGCTATTCCTATTTCGGCGCCGCCTGGGTAACGGTCTATTCGGAAACGGCAATCGCGCTTTTTTCCTTTTATATTGTCTATAAAACCGCCCGATTTTTTCCCTCGCTAAAAGTCTTTTTTAAATCCGCCCTGGCCGCGGCCATCATGTACTCCCTGAGCCTGCCTTTCCGGGATTTTAATATTTTCCTCTTAATGCCGTCCGCGGCCGTAATTTATCTTTTCACGCTGTACCTCCTGAAAGGAATCGGCAAAGAAGATTTATCCCTGTTAAAACTAACTAAGTTAAGCTAAATTAGAATCTTTAAACATCAATTTCATGAAAAATATTTTATTGGCCGGAAATTTAGACGGATTGGATCCGATGATCGGCTCTGCTCTGGAAGGCCTTTACCATAAAGGCTGGAATTTTTTCGCCTGGAATTCGGGCAAAAACAACGGCGGCTCCCTTCTTAAGAGACTTAGCACCGGCGGCAAAAATTTTTTTCTCGGTCCGGGAATAGACAGCCGGAAAAGCGCGTTTTTATTTTTTTTATTCCTCCCTATCCTGCGGTTTTTTACTCTCCTCCGCTTCTTTTTTTTAAACCGAAACCGGCCGATACAAACAATAATCGCGGGCGGACAAAGGGAAAAACTAATACTCGCTCCGCTTAACCGCTGGTTTAAAGTCCGGCTGCTTTTCCTCGCTTTTCCAGGAGAAAAACCTTTAAGGAAAAACGGCCTGACAAAAAAAGCATATCTTAAGGCCTGCCGGCGGGCAAAAATAATTTTCTTTTCTCCGCGGGATCAGGAAAACCTCTTAAGGATGGGGGTCGCTAAAGAAAACATCCGTCCGCTTAACCCGGGAATAAAAATAGCTAACCGCGAACAGACCGATCTGTTTCGCGAGCTGGCCGGCGGCGGAGATTTTCATCGGAAATTTTTTACCATCGGCACTATTGCCGATTTAAACGACAAACAAAAAATGGAAATCCTTTTTCAGGCCGTCAATACCTGCGTCTCAGCAATCCCTAATCTCCAGCTCATAGTCGTCGGGGACGGAAAAGAAAAAAAGAACTTGAGCTGGGTGGCGAAAAAATTAAAAATTGACACCCGGGTTTGGATGATATCCGGCTCCCCGGTTTCCGCTTCCGACGGGAAAAATTTTTCTCCGGCTTTGCTTTCCGGTGGGCAACCCGGGGAAGAAGAAAACCAATCCGGCGCCGTAAAAAAATGGCTGAAAAGTTTTGAAATATTTGTTTCGGTCTCGGATGAACCTCGCCTTTTTGATTTTTCCAACATCCTTAAGGCCATGGCCGCCCGCATTCCGGTAATAGCCCCGGCCGGCGCCGGCTTTGAAAATATCATCATCCAGAATAAAACCGGCAGCCTTTTGGAAATGGATTTAAGCGAGATGCTCGCCCGCCAGATAATCCGCCTTTCAAAGAACCGGAATTTAAGGGTCCAGCTCGGGGAAAACGCCGCCCGGCACGTTGACAAGAGTTTCACGGGTGATATTATGGTAGAAAATTTAGAAAAAATCCTCATGGAGGATAATTGACAGGCTTTAAATTACACCCTTAAGGCATTTCGTTCTTTTCGTTTATTTTCGTGTTAATTAGTGTTTTGTCTTTACTGACCATGGCGCTAATAGCACTAAAAAGCACAAATTGCACGAAAATATTAAAATTCCAACAATGAAATACAAAATTAAAAATTCAGAAGCCGGAAAAAGGCTAGACCTGTTTCTCACGGAAAAGTTTCCCGGCTATTCAAGGAGCCGCCTGCAAAAAATTATCCGCTCCGGTGAAGCCAGTATTAACGGCGAAACCGTTGCCCCGCATCATTTCCTAAAAGAAGGAGATGAGGTGGCTTTTGCCGGAAAAACCGGCGAAACGGCGCGAAAAGAAAAATCTATAGCCCTTAACGGTAAAAAACAAAAGACCACCAAAAATTTAAAAGTTAGCCTTAAAAAAATAATCCTGGAAGATAATGTTGAATTCCTCGTTGTGAATAAACCAGCCGGCATCGCCGTGCACGGAACCGCGGATTTATCAGGTAAAAACGCCGGCTCGCTGGCCGATAAGGAAGACGCGGATAAGGGGAAAATTTCGCTCATCGGGGAGATCCTTAAAGAATATCCGGAAATCTCTTCGGTTGGCGATGATCCGGCGCGGCCGGGAATTGTCCACCGCCTAGACAAGGAAGTTTCCGGAGTCATGGTAATCGCTAAAAACCAAAGATCATTTGACAACCTTAAATCGCAGTTTAAGCGGCGGGAAATAAAAAAAACTTATCTAACCCTGGTTTACGGCCGGGTGGAAAAAGACCAGGGAAAAATCACTTTCCCGATTGAGCGCGGGAGGGAAGGAAAAATGGCCGCCCGGCCAGCTAACCAGCCCGGTAAGCCCGCCCTGACGAATTTTACGGTCATAAAAAGATTTATTAACTACACCCTGCTTGAGGCGCACCCCAAAACCGGCCGCACCCACCAAATCCGCTGCCACCTCGCCGCTTATGGTAATCCGATCGCCGGCGACAACCTTTACAGCACGAAAGAAACTCGGAAAAAAAATCGGAAAATAAATCTGGGACGCATTTTTCTTATTTCCATCGGTTTGACCTTCAAAGACTTAGCCGGACAAAAACACGTTTATAGCGCCCCATTGCCGAAGGATTTGAAAAAATTTTTAGACAACTTAAAATAAACAAAATAAGAATAATGAATTAGGAATAACAGGCGCGATTAATCCGGAAGATCATTCTTAATTCATAATTCTTAATTCGTAATTAAATCTCATGATCATCTCCTTCAACGGCCTCCCCGGCTCAGGCAAATCAACTATTTCAAAAAAACTGGCGGAAAAATTAAGCTGGCCCCTTTATAATATTGGACGCCTCAGGCGGCAGAAAGCCGGAGAAAGGGGCATGACTTTAGCCGAGTACAACAAACTCGGCGAAACCGACCCCTCCACCGACACCGAAGTTGACGAATACCAGAAAGAGCTCGGCCGGACAGCTGATAATTTCGTAATTGACGGAAGACAATCCTGGAATTTCATTCCCCATTCACTAAAAATTTTCCTTACTGTGGACGAAAAAACCGGCGCCGAAAGGATTTTTAACGAACTAAAAAAAACCGATCACCGGAACGAAG
The DNA here is from genome assembly GCA_041671125.1 of Patescibacteria group bacterium. GTDB lineage: Bacteria > Patescibacteriota > Patescibacteriia > Patescibacteriales > JBAZCA01 > JBAZCA01. The sequence continues at coordinate 8,644 of JBAZCA010000004.1, read as the reverse complement.
ACCGCGATTTAAACAGTTTAGATGATCTCATAAAAAGCCAGCAAAAGCGGATGGAATCAGACCGCCTGCGCTATAAAAAATACTACCAGATTGACGTCTTCAACCCGTCGCATTACGATTTTGTCCTTGATACGACCGATCTTTCGCCTGATGAAGCCTTTGAAAAAATTTATGGGTTTATCAAATCAAAAATGGGGTAAGACACAAAATTCTGTAGAGACGCAAAATTTTGTGTCTCTACTATCGGAAAATCCTGCTTTTTACTATCATCCAAAAACCTTTCAACCCGTCCTGAAATTTTATTTTTTTTCCTTCGAAAAACTTGCGGGGAAAATAATCAATCGGCACTTCCTTTATGGCAAGGCCTTTTTTTAATAGCTTCGCGGTAATTTCCGCTTCAATCTCAAAACCGTTGGCTTTTAACTCCAGGCCGTCAAGAATACTTTTGCGGAAAGCCTTATAGCAGGTATAAACATCGGTTAGTTTTGAGCCGAAAAGCCGGTTAACGAGCATGGTTAAAAGTTTAACCCCAAAAACATAATGCCAATAACCCCGCCTTTTTGGGTTCATGTTCCTTGAACCGAAGACGGCTAATACATCAGGATTTTCAAACTCTTTAAGAAGAAGCTGCCATTGGCTCGGATCATATTCCAGGTCAGCGTCCTGGATTAAGACAATATCTCCACTAGCGGCTTTAAATCCGGAACGGATGGCCGCGCCCTTACCGACGTTTTTCGCGTGCTTTAATAAGAAAAAAGGATAGGTTGAACGCATTTCATTAAGAACGGAAAGTGAACCGTCGGTTGAGCCATCATCAATAATAATAACTTCCTTTTCATAATCTGAAACCGAAGCCTTAAAAATCCGGGCGAGAGACTCAGCGAGCGTTTTTTCTTCATTAAAAACCGGGATGATGACAGACAGCTTTTTTCCAGCCATAAAATCAGCTTCTTATGTTAAAAAATTTCCTCGGAATCCTGAAACGCTCTATGATGGATTTATTTTTTTCAACGTTTTTAACAAAAATTATCGCGTAAGAATCAGCGTAAACCGGCGCCCATTCCGGATCGTCAATCCGGTCCGTTAAAAACTTCTGACCCCAGGGAGTGGCATCGCCTAAATAATAATATATTACGTTGAAACCGTAACGGTTATCAAGCGCTTTCCAGGCGCCGCCATCCTCCTGGGCCGGGATATATATTTCCCGAAAAAAATCCGCCGGATAGGCTTCGGGCCGGTTATCGGTAAAAACCCTTTCCGCAGGATAAAGATGATAGATCAGGTAGCCGCCGATATCGTAATTATTCATAATCGGGCCTTCCAGCTTCTCCTTTTTAAAAAAATCCGCCGATTTATTAACGCCGGGAACGAGCCCTAATTCCGAGTCGGCGTTATTCAGTATTTTCTCTTTAACCTGAAAAAAGGTAAAAATAAAGAATACAACCCCTAAAAAAATAATGGTCGCCTTTTCCTTTCCGCGGAAAAAAACATACCTCTCCCGCAAGCCGGCTAAAAGGCAATAAATAAAATATGACAGTGCCGGCAAAATAAAATAACCGAATAACGCAAAATTCCTTAAAGCGAAAAAAGCCAGCGCGCTTACGGTAACGCCAAGGCCGACGAATACCGGACTCATTTTTTTCCGGTTGAATATCAGAGCAAAAATCATGACCAATAAAAAAATAACAACGACAAATTCATAGACAGCCAGGTTGGCATTCCGGTAAAAACCCAGCTTTTCTAAAAATAAAACTGACTGGTTCTCCACGACGCGATAACCGTAATTGCCGAATATTTTAAACGGATAAATAATCGCTTTCCAGCCAAAGGGATTGATAAAGAGGGCGGCTAACGCGAGGACAAAAGCGGGAATAAGACTTTTTAAAAGGCTGATCGCGCGTTTTCTTTTTTCACCGTAAAAAAGCCAAAAAATATTTTCGGTTAAAAACAGGCCCATAACGCCGATGCCAAAAATAAAATAGATGTGCAGGTTAACCCAAAGCATAGCCAGGATCGGTAGTAGAAAAAGCCACCGGACGGAAATCTTAAGGTCTTGCGCGCGGGAGAGGATAAGTAAAAAAATCGCGCCTAAAAAATAGCTGAATACTTCCGGCCGAACTTCGGCCCGTTCGCCGATAAGGGGAATCACAATCAGCGATACGACGGCGGCTGAGCCGAAAGATGATTTTTCTTTTGCTAAAAAAAACAATACGCTGAAAGTAATTAAACTGAGTAAAATATAGAAAAACGACAACCCCGCGAAACCAGAGACTTTTTCTACGAAATAAAAAATTACACCCGATCCCCAGTGGTGATTTATAAAGGCGAAATCGGGATAAGTAAAGGAAAAAAGGTTGGCATGAGAAACTAAATTATTTTCAATAAACAGCCGACCGTTAATTATGTGGCGGCCGAGGTCGGCTGTAACGAGGTTAATCGGAACCGACAAAAAAATTTTGCACCAGGCTAATAGCACGAAAAAAACCGCCGCCCGGAGCCAATTTTCCTTAAACCAGTTATTGAGCTTCGCGAAATAAAGACGCATAAAACAGTATAAAAATAGATTTCATTGACGTAGAATTTTTAAACAAACTGATTTGCGCATATTTTTGTAATTTAAGGTGGCATTTTACTATTAACTAATCAATAGGTTCAGTTTAACAGATTTAAAAACTTCAATCAAAAACAGGGCGCAAAACCCTGTTTTTTGATTCGACAATCGACAATCGTAAATCGAAAATTTATATGAGCGGGTGATGGGAATCGAACCCACCTCTGAGCCTTGGAAGGGCTCCATAATTAGCCACTATACTACACCCGCATCGTAATTGACAATTTACAATTATCAATTAAAAAATTCAATCTAAAATCGTCAATCGTCAATCGTCAATTGTAAATTTATATGTCGGGGCACCCGGATTCGAACCGGGATTAAATGCTCCCAAAGCACTCGTGCTAGCCGTTGCACTATGCCCCGATAGGAATTGCCGATTGCCAATTTACAATTGTCAATTAAAAATTGTAAATTGTAAATCACAATGTGCCTCGGGTCAGAATTGAACTGACGACACAATGATTTTCAGTCATTTGCTCTACCACTGAGCTACCGAGGCAATGGAATTGCCAATTGCCGATTTGCAATTGCCAAATGAAAAAATACAAATCGGCAATTGGCAATCGTAAATTGAAAATTTCTATGTTGCGGGGGAGGGATTCGAACCCTCGGCCTCCAGGTTATGGGCCTGGCGAGCTGCCAGCTGCTCTACCCCGCTATTGAAATTGACTATTGCCAATTTGCAATTGCCAAATGAAAAAATACAAATCGGCAATTGACAATCGTAAATTGGAAATTCCTGTGTGGGCAACGGAGGAGTCGAACCTCCGACCTCGTCCTTATCAGGGACGCGCTCTAACCAGCTGAGCTAGTTGCCCCTGATTCGTTGTTATTCCGCGGGACAAACCTTTTTATAATAATAAAACAGAACTCTCGCAAGTTCCCCCTTAATATAACAAAAGTCTTATAAAAAATCAAGAGTTAGCCTTATTTTTACCCTGATTCCGTCTTAATAAGAAATTAATACAATATAAATATAATACGGATATCACGTTAGTTGCATCTGGTCTTTTTTGGAATAATATATTAACATTGAGAATAATTCATTTGGCCGTTAATTTAAGGTCGGATTTATCGCTAAACTTATGAGAATACTAATCGTTGAAGATCAGGAAAACATTGTTAAGCTGGTAAAGGACGGCCTTGAATCCGAAGGCTGGACAGTTGATTATGTCCTTGACGGCGAGGCCGGTCAAAACCGGATTGAGATGAACCACGAAGATTATGATCTTATTATTCTTGATATTATGCTGCCTAAAATAAACGGCATGGACGTTTGCAAACATGTCCGCGAAAAAAAAATCGCCACTCCAATTCTCATGCTGACAGCGCGAGACGGCATTAACGACATTGTCTCGGGCTTAAACGTCGGGGCTGATGATTATTTAATAAAACCCTTTTCCTTTGAAATCCTTATCGCGAGGATTAAGGCCCTGCTCCGAAGGCCGAAACCGATATTGGCGGTAGAGTTGCAAATGAACGACCTTACTTTAAATACTACTGAAAAAAAAGTTTACCGGAACGGGAAAGAAGTCAAATTGACTTTAAAAGAATTTTCCATGCTTGAATACATGATGCGCCACCCGAACCAGGTTTTAAACCGCGAACAAATAACCTCCAACCTTTGGGATTTTGCCTTTGACTCTTTTTCCAACGTGGTTGACGTTCACATCACGAACTTAAGAAAAAAAATTGGCGACAAAAACGGCAAAGTTCTTGAAACCGTCCGGGGCGTCGGCTACCGGATTAACGCCAGCCGATAACCGCAAGAAAAGCTAAGACCGGGGTAGCGCCCCGTCTTTTTTTATCCGCCTCCGCCGAAAACTCCGGGCGTCAGCTCGGGGGGGGCTTCATTCTCTTTTATTTCCTATCCAGCGAGAATTTCAAAGTAAAAGGTTGAGCCCTGGCCGACTTTTGACTCAACGCGTATTTCCGCGCCGACTTTTTCCGCGACCGAACGGGCGATATAGAGTCCCAGTCCGGTTCCGTCGGATGAAATTTTCTTGGCCGCATCCGAACGGTAGGATTTTAAAAATATTTTTTCCTGGTCTTCGGCCGGTATACCGTAACCAGTATCTTTAACGCTCACCACGATTTTTTTGTCGACTTTTTTAATACCAACGGTTATTTTTCCTCCGGCCGGAGTGTAGCGGATGGCGTTAGTCACGATGTTTTCAAAAATAATCCGGAAAATATTGGGGTCAAAATTGGCTTCCAGTATTTCCGGAGCGTATTTTTTTTCCAAAGATAATTTCTTGTTTGCAAACTGTTCTCCCAGCTCTTCAAGGATTCTTGAAACCAGGCCGGTGATTTCCAGAAACTCAAATTTAACCGCGAACGTCCCCATTTCAATCCGGGATACGTTAAGCAAGGCGCTTATCAGTTCAGTCATTCTTCTGGTTGAACTATGGATTTCTTTTAAATACCCTTGATGCCGTCCATCAAGACTGTTATAAATTCCGCGGATAAGTAATTCAACCGACAGTCCGACGCTCGTTAATGGGGTGCGGAGCTGGTGCGAGGCCATGGAAATAAATTCGCTTTTCGCCGAGTCAATTTCCTTAGCCAGAGTAATATCCCGCATGATGCCAACAAAGAAAATTACTTCTTTAGCTTCGTCCAACACCGGAGAAATCCTAAGCTCACCGATAAATTTCTTCCCGTCTTTGCGATAATTAGTCACTTCGCCGCTCAACGGAGTTTTACTTTCCCTGATTTTATTAAAAGCTTCAGCGTAAAACTTTTCAGCCGATTCATCGCCCCAAAGCGAAGGCGTCTGCCCGATAATATCTTCTAGGCCATAGCCGGTAAGCTCTTCGGCCGCGTTATTGACAAAAAGAATTTTTCCATCCGTATCGGTAATAATAATCAAATCCGAAGCGTTCTGGACCGCCAGCTGGAATTTTTTTAAGTCACTCGTGCGTTCATAAACGCGCTTTTCCAGTTCTTCGTTCATTTTCTGGATTCTGTCCGATAAATTGAATTTTACGATTCCCTCTCCAATTAACAAATTTAACTGCTCAAGAATCTCAATCTGCTCCCGGGAAAATCTCTCCTTTCTCTTGTCGGCCAGGTGGATGGCGCCGACGATTTTTCCCTCATCAATAATAGGAATTACGGCAACGCTTAAAAAACCGCTTTTTACGCAGGTTCCCCGGAAACATTTTTTTTCTTCATTGCTCAGGCCGGACGAAAGCTTCAGCGTGTCGCCCGAATAAAAAGAGCCGTGTTTGGTAAGGTAAGGCGCGTCAACCGCTTCCGGCTTTCCGGCCGCGATCCGGATACAGATGCAGTCATCCTTATCAAGCGAAAGCATGTTTTCGCTTTTCCAAAATTCATCCGAAAAACCCGAATAAGACTCATACGGAATCCTTCTTTCTTCATCAATCACTCTTATGCCCAAGTACTGGCATTGAAATAAATTTTTAAGGTAGCCTGTTATTAAATCAAGATATTCTTTCCGGTTTCCTGCCTGGGAAAGGAATCCGAGTATAATATTTCTTATCGCGAGCTGTTTTTCCGCTCCCTCGCGGGCGAAAACTTCAATCTTTAATTTATCATTGGCGGCAACGAGCTCCGCGGTCCTTTCTCTGACCAGCCGGTCCAGGTTGTCATGGGCTTTTTTTAAAGCGTCTTCAACTTCCCTTTTTTCCGTAACGTCAATCAGGGCGATAATCGTCATTTTTATTTCCGGCATCCTTTCCGCGTTCGCGTAAACAAACCGGATTTTATTATCCTTTGTTTTGAATTTAAATTCGTAATTTTTCGGGGCATTAGCCGGATTCATGAGCCTTGACCGCCGATATTCCTCCAGCCGGTCAAAATCGCCGGCATCAACAAGCACACCCCAATCCATCTTTCCTTCTACTTCCTCTTTCGCGTATCCGGAAAGGCTTGCAAGCCGGGAATTAACCAGCGCTAGGACGCCATTATCATTTATCAGCATGGTGGCCGATCCGGTGTTTTCAAAAATAGTCCGATAACGGCGCTCGGATTCCCGAAGGAGCTTCTCCATCCGCTTATTTTCGGTAATGTCCCGGAGAATCGTAAGCTTAGAAATTTTTCCGTCGCTATTTTTTACCGGGTTGTCTATGAGATCAAAATCCCGGCCAACCCTTTCATTATACAGTTCCCAGCGGGCGATTTTTCCCAGAAGAACATCTCCCATCTTGCACCAGGGGCATATTTCCTCCCGCCCGTAAAAATACGCGTGGCACTTTTTCCCCTCCGGACTGCCAAATACTTTTTTTAAAGCCGGGTTGACATACTCAAAATCAAAAAATTCATTTATTATGTAGGCTCCGTCCTCCATTGAATCCAGCACCCGGATCAGCTTATTTTTTTCATTTATAAGGGTTTCTTCCATAGCCTTGCGCTCGCTTATATCTATCATTATTGTCTGAATGGCCGGAACATCCTGATAAAAAATCCGTTTTTCCCTGATCTCAACCTCTTTTTCTTTCCCGTTTAAATCAACCGCTTTTAATTCCCCAACAGAAACCGCGTCCTCTTTAAATAAATTTTCCTGATGGATCTTTAAAAATTTATCCCGCGATTCGGGCGCGATCAGCTCCCAAGTTTTTTTTCGTTTCAGCTCATGTTCATTGTTCACGCCGAATAATTCCATGCAAGCCGGATTAAAATAAAGGAGTTCCCCTTCCCGGTGGACAAAAATCGCTTCCGGCGAAAGTTCAACAATTGACCGATAACGCTCTTCATTAATCTTGGCGGCCACTTCCGAGTCCTTAAGATTTTTAAAAAGCAGACGGTAGGGCTTTGAGAGAGCTATCTCAACAATCCCGAGATAATTAAGATAAACGGCAACAATCCTTAGAAGATGACCAAAAAGATTGAAAATATCATAAACCCCGACATAAAGAGTAAAACAAAGCTCGGCGGTTACCCGAATAAATAAAGACGCGTAAACAAGGCTAAGGACTCTCTTATCAAAACTCGCGCGCTTAACGTAAAGAGTTATAATGGATCCAAAATAAAGGGCGGAAATAATATATTCGCTGATTTTCTTAAAAGGCGTCAGCCCGTCCGCGCCATAAGCGACAGGAAATATTTTCCAATAAAAAATAGAAAGAAAAATAAGAGCGGTAACAATAAAATAGGCGCCAAACACCGCTTTAATTTTCGGTTTTTTCTTAATAAAAAAAGGCGCCGCGAAAAAACTTATAGAAGCCAGGTATCTGGCTGAAAGCCAAAGTTGAGTCGCCAAATTTGCCCCCTGACCAATTACATTCATGCCCTTAAAGGCGAAAAGATGAAAAGCGTCAATGATCGCGATAAAAAAGAAGGCAATTCCGATTATCAAAAAATAACTGTTATCGCCGAAATCCCTTGAATTCCAGATAATAATAAATATTGCCGGGGCAATTGTTATACTTACAAGTTCTGCCAAAGAATGGAAAAGCAGATAATTATAAAAGCTGGCTAGATAAATCCCGGAGATAATTATAACCAGAGACAGAGAGGAGGCGAATTTTTTTGAGATTGCCAGTTGTTTTTTAAGCCCGGCGATTATACCCATATTTTTAAAGGGAATTATTGGCACCTGGATTATAATATAGCTATTAATTAAAATCAAACGCGGCAATAAAAAGCGTCCCGGCCGGATTATCGCAAAAACAACAAAAAGCGGGCTAAAAAACCCGCTTTCCGCGTCATTTCAATGCTAACAGGCGCCAATTACGTTTAACAATTATCAATCTACAATCTGCAATTAAGAGAAAATAGATAGTAATCGTTCGACCTTGGATTTATCAATAACCGACTGATCAATTTTCTAATCGAAAATCGACAATCAAAAATCGTAAATCCCTTTCTCCCTAGAAAGGAGGTGATCCATCCACAGCTTCCGCTACGGATGCCTTGTTACGACTTCGTCCCTATCATCAGTCCCACCTTAGTCCCCGTGAGGGGCCTTCGGGTGTTACCGACTCTCTTGACGTGACGGGCGGTGAGTACAAGACCCGAGAACGTATTCACCGCGGCATGGCTGATCCGCGATTACTAGCGATTCCG